>NZ_CP024866.1:2807265-3107265 GCF_004136015.1 Pseudomonas sp. ACM7 | reverse complement strand
GGGTGGCCGGGCGCATGCCGGCCCATTCGATGGCGGCGTCGTAATCGCCAGCATTCGGTAAGGTTTCCTGCGCCTGGCGCTTGATCAGCGCCAGACGTTTGGGGTCGAGTGCCGGGTCGAAACCGACAATATCGACCATCGCCGCCACGCGCAGTTGTTCACCGATGCGGGCGTAAACGATCTTGCGGTTGTAATCGGTGATGCTCAGCTCCGGCGCGCGATGTTCGGCGCGGATGGGCAAGGTCAGGCTGTAGCCCTTGAGCGGATACAGCGGCAAGTTCATGCCGGGCAGCGCCAGCGCCGGACTGCGATGACCGGCGGCAATCACCAGTTGCTCGACAGGCAGCACTTGCGAACCTATTTCGACGGCCTGCACCGCGCCGTCCGCGTGGCGAATGCCGGTGACCTTGCGCCCGAGCAAAAACTCGCAACGCCCCGACGCCTGGAGTCGAGCCAGCAGTTGCTGGCAGAAAGCATGGCAATCGGCGACTTCTTCGTCAGGCGTATAAATCGCTCCCACAAACGGCGCCTCGGCGAGTGCAGGCTCCAGTTGGGCGCATTCGGCCCGCGACAGCACATGCTGCTGTTGCGGATCGGCCAGGCCATGGCGCGCATGTTCAAAACTCGCGGCTTCACGAAACGTCACCAGTTTGCCGTTGCGCCGCCAGTCGAAACCGTCGAGAGGGTCTTCTTCGCGCCAGACTTGCAGCGTGGCCTGGCTCAGCAGCGCCAGACGCAGCAGGTGCGCGCCGTTGCGCTGATTCACCGAACGACGGCAAGCCGCCAGGAAGGACGCCATCCAGCGCCATTGCGCCGGGTCCAGGCGCGGGCGCAGCTTCAACGGCGAGTCACCGCGCAGCATCCAGCCAAGCGCCTGCAACGGTACGCCGGCATCGGCCAGCGGTGCGACGTAGCGGTAGGACAACTGGCCGCCGTTGGCGAAACTGGTCTCGCTGCCCAGCGAGTCCCGGGCCTCGATCAGCGTCACGTCGATGCCGTCGCGAACCAGTGCGTAAGCCGTCGTCAGCCCGATGACGCCGCCACCGATAATGCAAACCCGCTGAGCCATGTCTGTCCTTAACCGTTGTTGGAACAGGCTTCAGGTTAGGACCAGGTGACAGCCGTTGAACAATGCATAAAGATGCCTGACCCATAAACAAAGGTTATGGACTTGCCATGCGACTGCGACACATCGAGATTTTCCAGGCCATTCGCCAGACCGGTTCGGTCAGTGGCGCCGCACAGTTGCTGCACGTATCGCAACCGGCGGTGAGCAAAGTGCTGCAACACGCCGAACAGCAACTGGGCTTTCCGTTGTTCCTGCGGGTGCGCGGCAAATTGCAGGCAACGCCCGAAGCGCTGGAACTTGAGCGCGAAGTCGACAAGGTCACCGAAAGCCTGCAAGGCGTGCGACGTCTGGCCCAGAGCCTGCGGCGCGAGCCGGGGCACAGCGTACGGATCGGCGCGATCCCGGCGCTGGCCCTGTCGCTGCTGCCGCCGGCCATCAACGAGTGGACGCAACGCTACCCGGACATCGTCTGCGAACTGTCCAGCGCCCACAGCCGTGAGCTGATGCAGAATTTGTTGATGCGCGAAGTGGATGTCGCGCTGACCTTGCAGCCGCCGGATCATCCAGGCCTGAAGGCACAGACCCTGGCTTGCGGGGTTTTGGTGGCACTGGCGCCGTTGGGTTATTGGGCCGACGACGCCTTGAGCCAACCGTTGCCGTTGAGCGAATTGGCCGGAGCGCCGCTGATCGGCCTGTCCAGCGCCGACCCGCTGGCGGCCAGACTCGACAGCTACCTTGAGGCGGTCGATCCGCCGCCACGGGTTCGCATCGCCGTGCAGACCTACTCGCTGGCGCGGGCGATGGTTGAGTCAGGTGCCGGATTGGCGGTGATCGATCCGTTTACCGCACTCGGTGCGTCCCCCGCCGCCACGGCGATTCGACCTCTGGCACCCGCGTTACCGATCACGTTGTATGCGGTCACTCGCGCCGACGAACCGCCGCCCCACACCCTGAGCGACTTGTTGCAGGTGTTCAGCCGACGGGCGCAGGCACAACTGGATCACCTGTACCCCTGTGGGAGCGGGCTTGCTCGCGAATGCGGTGGATCAGTCAGCGATGATGTCGGCTGACCTGACGCTTTCGCGAGCAAGCCCGCTCCCACAGGTTTTTCAAATAGCTGCAGTGCGATCTACAAGACATAAAACAGAATCGCCACGAAGTGCAGCAAACTCCCGGCAATCACGAACAGGTGCCAGATCCCGTGGGCATGGCGTAAACGACTATCCAGCGCAAAAAAGATAATGCCCACGGTGTACAGCACGCCGCCCGACGCCAGCCAGGCGAAACCTGTACTGCCCAACGCCGCCAATAACGGCTTGACCGCCACCAGCACGATCCAGCCCATCACTGCGTAGATCACGATCGACAGAATCCGCGCCTCCGAACGCGGCTTGATCTCTTGCAGGATGCCGATCAGCGCCAATCCCCAGACAATCCCGAACAGCGTCCAGCCCCACGGCCCGCGTAGCGTCACGAGACAGAATGGCGTGTAGCTGCCGGCGATCAGCAGGTAGATCGAAAAGTGATCGACCTTCTGCATGATCGCTTTCTTGCGCCCACGCACGCTGTGATAAACGGTCGACGCGCTGTACAGCACCAGCAAGGTAAACCCGTAAATCGCCACGCTGACGATCTTCCACGGACTTCCGTCCATGCCGGCAATCACCAGCATCCACACCACCCCGACAACCGCTGCCACCGCCCCGACCAGATGCGTCCAGGCGTTCAATCTTTCCCCGTGATACATGTGTTGCTCACCTCAAAATTCACTGCAACATCGCGCAAACTGTAGGAGCTGTCGAGTGAAACGAGGCTGCGATCTTTTGATCTTGAAAAATCGCAGCCTCGTTTCACTCGACAGCTGCTACAAAAGATCGCATACGTGCACAATCGAGCCATTCGAATAAGAGTCTGCATCATGCTGATCGATGAAGAGTTGACCCTGAAAAAACTCGAGGTGTTCCTGGCCTTCATGCGCACCGGCAACCTGGCCCGGGCTGCCGCCGAATTGCAGACCAGCAATGTCAGCGTGCACCGGGCGATCCATTCCCTGGAGAGCGCCCTGCGCTGCCCGCTGTTCAAGCACGAAGGCCGCAATCTCACGCCGCTGGAAAGCGCTTATGTGCTGGAAGAGCGGGCGCAGAAGCTGATTCAGGACGTGGTCGAAACCGTGCGCCTGACCCGCGAAGCCGCCGGGTTCTCCGCCGAGCGTTTCAAGCTCGGCTCGCTGTATTCGCTGACGGTGAAGACGGTGCCGCAGCTGATCATGGGCCTGAAAATCCGCCGCAGCGAACTCAACATCGACCTGATCCTCGGCTCGAACTTCGACCTGCTGTACAAGCTCAAGAACATGGAAGTCGACGCGATCCTGGTGTCGCTGGACGAGAGCGTCAACGACCCTGACTGCGAGCAGATTCCGCTGTTTTCCGACGACATCTTTCTCGCCACACCGGCGGACTCAAAGTTTGCTCAACGGACCGAAGTCGACCTTGCCGAAGTCCGCGATGAGACATTCATTACGCTGACCCAAGGCTTTGCCACGCACCAGGACGGTAATCGGGTGTTCAAGCAGGCAGGGTTCGAACCGAAGGTGGCGATGCAGGTCAACGACATCTTCACCCTGCTGAGCATGGTCAGCTCGGGCGTGGGTTATGCGTTGCTGCCGGGGCGGATTGCAGCGGTGTATGAAAACCGGGTGAAGCTGATTCCGTTGCAGGAAAAGTATCGGTTGCAGCAGCACATTGGGGTGGTGTTCTTGAAGGCCAAGGAGCGGGATCCGAATTTGTTGGCGTTGCTGGCTGAGTGTCGGATGTACGCCAATCGCCAGGCTTGAGACCGCGTCGCCCCCTTCGCGAGCAAGCCCGCTCCCACATTGGAATGCATTCTCCTGTGGGAGCGGGCTTGCTCGCGAAGGGGCCAGCACATTCAACAAAGAACCAAAGCCCTACCCCACAATCCCGCGAACAATGAAGTACAACGACGACGGCCCAAGCAAGCACCCAAGCCCAGTGTGAAAAGTCGCCGTCAACGCCCCATAAGGCACCAACCGCCGATCCGTCGCTGCCAACCCGGCCGTCACACCACTGACAGTACCCGCCAACCCACCAAACACCATCGCCGAGCGCGGGTTATCCAACCCCATCCAGCGCGCCGCCATCGGTGTGCCGACCATTACAAAAATCGCCTTGATCAACCCGGTGGCAATCGACAACGCCACCACATCCGAACTCGCACCAATTGCCGCCCCGGTCACCGGCCCGACGATGTAGGTCACCGCACCCGCGCCGATGGTAGTCATGCTGATCGCATCGCGATAACCGAACGCCCAGGCCATGCTTGCGCCGACAGTGAATGGCAGGATCGTGCCCAACAGCAGCGCAATCACACCGATCAAACCGGCCTTTTTCGCTTCGGTGGCTTGCACTTCGAATGCCGTGGCAACGATCGCAAAGTCCCGCAGCATGGCGCCGCCCATCAGACCAATGCCGGAAAACAGCGTCAGATCCGCCAGGCCTTTTTGCCCGCCAGTCATCGTGCCGCCGACCCAGGCCAGAACAAGCCCGATGACGATGGCAATCGCCGAACCGTGAATCCGTCCGAACGTCAGGCGCTTGGACAGCACCACCGACACCCACATGATCACGCCGACGAACGCGAACGCGGTAATCAGACTGTTATTGGCCAGCCCCTTCTCAATGAATTCCCACATATCAGCGACCTCCTACTGGAGTGCCAACCGGAGTTATTTCCGCCGGTTCATCGGGCAACGGTTCGCCTTTGTGAGTCCGGCTGATCAGGGCAATGGTGCAACCGCAGATCACCACCGAGCCGATCGCCGCCAGCACCGCCACCGGGCCGCCGTGCAGGGCGGTGACGACGTTCTGTTGCGCGGCCATCGCGACCACGACCGGAATGTACATGGCGCCCCAGAAACCGACGCCCATCTCGCAATCCTTGGTCATGCCGCCGCGTTTTTGCATCCATAACCGCGCGCAGATCAACAGGATCATCGCGATCCCGACGCCGCCAACGTTGGATTTCACACCCAGCAACACGCCGAGCATGTCGCCTACGATCACCCCTGCCAGCGTACAAATCGCCAACAGTGCCACACCGTAAATAATCATTGTTGTTGTCCTCAAAGTGCATCGTCGAATGTTGTTTTTGTTGTTCGAAGCCTGGGGGCGTTCTAGGGTTGGCGGCTTCCCTCCTCACGCAACAGCGCCTGCAAGGTATCGAGCCGCGCACCGTCGAAGGCAATCACGGTGCCCTGCTCGAACACCCGGCGCGCCAGCCCGGTCAGCACCGCACCGGGCGGCAGTTCGATCTGTAGACGTACGCCGCGCTCGTAGGCGCTTTGTACCGTGCCGCGCCAATCCACCACGCGGCACATGTTGAAGGCCAGGTCGTCGCGCAAGGCGTCAGTGTTGATGATGGGCCGGGCGCGACTGCCGCTCAGGTAGCCCAGCGTCGGTGTGTTCAGCTGCACCTTGGCGAAGGCTTCGGCCAGGGTTTTCGCAGGTGTTTCCAGCAGCGGACAGTGAGACGGCACGCTGACGGCCAGACGTTTGGCCAGACCTGCACCGCGACCTTTCGCCAACGCGGCCACCGCTTTCATCGCGCCATCGCTGCCGGCAATCACCACCTGGTTATCGGCGTTGATATTGGCCAGGTAAACCGGTGTTGCATCGCTGTGAACCTGCGCCAGCAAATCTTCCACCGTGGCCAGATCCAGACCGATGATCGCGGTCATGCCATAGCCTTGTGGATAAGCCTGTTGCATCAGCTCACCGCGCAGGCTGACCAGATGCAGCGCATCGCTGAAGCTCAAGGCACCGGCAACCACCGCTGCCGGATAGGCGCCGATGGACAATCCCGCCACGTAGTCCGCCGTCATTAACAACTGGCGTGAAGCCGCGACGCCGGCGATCAACAGGCAGAGCTGCACGGCCCTTGTCGATTTCAACGACTCGGCAGAATCCAGCATCAATGTATCTTCGCCAAGCACTTCACTCGCTTCGATCACTGTCTCGCGAGGCAAACGATGGAGCATGCCCGGTTGCTGCGCGCCCTGGCCGGGGAACACCAGCAGGCTGCTCACGCTGCTTGCTCCTGCGGGTTCCAGGGATTGGTTACCAGACAGGCTTCACTGGCGCTTTTTAGCAGGACCCGTTGCGAGGGACCGGCCCATTCGCGCAAGGCGACAGCGCCGTTTGGCGTTTGCAGTTGCATGTCCACCAAGCACACCGAGGCATCAAGAAGTTTCACCAGTTCCTGCGCCTGAGTGCGCTCCAACGGTTGCGGTGTACGCAGGATCAAGTCGAGATCGCTGCCCTCATGCAACGCCTGAAAACCGCTGGCCAATTCAAACCCGGCACTGCCGCTGACACCCCAAACCCACTCACAGGAATCGAGCATCGGCCGCAGTTGATTGAGGGCGCGCACTGCCGGTAAATCCCGATCAATCGAGACATGGCAAAGCGCTTCCGGCCGAACTTGACGCTGGATCGCATCGACCGTCATCACCGTTGCATACCGCTGTTCACGCAAACTCCCACGCACCCCGACCGCGATGTGATCCGGCGCGCTCAACGCACGCCGAACCACCACCGGTTGACCCGCACTGATCGACTCGATCACCCACGACGGTGCATCTGCAGGCAACTGCTCCGGGGTCATCCCCCAGAGCAGGTCGTGGGCCAGAAGCGTGTTCACCACTGCTCTCTCAGCAATTGGCGAACCTGACTCGACGCCGCACGGTTGCTCGCGCCCAGGCGGCTGCTCAGGTCGCGCCCTTTCGCGGCGACATCACCAATCGCCCGGGTCAGGCATTCAGTCACCCGCGTCAGATCCGCCGCCGTCGGCTGCTCGATCTGTTCCACCGACAAGGTTTCCCACAGCAAACCAAGGCTCGCGTAACTGTCGATGTCATACGCCATCGGCGGCACGCTGGCAGCCAAGGCTTCGAGTTCTTCGACGCTGCGCAACGTCACCCGCGCCGCCGAAGCCTTGCCCATCGCGTGAACCATCACCCCCGGATCGCGCAGCGCAATCAGCCGATTGGCCTGATACCCATGAGCCAGAAACGCCCCGGACATCGCCTTGCCCACCAGTAAACCGATCACGGCATGGCCGGCCAGTCGGGCACGGGCATAACTGTCTGCCGCACCGGCCAAGGCCTGATGAATGCCGAGCGCTTCTTCGCGCCGACCGTAGGCCTGACTCGGCACATCGACGATGGCGATTAAGGCGCGTTTCTGCGATTTATCCAGATCCGCTGCGATGACCTCATCCACGGCTTTGGCCAGTCCCCAACCTTCCAGCAGACCGACCTCGCCATTGCGGGCGCGCACGAAACGGTTGTCGGGATCAGCCACCACCGCGATAAAGCGAACGGATTGGTCACCCAATACACCGTCGGCAACCTTCAACGAAGCGGGCAAACCATCAACCGGTTTCGCGCCAGCACTCAAAGCGTTGAACCAGCTCAAACCTCTCAGGGAATACGAACTCATGAGCGCTCTCCTTGATACAGATCGCGAACCGTTGACGGCTCGATTTGCGGCTCGGCGTCCAGACGGGCCAACCGTTGCAGGAACAGCTCGGCCTGACGGCTGCGTTGTTGCGCAGGCAAACCTTGTTGCAGCAATTCGCTGACCTGCTGCTGAACCTGCGCCACGTCGTCAGCGACAAAACGATCCACCAAACCACTGGCGAAACGTTGCTCGCCACCAGTCAGGCTCCAGATGAAAGGACGATCACGGGAGTCGTATTCCTCAAGCCCGGCTTCCTGTTCGATCACTTGCGGACCGTTCAGGCCAAGCCGCGCTTCCTGAGTCACCAGCAAATAACTGCACAACCCGGCAGCAATCGACATCCCGCCAAAGCAACCCACGCTGCCCGCCACCACGCCAACGACTGGCTGGTATTGGCGCAGATCGACAATCGCCGCATGAATATCGGCAATCGCCGCCAGCCCGAGGTTGGCTTCCTGCAAACGCACGCCACCGGTCTCCAGCAGCAACACGGCGCGCGTGGGAACACCGTTGCGGTTGTCTTCGGCCGCCAGTTCCAGTGCACCGGCAATCTTCGCCCCGCCGACTTCCCCGAGACTGCCACCCTGAAATGCGCCTTCGATGGCGGCGATCACCACCGGCAAACCGCCGATGCTGCCCTTGGCGATGACTACGCCGTCATCGGCTTGCGGCACCACGCCCTGGCCCGACAGCCACGGCGACATGACACGCTGAAACGGGTCGAGCAATTCGCGGAAAGTACCGGCGTCGAGCAAGGCTTTCGCCCGTTGCCGGGCGCCGAGTTCGACGAAGCTGCGTCTTTGTAGGGATGGCTGAAGAAGATCAGTCATGGCCGATCTCCTCAAAGCCTTGTTCCAGACGCAAGCGCACCACACCCGGTGTGGCACCGAAATCGTGGATATCAATCGCCATCGCGGGCGGTGTCTGACCGTCGAACATCCGCGCAAACAGATGCTGCCAGCGTTGTTCGCTGCCATTGACCGAGGTCTGCACTTTGATCGTGAGCTTGCCGGTCTGACCCGGTTCTATCAGCACTTCCAGATCGCCCGAGCCGACACAGCCCACCAGCGTCCGGCAGCGTGGCGGCTGCCCGGCGGGGAATTCAAAAGATAAGGTTTCCATCAGAAAGCTCCCTAGATGAGGCCGTCGCCAGACTCGATGCGGTCGATGAACAGGCAGGCGGCGAGTAAGTCCGCAGCACCACCGGGCGAGGCATTCAACGCGATAAGTTGTTGGTCCAGCTCATGCAAACGGCGGCGGCCGGCGAGGCTGGCACTGCCGCCTGCATCAAGCACCGCTTGGGCGCCGAGTTGCATGATCTGCAGGCCTTGTTCGCCGGCGCGGTAGAGCACGCAGGTGTCGGCCAGATTCGTCATGATCGCCAGCAAGGCATCGAGCCGGGCGTTCTGCTCGCCATGACCGGCGGCGCGGCTGCGTTTGAGTTGTGGCAGCGCGCGTTGAATCACCGCCGGAAAACCGAGCTGAGCTTCTTCACGGGCACCGCGTGCGCCATAACGCTGGGCGACTTGCGCGCCGTGGCTCAGAGGACGCGGCGCGTAACGGTCGTCGAGCAAGGCCAGACGTGCAGCACGCAAAGTGATCGAGCCTGCAGCCGTGGATTCGGGTTCCAGCGCAGCCGCCACGACCAACAGACCCAAGGCCCAGATAGCCCCGCGATGAGTATTCACCCCGCCCGTAGTGGCGAGCATCACTTCCTCCCCTTCACGACCGATCAGGCCAATGGCTTCGCGCAGCGGCAAACTGACTTCGCCGAACTCGATGGCGGCCTCCGCCATTTCCTTGAACGCAGGCCACAGGGACAGCGCCGAAGCGTGCATCAACCCGAGGTGCAAATCGGTGTGCGCGCCATTGCCACGACGGTCGACCAGCGCCGGTTTCGGCGACAGGTCCGCTTCGTCGATCAGCGCATCCACAGCCAGATCCGCCAGCCGCTCGGCCAACGACAGGGTTTTCGGTTGCAGGTTAAATGCGTGCATTACCAGCTCCTGAACTTGGCGGGCGGGTTGTAGAGGCCACCGGACCACTCGACCAGATCGGCCACGCTTTTAGCCGCCAGCAGTTCGCGGGTGGCGTCGGTGCGGCGGATGCCGAGGTCTTCGGGCAAGGCGATCAGGCCTTCGCGGCGCATGCGCGCAGTGTCTTTCGGGTTGTGGCGCAGACCGATGACGGTGACTCCGGCCACGGCCGCAATCATCGCCTGACGCTCTTCCAGCGAACGCGCCTTATACAAATAGGCGATGCCTTCTTCGGTCAGCAGGTGGGTGACGTCGTCGCCGTAGATCATGATCGGCGCCAGCGGCATGCCGCTTTTCTTCGCCACTTCCACGGCGTCGAGGGTTTCGACGAAGGTCGGTTTGCCGCCCTCCTGGAAGGTCTCGACCATTTGCACCACGAGTTTTTTGCCCCGCTCCAGCAGCGCTTCCGGCGCATCGTCGTGACGCATGTCGAGCCAGGCTGGGGTGCCGTGACGACGGCCACGAGGGTCATGGCCCATGTTCGGCGCACCGCCGAAACCGGCCAGGCGGCCGCGCGTCACGGTGGAGGAATGCCCGTCACCATCGACTTGCAGCGTGGCGCCGATGAACAGGTCCACCGCGTATTGCCCGGCCAGTTGGCAGAACATCCGGTTGGAGCGCAGAGAGCCGTCGCGTCCGGTGAAGAACACGTCGGGCCGGGCTGCGATGTAGTTTTCCATGCCCAGTTCGGTGCCGAAGCAATGCACGCTTTCGACCCAACCGCTTTCGATGGCAGGGATCAAGGTTGGGTGCGGATTGAGCGTCCAGTTGCGGCAGATCTTGCCTTTCAGGCCGAGGGATTCGCCGTAGGTCGGCAGGATCAATTCGATGGCAGCGGTGTTGAAACCGATGCCGTGGTTCAGGGACTGGACGTTGTGTTTTTCGTAGATCCCGCGGATCGCCATCATCGCCATCAACACATGCACAGGCTTGATGTGCCGCGGGTCTCGGGTGAACAGCGGTTCGATGTAGAACGGCTTATCGGCCACCACCACGAAGTCGACCCAGGAGGCAGGGATGTCAACGCGAGGCAGGTCGCTGACATCGTCCACCAGTTGATTGACCTGAACGATGACGATGCCGTCGCTGAAGGCGGCCGGTTCGATCAATGCAGGAGTGTCTTCGGTGCTCGGGCCGGTGTAGATGTTACCGGCGCGGTCGGCCATGAAACCGGCCGAGAGCACGACGTTGGGAATCAGGTCGACCACCAGCCGCGCATAGAGCTCGATGTAGGTATGGATCGCGCCGATTTCCAGCAGGCCATCTTCCAGCAACTGGCTGATGCGCAGGCTCTGGGTGCCGGCGAAAGAGAAGTCGAGCTTGCGGGCGATGCCGCGTTCAAACAGGTCCAGATGCTCGGAGCGTCCGACGCTGGGCATGATCATGTGCAGGTCATGCAGCTTCGCGGGATCAGCCTTGGCCAGGGAGCGGGAGAGGAAATCCGCCTGCTTCTGGTTATTGCCCTCCAGCACCACACGGTCGCCGGGCAGGATCAAGGCCTCCAGCGCCGCAATGATTTTGTCGGTGGGCAGGACCACACCGTCGGCTAAACCCCGTACCAGCTCGAGACGCCGCTGCTTTTCGCTGCGCCGCCGCGTCCATCGCGAGTCGGGGGATATTGTTGTTGTCATGACCACTCCACGGGTTCGCTGTCGTGGGAGTCACCTTAGGAGCGTTGGGTGGGGGCATCAATCAAGCAGAAAGACGGATCGTTACGGTCACCGTAATGGTTGGCGAAGACGTGTGGTGACTGTGCCGGCCTCTTCGCGAGCAAGCCCGCTCCCACATTGGAATGCATACCCCTGTGGGAGCTGGCTTGCTCGCGAAGGGGCCAGAACAATCCCCGCCGGTTCAAATGCCGGAGTGCAATGATCGATCAGTCCCAAAACAGGACCGATCGTTCCCTTTTTGGGAATCTTCAACCTGGCGCAGAAACCTTTGTGGCGAGGGGGCTTGTCGGAAGGTCCGACAGACTGGGGTTTTGTGTTTAAAAGTTTGTCCGCAGGAGCGGTGAGAGGCTACGCAGTCTGGCGTCGCTGCCTACAGCAATGCCGGAACCCGCCGACTGGTGCGGTTTTGCGTTGATCTTTATCGTTTGGGGGTCGCTGCCAATTCAGCGATCGGGTCTGGAAAACCCGAAGAACAGGATCAATGCACATGACATAATGCGGCGCTTTTTTTGCTCCGTAGTTCTAAGTTATGGCGGCTGTGCGTGGGAGACCTTCGGGTCTGCCGGGTTTGATCCTTTCTCGGTTTTTCCAGTCCGCGTACAGCTGCCACCCTTTTCGTCTGGAAAACGAAAAATGGCAGCTCCATCACTACAAGGATCTCTGCCATGTTCAAACCAACTCCCAATCCGCCGGAATCCGACACCGATTCCCAAGCAACCCTCGAAGCCGAAAAACTCAAGGAAGCCGCCGACCGCGTCTTTTCCTACTACTTCCCACCCCATGAAAAACCGCGCAAGCGCCGCAAACATCACCTCTTCAGCGTCTCCCCCGATATCGACACCGAAGCCCTTCTGGCCAATGCCTCCGAAGACCTGCTGTCCATCAGCGCCATTGCGGCCGATCTGGCGGACGATGTGGAAGGCTCTCGCCGTTCTGTAGCCTTGGCGCTCAGCCGCATGGCGGATGGGGTGCAGTTGTTGGTGGAGCGGGCGCTGGATCATCATGAGACGGCGCAGATGAAGGCTCAGGCCAGCGCTTAGCAGTCAGGGCTGTGGTGAATTGAAGGCCGCCTTCGCGGGCAAGCCCGCTCCCACAGGGGTCCCAGTCGTACACATATTTTGTGTTCACCGACGATCAACTGTGGGAGCGGGCTTGCTCGCGAAGAGGCCAGTCAGATCAACCCAGCACTTACGAGCAACTCCTCCAGCGCCAGCAAATCCGGCACCTTGGCCACTTGCTCCCCCACCTGCACCGCTGCCTGTTCCAGCGAGCACAACGGCACATCCACATAACTCAGCTGACTATCAAGCTTGTAAGACCGCGGAATCCCCTGCACCAGCAAGGCGATGAATTTCAAATCGGGCCGCCCACCGAGCGCATTGAGGATGACGATCCGCGCCTCGCCGATGACGATTTTCTGCCCGCACGCCGACTCGAAACTCAGCAACGGAATCTGCCGGTTCCGCCACGTTACCCGCCCGAGGTACCACGGCGGCGTGTCGAGGTCGAAGGCGCTGGGTTGGTAGTCAATAAGCTCCGCAACAGCGACGTTGGGCAAAATCAGGTTGCGGTCGGCCAAGGGCAGCAGCAGGCCGGTGAGGTTGCTGGTGCGGTGCTCAAGCATGGGTTTTGCTCCACAAGGCGATGCTTTCGAGCAGCACCGATTCCTGGTACGGCTTGCCGAGGTAATCGTTGACGCCGATGGCCATGGCGCGGTCGCGGTGTTTCTGTCCGGTGCGGGAGGTGATCATGATGATCGGCAGGTGCTGCAGACGTTCGTCGGCGCGTACCTGGGTCGCGACTTCGAAGCCGTCCATGCGCGGCATTTCGATGTCCAGCAGCATCAGGTCAGGCATGTGGTCTTCGAGCAGCAACATGGCGTCGACACCGTCCTTGGCGGTCAGCACGTTCATGCCGTGGCGTTCCAGCAGGCGGCTGGTGACCTTGCGCACGGTGACCGAATCATCGACCACCATCACCAGCAGCGGTTTATGCGGCTCGACCTCTGCCTCCTGAGTCGCTGACTGCTGCGGCACACGCGCCTGCATCGCGCGGATCGGCGCCAGCAAATCGAGAATCAGCACCACCCGCCCATCGCCGAGAATCGTGGCCCCGGACAAACCCTGCACCGCCGCAAATTGCGGGCCGAGGCTTTTGACCACGATCTCGCGAGTGCCGGCCATGGAGTCGACTTGCACCGCGATGTGCCGCTCGTTGCACTGCACCAGCAACACCGGCAGCGGTAGGCTCTGACCCAGCAGTTTGGGGCGGTGGCTGGTTTTCAGCAGTTCGCCGAGGTAGCACAGCTCATAGTGTTGCCCTGCGTATTTGTAGGTCGGCGGATCGAGCCGGTAATGCCCTTCAAGTTCGTTGGGCAGCACGCGAACGATGCCGTCGATGGTGTTCAGCGGGATCGCGTACTGATCATCAAAGCACTGCACCATCAGCGCCCGGTTGACCGACACGGTAAACGGCAGTCGAATCCGGAAGTGCACGCCCTGCCCCGGCACAGAGTCGATGCTCATGCTGCCGCCGAGCTGCCGGACCTCTTCATGCACCACGTCCATGCCGACGCCACGCCCGGAAATCTGGGTGATTTTCTCGGCGGTGGAGAATCCCGGTTGCAGGATGAATTGCAGTACATCGCGGTCGCTGATGTCGCTGTCCGCGGCCAGCAACCCGCGTTTGATCGCCTTGCGCCGCACCGCGTCCAGCGGCACGCCGGCACCGTCGTCGCGGATGTCGAAAATGATGTCGCCGCCCTCTCGCGACAGGTCGAGGGTGATACGACCCTGAGCCGGTTTACCCGCCGCGATACGCACCTCGGCCGATTCCAGGCCATGATCCACGGCGTTGCGCAGCATGTGTTCCAACGGCGCGGCCATGCGTTCGAGGACATTGCGGTCCATCTCGCCTTCGGCATTGCCGACGATGAATTCCACATCTTTGCCCAGTTCGCTGGAGACCTGACGGACGATCCGCTTCAAGCGCGGCAGCATCCGTTCGAACGGCACCATGCGTGTGCGCATCAGGCCTTCCTGCAATTCGGTGTTGATGCGGCCCTGCTGTTGCAGCAGGTTTTCCGCGTCCTGATTGCGTCGGTCGAGGGTTTCCTTGAGGTCGAGCAAGTCGGAGGCGGATTCGAACAGCGCACGCGACAGTTGCTGCAACTGCGAGTGGCGGTCCATTTCCAGCGGATCGAATTCTTCGTAGCCCAGGCGTTCGGCTTCGACTTGCTGGCGACTGAGAATCCGCCCTTGTGTTTCAGTATCGAGACGACGCAACTGGTCGCGCATGCGTTCGATGGTGGTTTCCATCTCGCTCAGGGTCACGCGTGCATCGTTGACCTGTTGTTCGATCCGGCCACGGAAGATCGACGTTTCCCCGGCCAGGTTCACCAGATCGTCGAGCAGTTCTGCCGAGACCTTGACCATGTCCGCGCCGGCATCGGGTTGCAGTGCGGGCGTCTCGACTTTCGGCGTTGCGGACACCGCGACCGGTGCCGGTGTTTCGGGCACGGCCGGATGACTGAAATTCTTGATCGCGTCGATCAGTTGATCGGCGGGCGGCAATGGCTGACCGGCACGGGTCGCGTCGAGCATCTGCGCCAGTCGGTCGTGGCTGCTTTGCAACAAGCCGAACAACGCGGCGGTGGGTTGCAGTACGCCAGCGGACAGGCCTTCGTAGAGGAATTCCAGCTCATGGGCGAGGTCGCCAATCGGCGCGATTTCCACCATCCGCGCGCCACCCTTGAGGGTGTGCAAATCACGCAGCAGGGTTTCCACGTCCTGACGATTCGACGGCTCGGCCTGCCAACGCACCAGCGCCGCGCCGGAGTTTTCGATGATGTCGAAACCTTCCTCGAGGAAGATCTCCAGCAGCTCCGGATCATGCCCCGGTGAATCCTCGGCCCGTGCCGGTTCGACCACGTCAACAGCGCTGGCGTTGCCCTGGCGAAACTCGCGAATGGCCTCGATCACCTCACCCGGATCGCCCAATGGACGCTGGTTCTGCAACTGATCAAGCAGCTGCGCGAGCCGGTCATGACTGTGTTGCAGCAAGTGCGCCAAGGCTTCGCTGTAGGCGTAACGGCGGTCCACCAGACCTTCGTAAAGGCTTTCCAGTTCATGGGCCAGCTCACCGACCGGCTCGACCTCGGCCATCCGCGCACCACCCTTGAGGGTGTGCAAATCTCGCTGCAACGACAACAACGGCGCGGCGTTGTCCGGGTCGCTCAGCCAGCGCTGCAAAGCCTGACCGGCGCTTTCGAGGATATCCATCGCCTCTTCAAGGAAGATCGAAACGATCTCATCGTCCAGCTCAACCTGGGTCGCGGTCTGTTCGAGTTCGGCGGTGGCACTGCCCAGTTCCCTAATGCTCAGGGTGCGGCTACCGTCGCTGCGAATCAGGCCCATGGCCGAGGGATCAAGGCTCTCATCGAGCAAGCCGCGCAAGGCCCGAATGCGTTCCGGTTGCGGGCTGACTTCCTGGCCGGCCGCCAGTTCGTCGAGCATGTTGATCAGCGCTTCATGGGCACTTTGCGCCTCGTGAAAAAACGCCTCGCTGACCGCCAGGCTGCTTTCTTCCACCGCACCGTAGAGGTCGAGCAGGGCTTCGCAGAGTTCATCCACCGGATGCAAATCAGCCAGGTGCGCGCCTTCGCCGAGGGTGGTCAATTCGTCCAGCAATGCGCTAAGTTCCTGACGCTCGCCGGGATGTTGCTGCCAGCGTTGCAACAGGCTTTCGGCGTCCAGCAGGATGTCCATGCCTTGCGCGAGGAAGTTGTTGATCAGTTGCGGATCACGCTTGATGCGCAACCCGGTATTCGGTGCACTCAGGAGCGTTTCCAGACGCTCGGCCAGCAACGCTTGGGTTCGCTCGATCAATGGGGGGGCGCCGGGAATCTCCGCCAGTGGATCAGTCTTGAGCTGTCGCAACCCGAGACGGAACAGTCCTTCGGCTTCGAGTAACAGTTCGACTTCGTCCAGGTCGAGGGCGAGCAGGTGCGCCTTGTACTCCCGGGCCAGATGATCCAGCGGTGTTGCCAGTTCGGCGATCGGCAATACGCCAGCCATGGAGGCGCTGCCCTTGAGAGTGTGCAGCGCCCGCTGCAACTCGTCGCTGGCCTGCAATGGCACGTGCTCGGCGGCTTTATCGAGGAAACGGTTGAGGCTGCCCAAATGGGTTTCGGCCTCGTTGCGGAAGATCTCAAGTAGCAGCGGATCGAGGGCTGCGACGTCTTGTGCATCTTCATCGAGTATCGATTCATCGCCCTTGGCCAAGGCGTGGGCGCGTGCGGCCAATTGGTCGACATCGTTGCACTGGCGCTGGGCATTGGCCGCAAAATCGGCCACCAGTTCCGGCAGCAGATGCAGCGCATCGCCCAGCAGTTGCTGCACCGCCGGCCCCGGCGGAACGCTGCGTTCCAGTACGCGGTTGAGCAGGTTTTCCACCGCCCAGGCCAGTTCGCCCAGGACCAAAGCGCGGACCATCCGGCCACTGCCTTTCAACGTATGAAAGGCCCGACGCAATTCACTCAAAGCTGATTTATCGTCGGGATTGGCCGACCAGCGCGGCAGGTACTCCCGGAGGATTTCCAGGACTTCATCGGTTTCTTCGAGGAACACTTCCCGCAGTTCATCGTCCACCGGCTCTTCACCGGCAGGTGGCGGCAACAGGCTTCCCGGGATGGTCAGAGCAGGCGGGTTGACGGAAGACACAGGGCTGGCCAATACATCGGCCAGTGACTGGACGGTCTCGGGATCGTCCAGTTCCTGCAGATCCTGCATGACCTGCGCTTCACTCGGGCTGAGCACATCTTCAAGCACCGGCACCTGCTGCTCGCTGGGGAAAAAGCCGAGCGCGGCCAGGCTTTTTTCCGCGACGTCGAGCAACTTTTCGCCCGGCGCTTCGGGGTCGTCGCTGAGGCGTTCCAGGTAATACTCGATGCTGGTGATGACGTCGGCCAGGCTGTCCAGTTCCTGCCAGCCAGGATGATCCGGGTCCAGCAGCAGGTGCTCGCGGATGAAGTGGTTGCACGTTTCGATCAGGCTCGCCGCACGGCTCAACGGAATCATCGCCAGCGCACCGCGCACCTGGGTCAGCAAGGCCGGCAATGGCTGCAAGTGCTGGCGGTCCCAGTCGGCGTCGATGTAGTCGACGATCATGTCCTTGGCCTGTTGCAGGCAGATGCGCGCTTCCTTGATCACGATCTGATGGATCTGTGTCAGGTCGGTGGTCGGCAGGCGGCTTTCTTCCTGGCTTTCCGGCTCGACGGTGCCGACCATGCCGGCCAGCGTCGCTTCGACGTAGAGCAAGGCACCGGCGACGTCCATCAGGATCGCGTCGTTGGGCTCACGCTGGCCCTGGGCCAGGCTCAGCACCACCGCCAGTTGATCGATGATGACCTTACGTGGCTGGCCGAAACCGAGCACCGCCAGGGTGTCGGCGATTTGCCGCAGGGGCGCCAGCAGGCTTTCGAGGTCAGAGATGTGTTGACGGTCACTGCGCACGAACAGGTCCAGACGTTCCTTGACCCGTACCAGCTCTTCACACAAAGCGGCCAACACCGAGCGCATGGCATCGCGGTCGGGACCGGCCAGCCGTGCGCGCTCTTCGTCGACCATTGCGCTGTCAGGCAGCGCGTCGTCCAGTCCGTAGCGATCTTTCATGGTAAGCATCTGCCCGGTGGGATGTTCGGCCTTGGCAATGTAGAACAGCAAACTCTTGAGCAACTCCAGCGGCGCTGGCTGATTGATTCCGGGCATGCCCTGTTCGAGCAGGCGCTTCAGTTCTTTGTCGGCCTCCTTGAACAGACTGCGCAACGCCGGACTGTTAGCAATCGAGCCGCTGCGTATACCTTCGACCAGCGCCGAGGCCACTTGCCACAACGGGCACAGGGGCGCATTGCCGCACAGGCCTTCGAGACGCGTAAAAACTCTGGTCAGATAATCGAGGTTGGTTTCGCCATCCTGCTCTCGCAGCAATCCGACCAGGGCCATCTGCAACATCTGCCGCAACTTGCGCAGCACATTCGGTAAATCTGCCGGCTCCAGCAGCGCCAGCGACTCTTCGTCCAGGGGCGGCAGGTCCGGCAATTGCGGGCTGAACAGGCTGGTTTCCGACAACAGGCTTTCGCCACGGGCGCTGCGCAGATCGTTGATCAGCGGCAGCACCACCAGCGGCAGGTCGCGGCGCGCACCTTGCACCCGGTCGAGGTAAATCGGCAGCTGCCCAAGGGCTTGCAGCAACAGGTGGAGCGTCTCATCGCGATGACTGACGCGGTTCTGTTGCAAAGCCGTGGTCAGATGTTCCATCTCTTCGGCGAGCAGCGCTGCGCCGTAGAACTCGACCATCTGCAAACTGCCGTGAACCTGATGGATGCACGCCAGGCATTCACTGAGGGCGTGCGTCGCCTGCGGGTCATCAAGCAACATTTCAATCGCCTGGTGAGCCACTTTCAGCGTTTCGGCAATCTCGCCTTTGACCCACTCGAGGGCCACATAGTCGTGCCGATCACCCATAACCACTCCACTCATAATTCGCGCGCCTCAAGGCGCATCACACTTTATCCGCAGCCTGCGCCTTGGCGGCCGGCAAGGTGAAACCGGACACCGAACGCCGCAGCTGGCTGGCCATTTTCGCCAGGTTGCCAATGCTCTCGGCGGTGGCGGTGGAGCCGGACGAGGTCAGCGTGGTGATCTGCTGGATCACGTTCATCGTCAGGGAAATCTGACCGGCCGAAGACGTCTGTTGCTGCGCCGCGTTGGAAATACTCTGGATCAACGCGGCGAGGGTCTTCGACACGCCTTCGATTTCTTCCAGGGCCACTCCGGCATCCTGCGCCAGACGAGCGCCGCGCACCACTTCGGTGGTGGTCTGCTCCATGGAAATCACCGCTTCGTTGGTGTCGGTCTGAATCGCCCGCACCAGGGTTTCGATCTGCCGGGTGGCGGCGGACGAGCGCTCGGCCAGCCGCTGGACTTCATCGGCGACCACCGCAAAACCGCGCCCGGCATCACCGGCCATGGAGGCCTGAATCGCCGCGTTGAGCGCAAGGATGTTGGTCTGGTCGGCAATGTCATCGATCAGGCTGACAATGTCGCCGATTTCCTGAGAGGACTCGCCGAGGCGCTTGATGCGTTTGGCGGTGTCCTGAATTTGCTCGCGAATATTGTCCATGCCGTGGATGGTGTTGTGCACCACCTCATTGCCCTTGTTGGCGATTTCCACCGAGCGTTCGGCCACCGCCGACGATTCGGCGGCGTTGGCCGAGACCTGATCGATGGACTGGGCCATGTCATTGATCGCGGTGGAGGCTTCGGCAATCTGCTGCGCCTGATGCTCCGAAGCCTGCGCCAGGTGCATGGCGGTGGCCTGGGTTTCCTGCACGGCGGCAGCGACCTGGCCAGCGGTGAGGTTGATGGTCGCCACCAGATCGCGCAATTGGTCCACTGAATAGTTGATCGAGTCGGCGATGGTCCCGGTGAAGTCTTCGGTCACCGAAGCGGTCACGGTCAGGTCGCCGTCCGCCAGGTCTTCGATCTCGTCGAGCAGACGCATGATTGCGTTCTGATTACGCTCGTTCTTCTCGGCCGTTTCACGCAGCTGACGATTGGTTTCACGGACCATCACCAGGCCAATGAGGATGATCGACATCAGTGCCAACAGGCCCAGCACATAGCCGCCAATGGCGTCGGTGTTGCGCCCGCCGGCCAGGTTTTCGAAACCGCCGGCCAAGTGCGAGGCTTCCTCGAGCAGGGTCTGCGATAGGGTAAAAATATTGGTCGCCGATTCGCGGACCTTGAGCAGCTCCGGCGAGGTTTCGAGGATTTCATCCACCGAACCCGAGACGAATTCAAACAGCTCGGAAATCTCGATCAACCGTGCACGAGCGTCGCGGTCTTCGACCTGGCTGACTTTCAGTGACGGATTGCCCTGGAGCATGCCATTGAGCACCTGGCCGAATCGCGCCGCATCGCGACCGAAGGCGTCGGCGGCCTGCTGCGAGTTTTCATCACCGGACAGCACGGTGTTCACCGCACCGAGAATCCGTTCAGCCAATAGCGACTGGCGCTGGGCCATGGCCACTTGCGCGGCCGGGGCACCGCGCTGGAGGAGCGTTTCGACGACTTTTTCGTACTCGACCTGCAACTGCGGCACGGTTTCAGCCAGGGTCGCGGCAACTTGATGCAGCGACAGCACAGTCTGTTCGCTGGAGAGGATCGCGTCGGTATTTTTCAGCAAGCGTTCCCAGTCCAGTTGCACGGCGCGCATTTCCGGGCGCACGGTGGACGGCGCGGGCGGCAGGCCGGTGGCTGGGTCGCCTTTCTTCAGATAGCCCCAGCGTTGGGCAAAGTCATTGCGCGCATCGCTCAGCAGCTTGAACGCCGCCGCCTTGCCGGCAGCCGCTTCGGTGGCGTTCTTGGCAATGCGCTGGGACAACACGCGCAGCTCACCGGCGTGGCCGATGTACTGTTTGTCGTACGTGGCCTGGGTGTTGAGGTACGCGAAGTTGGCGAACAGCAGCATGATGAAGACGATCAGCGCAATGAACAGCGCGATGATCTGTGACCGGCTGCGCGACCCTTCTGGCTTGCCTGTTTTTGCTTTTATCATCGGTCCTCGCCTGTTAACCACACCTGTGAACCTTGCCGAGAACCCTGTGGGAGCGGGCTTGCTCGCGAAAGCGGTCATTCATTCAACATTGATTCTGACTGACCCACCGCCTTCGCGAGCAAGCCCGCTCCCACATTGGATCGGCGTTGCGCCAATTAAACCGCGACGTGCATAAAGCTTTGGGACTGCACCAATGCAAACGGGCTGAACACCTGCCAGTTCTGCTCGCGCTGAAACTGGCCTTGGATGAAGGGTGCAATCGCGCCGCTCAAGCTATCTACCGGCTCCAGACTGTCCTGGGCAAAGTGCTGCAAGCCGAAAACCTCATCGACCATCAACCCGGTAAACACCTCGTTATGCTCGACCACCAAGACCCGGCGCTGCTTGCGCACGGCTGACAGCTCATGCCCAGGCTCATTACCAGAAAAGAAGCCGCACAAGTCGATGATCGGCAACAGACGCCCGCGCAGGTTGGCCACGCCCTTGACCCAAGGTCTGACCCCCGGCAGCTGGGTGAACCGAGGCTCGTGCAACACTTCGCTGACTTCGCCCATGGGCGCGACGTACCAGTGCTCGCCCAGACGGAAGCCGATGCCGCTCCAACTGTCTTGTCGGGTCGGCTGGGACGGCAAGTCCGCCGCCAGCAGACGACAACGCTGGTCGATCTGCAGCAGCAGTTCGAAAGCCGTCAGCGACTCGGTCATGGCCGGACGATCAACCGGCCAGCACGTTGTTCAGGGTCTTGATCAGCGTCTCTTCGTCGACCGGTTTGGTCAGGTAGTCCTTGGCGCCCTGGCGCGTGCCCCAGACCTTGTCGGTTTCCTGATCCTTGGTGGTGATGATGATCACCGGGATGTGCCCGGTTTCCGGGTCTTTGGTCAGCTGACGGGTTGCCTGGAAACCATTGAGGCCAGGCATGACGATGTCCATCAGCACGGCGTCGGGTTTTTCCTGACGGGCCAGGGCCACGCCGTCGGCGCCGTTTTCGGCTTTCAACACTTCATGACCGTGCTTTTCCAGCATGCCGGTCAGTTTGTACATTTCGGTCGGCGAATCATCGACGATCAGAATACGTGCCATGGTCTTCCCCATTTTTGTCGACGCCGGGCCCGCTGGCCGAGCGTCACTGTGCGTGTCCTACTGCGGCAAAACAGCGGCGAAGCCCGGTACATGGGCCTGGATCGCGTTCAGCAGTTCTTCCTTGCTGAAAGGCTTGGTCAAAAACTGGTCGGAGCCGACGATGCGCCCCTTGGCCTTGTCGAACAGCCCGTCCTTGGACGACAGCATAATCACTGGCGTGGACTTGAACGCACTGTTGTTCTTGATTAAAGCGCAAGTCTGATAACCATCCAGACGCGGCATCATGATGTCGACAAAGATGATGCCGGGGTGATTGTCGGCAATCTTGGCCAGGGCATCGAAACCATCGATGGCGGTGATCACTTCACAACCCACGTTCTTCAACAGCGTTTCGGCGGTGCGGCGAATCGTTTTCGAATCGTCGATCACCATGACCTTCAAGGCGCTGGAATGCTGTTCCATAAATGCTCTGCCGTCGCCTTTGCGAATCAAATTGTCCATTTCCGATAACCGGAGGCTCGAAACCCTTGATGTTTAAGGGCCGGAACGATATGGCAGCCTTTTTAGCACAGTCTCCAAATGCAATCTATCGGGGGACCGGCGCGGTGGTTTTTCCTTGACCGGGAACACACTGAGCGCCACTCTGACGCCACTTTTGCAGGTCACTGCGACCCACCCAATTTCGAGGAAAAACCCATGAGCGTTCGCGTCGGGATTGTCATGGATCCTATCGCCAGCATCTCCTATAAAAAGGATAGCTCGCTGGCCATGCTGCTGGCCGCACAGAAGCGCGGCTGGGAACTGTTCTATATGGAACAGGGCGATTTGTACCAGGCCGAAGGCGAAGCGCGGGCGCGGATGCGTCCGTTGAAAGTCTTCGCCAACCCGGAAAAATGGTTCGAACTCGAAGCCGAGACCGACGCGCTGCTGAGCGATCTGGACGTGATCCTGATGCGCAAGGATCCGCCGTTCGACATGGAATTCGTCTACTCCACTTACCTGCTGGAGCAAGCCGAACGCGCTGGCGTGCTGGTGGTCAACAAGCCGCAAAGCCTGCGTGACTGCAATGAAAAGCTGTTCGCCACGCTGTTCCCGCAGTGCACGCCGCCGACCATCGTCAGCCGTCGCCCGGACGTACTGCGTGAATTCGCCGATCACCACGGCGACGTGATCCTCAAGCCGCTGGACGGCATGGGCGGTTCATCGATTTTCCGTCACACCGCTGGCCACCCGAACCTGTCGGTGATCCTCGAAACCCTGACCCTGCATGGCAAACAGCAGATCATGATTCAGGGTTACCTGCCGGCGATCGTCGATGGCGACAAGCGCATCCTGATGATCGACGGCGAACCGGTGGATTACTGCCTGGCGCGAATTCCTGCCGCCGGTGAAACCCGTGGCAACCTCGCCGCCGGTGGCCGTGGCGAAGCCCGACCGCTGACCGAGAAAGATCGCTGGATCGCCGCACAAGTCGGCCCGACCCTGCGCGAAAAAGGCCTGTTGTTCGTCGGTCTGGACGTGATCGGCGAGCATCTGACGGAAATCAACGTCACCAGCCCGACCTGCATTCGCGAGATTGATAACGCGTTTGGCACCGACATCGGCGGCCTTCTGATGGATGCCATCGATCAGAAGCTCAAGGCCCGTTGATATAGAACAGCCAAGAAACGACCAACATTGCGTTATCATCCGCGGCCTGTGAAAAACGCGATGTTGGTTTTTTTGTCATGACGCTCCCGTCCGATCTGCCCGCTGAACTCGCCCATCGTGGCGTGCGCCCGGCTGATCGCCTCGGTTTTACCCTGTTTCTCGCGGCGCTGATTCACCTGGCCTTGCTGTTGGGCGTCGGCTTTACGATGGTCGAACCCAAGCAAATCAGCAAAACCCTGGAAATCACCCTCGCCACCTTCAAAAGCGAAAAGAAGCCTGAGAAAGCCGATTTCCTCGCTCAAGAGAATCAGCAAGGCAGCGGCACCCTGGATAAAAAGGCAATTCCCAAGACCACCGAGGTCGCGCCTTTCCAGGACAACAAGGTGCAGAAAGTCACGCCACCGCCGGCGGCCAAGCCTGAAGTGCGGGAAGCCGCACCGAAGGCAGCCGTGACGACCGTCGCGCCCAAGCCGAAAAAGGCAGCCACCAAAACCGAAGAACCCAAGCCCGTCACCAAACCCGCAGTCGCCGCGCCGACGTTCGACAGTGAACAGCTGTCCACCGACATTGCCAGCCTGGAAGCGGAACTGGCCAACGAACAACAGTTGTATGCCAAGCGCCCGCGTATCCATCGCCTGAGCGCCGCGTCGACCATGCGCGACAAGGGCGCTTGGTATAAGGACGAGTGGCGCAAGAAGGTCGAGCGCATCGGCAACCTGAATTACCCCGACGAAGCGCGACGCAAGCAGATCTACGGCAATTTGCGCCTGATGGTTTCGATCAACCGTGACGGCTCGCTCTTTGAAGTGCTGGTGCTGGAGTCATCCGGACAACCGCTGCTGGATCAGGCAGCGCAGCGCATTGTGCGACTGGCGGCGCCGTTTTCACCGTTTACCGGGGATTTGTCGGATATCGATCGTCTGGAAATCATCCGGACCTGGAAGTTTGCCCGCGGGGACAGGCTCTCCAGTAACTGACACCCCACAAATCCCCTGTGGGAGCGGGCTTGCTCGCGAATGCGGTCAATCATTCAACATTAATGTCGACTGACACGACGCCTTCGCGAGCAAGCCCGCTCCCACATTTGATCTGCGTCGACTGCCGAATTGGGGCAATTCCTGCGCATCCTCAGCTTGTCAGTTCGCCCCTCCAACGCCACACTAGCGCTCATGAAGAACGTCAGCCCCAGCTACCTCAAGCATCAATTCCTGATCGCCATGCCTCACATGGTCGACCCGAACTTTGCGCACACCTTGACTTACATCGTCGAGCACACGGCCAATGGTGCCATGGGCCTGGTGGTCAATCGTCCGCAAGACCTCAACCTGGCCGATATCCTCGAGCAACTGCGCCCCGACATCGAACCGCCGGTGCTCTGCCAGCATGTGCCGATCTTTATCGGCGGTCCGGTGCAGACCGATCGCGGTTTTGTCCTGCACCCCTCGGGGCAGAGTTATCAGGCCACCGTTGAGCTTGATGAGAAACTGGCCCTGTCGACCTCCCAGGACGTGCTGTTCGCCATCGCCGACGGCGTCGGTCCGGCGAAAAGCCTGATCGCCCTCGGATACGCTGGCTGGGAAGCCGGGCAGCTGGAAGCGGAACTGGCCCAGAACGCCTGGCTGACCTGCCCGTTCGATGCCGATATTTTGTTCAACACCAGCAGCGAACTGCGCCTGGAAGCAGCGGCCAAGCACCTGGGCGTCAATCTCAGCCTGCTGACCAGCCAGGCGGGACACGCCTGATGGCCCTGCGCCTGATTTTGGGTTTCGACTACGGCACCAAACAGATCGGCGTTGCGGTCGGCCAGGTGATTACCGGCCAGGCCCGCGAGCTGTGCACCTTGAAGGCACAAAACGGTATTCCCGACTGGAATCAGGTCGAAGCCCTGATTAAAGAGTGGAAACCCGATGCCGTGGTGGTTGGCCTACCCTTGAACATGGACGGCACGCCGAGCGACATGTGCCTGCGCGCCGAAAAATTCGCCCGCCGCCTCAATGGCCGCTACAACCTGCCCTTCTATACCCACGATGAGCGCCTGACCACGTTCGAAGCCAAGGGTGAACGGCGTGATCGTGGCGGACAAAAGGGCAGCTACCGCGACAACCCGGTGGACGCCATCGCCGCCGCCCTGCTGCTGCAAGGCTGGCTCGACGAAAACACCGCACTGTTCGAATCCTGAAGAGCCGCAACAAGCGTCTCTACTTAGCGACAACCCGAGCCACCTCTCCAGCAGAATCCGGCTCGGGCCCAAGAAGGAGCAACCATGAGCCTGCCCAATCCCGTTGAACTGATCAGCCAGATGGCGACCCGGCTTGACGCCTATCTGGCCAAACGTGGCATCAGCGAACCGCGCTACATCGGCATTCGTACCGGTGGCGTCTGGGTCGCCCAGGCGTTGCTCGATGAACTGGGCAGCGATTCGCCCCTCGGCACCCTGGACGTCTCCTTCTACCGCGACGACTTCAGCCAGAACGGCCTGCACCCGCAAGTGCGCCCTTCGGCTCTGCCGTTCGAGATCGAAGGCCAGCACCTGGTGCTGATCGACGATGTGCTGATGAGCGGCCGGACCATCCGCGCCGCCCTCAATGAGCTGTTCGACTACGGCCGCCCGGCCAGTGTGACATTGGTGTGCCTGCTGGACCTGGACGCCGGCGAGCTGCCGATCCGCCCGAATGTGGTCGGTGCGACCCTGTCGCTGGCCGCCCACGAACGGGTGAAACTGTCCGGCCCGGAACTCAAGCTCGAACTGCAAGACCTCGCCCTTTAATTCGCCCTATTGAGAGTCCCCCTCGCGATGACGCCTCTAGAAACCAAGCGCCCGCTGCAGCTCAATGATCAGGGCCAGCTGCGCCACTTCCTCTCGCTCGACGGTTTGCGCCGCGAGCTGTTGACGGAAATCCTCGACACCGCCGACTCGTTCCTCGAAGTCGGCGCCCGGGCGGTGAAGAAAGTCCCGTTGCTGCGCGGCAAGACCGTGTGCAACGTGTTCTTCGAGAACTCCACCCGCACCCGCACCACCTTCGAACTGGCCGCCCAGCGGCTGTCGGCGGACGTGATCACCCTGAACGTGTCCACGTCGTCGGCAAGCAAGGGCGAAACCCTGCTCGACACCCTGCGCAACCTGGAAGCCATGGCCGCCGACATGTTCGTCGTGCGCCACGGTGATTCCGGCGCGGCGCACTTCATCGCCGAACATGTCTGCCCGCAAGTGGCGATCATCAACGGCGGCGACGGCCGTCACGCTCACCCGACCCAGGGCATGCTCGACATGCTCACCATCCGTCGGCACAAGGGTGGCTTCGAAAACCTTTCGGTGGCTATCGTCGGCGACATCCTGCACTCGCGGGTGGCGCGCTCGAACATGCTCGCGCTGAAAACCCTCGGCTGCCCGGACATCCGCGTCATCGCGCCGAAAACCCTGCTGCCGATCGGCATCGAGCAATACGGCGTGAAGGTTTACACCGACATGACCGAAGGCCTGAAAGACGTCGACGTGGTGATCATGCTGCGCCTGCAGCGTGAACGCATGACCGGCGGCCTGCTGCCGAGCGAAGGTGAGTTCTACCGCCTGTTCGGTCTGACCACCGCGCGCCTGGCCGGAGCCAAACCGGATTGCATCGTCATGCACCCGGGACCGATCAACCGCGGCGTGGAGATTGAGTCGGCGGTGGCCGACGGCCCGCACTCGGTGATCCTCAACCAGGTCACCTACGGTATTGCGATTCGTATGGCCGTGCTGTCCATGGCCATGAGCGGGCAGACTGCCCAGCGCCAATTCGAGCAGGAGAACGCCCAGTGAAGCTCAGCATTCTCGGCGCCCGCGTCATCGATCCAGCCAGCGGCCTGGATCAAGTTACCGATATCCATATTGAAGCCTGCAAGATCATTGCCCTTGGCGCCGCCCCGGCCGGTTTTGTCGCCGTCGACACCCTCGACGCCAAAGGCCTGGTCGCCGCCCCCGGGCTGGTCGACCTGAACGTCGCCCTGCGTGAGCCGGGTTACAGCCGCAAAGGTTCAATCGTCAGCGAAACCCGCGCCGCCGCGGCCGGTGGCGTCACCAGCCTGTGCTGCCCGCCGAAAACCAAACCGGTGCTGGACACCTCGGCCGTGGCCGAACTGATCCTCGACCGCGCCCGCGAGGCCGGCAACACCAAAGTCTTCCCAATCGGCGCCCTGAGCAAAGGCCTGGACGGCGAACAGCTGGCCGAGCTCGTTGCCCTGCGCGATGCCGGTTGCGTGGCCTTCGGCAATGGCCTGGACAGCTTCCGCAACACCCGCACGCTGTGCCGGGCGCTGGAATACGCCGCAACATTCGACCTGACGGTGATTTTCAACTCTCAGGACCATGACCTGGCAGAAGGTGGCCTGGCTCACGAAGGCCCGACCGCCAGCTTCCTCGGTTTGCCGGGCATTCCGGAAACCGCCGAAACCGTGGCTCTGGCCCGTGATCTACTGCTGGTCGAGCAAAGTGGCGTGCGCGCGCACTTCAGCCAGCTCACCAGCGCCCGCGGCGTGGCCCTGATCGCTCAGGCCCAGGCTCGCGGCCTGCCGGTGACGGCTGATGTCGCCCTGTACCAGCTGATCCTGACCGACGAAGCCCTGATCGACTTCAGCAGCCTCTATCACGTCCAGCCGCCGCTGCGCACCCGCGCCGACCGCGATGGCCTGCGTGAAGCGGTGAAATCGGGTGTGGTCTCGGCCATCTCCAGTCATCACCAACCCCACGAGCGGGACGCCAAACTGGCGCCGTTCGGGGCCACCGAGCCGGGCATCAGCAGCGTTGAACTGCTGCTGCCGTTGGCGATGACGCTGGTGGAAGACGGTTTGCTGGACCTGCCAACGCTGTTGGCGCGCTTGAGTACCGGACCTGCCGAGGCATTGCGCCTGCCGGCGGGCAAACTGGCGGTAGGTGGACCTGCGGACATCGTGCTGTTCGATCCGTCGGCTTCGACCGTGGCCGGTGAGACCTGGCTGTCCAAAGGCGAAAACTGCCCGTTCATTGGCCACAGCCTGCCGGGCGTGGTGCGTTACACCTTGGTGGATGGGCGCATTAGCCACCAGGCTTAAGTCCGCGTCGCTGCCATCGCGAGCAAGCTCGCTCCCACACTGGATCTGTGTCGTTCACAAATCCCCTGTGGGAGCGAGCTTGGTCCGGGCGGCGATCCGACGATGGCTTACTGGAAAGCGCCTCTATTCTGAGCGTTACGCACGGAAACCTGGTCATTCAGCGTCCAGAAGTCATACAGCACCCCCACAAAAAACAACCCGCCCGTCACCAGGTACAGCAATCCGCTGATCCACTTCCCTTGATACATCCGGTGCACGCCGAACACCCCAAGAAACGTCAGCAGAATCCACGCCACGTTGTACTCAATGGGTCCGGCGGTAAAACGCAGGTCCGCTTCACGATCCATGGCCGGGATCAGAAACACGTCGATCAGCCAACCGATACCCAACAAACCGAAGGTGAAGAACCAAATCGTCCCCGTCACTGGCTTGCCGTAATAGAAGCGGTGAGCGCCGGTAAAACCGAAAATCCACAGCAGGTAACCGATGACTTTGCTGTGGGTATCTTGTTGCGGATCGGACTGTTGATAGGTGTTCATGAAGGACCTCGATTCACACGATAGATAAATATTCTTTAAATCTTTGTGACTTTTTTACGAGTTGCCGACGTATGGCAAATGGTACTGTCTCTCCCGTCAAAGCCTTATAACACCTGACGTCTGTCCGACAATCGCGTCCATTTTCCGCTTATTTGGTTCCGTTGACCCCAAGGTTGAATCGACCAACGGCCTCGGAAGGGCCAAAAAAGCTGTTATAAAGTTGCGCGCTAACTTATATGAGCCTTGCCTAATGCGTCCATTTTTCAAGACATGGCTAACCATTTGCCTTTTGATGCCACTGGCCGCCCACGCCACCAATCGTGAGCAACGTCTTCCTAACGTTAATGGTTACACCCAAAAATCCCATGTTTCTGCTCCTTCGAGCAAAAACAAACAGAGCGTAAAACGCGCTCCCCAGTTGAGCAGCAACAAAAGCAGCCTGATACCGCCAATGGCGGCCAAGGAAAGCAGCAACGTGCTGAGCCGCGCAGTCAACGTCCTCGGTACACCCTACCGTTGGGGCGGCAGCAGCCCAAGTAAAGGGTTCGACTGCAGTGGCCTGGTGAAATACGCGTTCAACGACGCCACGTTTGACCTGCCACGCACTTCCAACGCCATGGCCAGCGGTCATGGGGAGAAAGTCGATCGCAAGGATCTGAAGCCTGGCGACCTGATTTTCTTCAACATCAAGAGCCGTCGGGTCAATCACGTTGCCATCTACCTGGGCAACGACCGCTTCATCCACGCACCACGTCGTGGCAAGTCGGTGACCATCGACACGCTGAAAAAACCCTTCTGGGAAAGCCACTATGTGGTTGCCAAGCGGGTTACGCCGAAAGAGAAGAACACCCTGCAGGTTGTTCAACGCTGATTTGAAATCCCGGGTCTGATCCGGGATTTTACTTTGAACATGATGCCGCCATCGCGAGCAAGCTCGCTCCCACATTGAAATGCGCTCCCCTGTGGGAGCGAGCTTGCTCGCGATGGCGTCGTTGAAAGCGACACAAATCCCCGTCAAAACCCATCCGGCGTGCGCGCCTTCTCCCGCGCATGCTCGCGGCTGATCAAGCCCTTGGTCACCAGCTCCTTCAAGCACATATCCAGCGTCTGCATCCCCAGGTTTCCCCCGGTCTGAATCGACGAGTACATCTGCGCCACCTTGTCTTCGCGGATCAGGTTACGGATCGCTGACGTGCCGAGCATGATTTCGTGGGCCGCGATCCGCCCGCCGCCGATCTTCTTGACCAACGTCTGCGACACCACCGCCAGTAACGACTCGGACAGCATCGAACGGACCATCGACTTCTCGTCCCCCGGAAACACGTCCACCACCCGATCGATGGTTTTCGCCGCCGATGTCGTGTGCAGCGTGCCAAACACCAGGTGACCGGTTTCGGCGGCGGTCAACGCCAGGCGAATGGTCTCCAGATCCCGCATCTCCCCCACCAGAATCACGTCCGGGTCCTCCCGCAGGGCCGAGCGCAGAGCCGTGGCGAAGCTGCGTGTATCGCGATGGACTTCACGCTGATTGATCAAACATTTGCGCGACTCGTGGACGAACTCGATCGGGTCTTCGATGGTGAGGATGTGGTGGTGACGATGGGTGTTCAGGTGATCGATCATCGCCGCCAGGGTGGTGGATTTGCCGGAACCGGTCGGCCCGGTCACCAGCACCAGCCCCCGCGGTGCTTCGGTAATCTTGCGAAACACTTCCCCCATACCGAGGTCGTCCATGCTCAGGACTTTGGACGGAATGGTCCGGAACACCGCGCCAGCACCACGATTGTGGTTGAACGCGTTAACCCGAAAACGCGCCACGCTGGGCACGTCGAAGGAGAAGTCGGTCTCCAGGTGCTTCTCGAAGTCCACCCGCTGAGTGTCGTTCATGATGTCGTAGATCAGCGCCTGCACCTGCTTGTGGTCCAGGGCTGGCAGGTTGATGCGCCGCACATCGCCGTCGACCCGAATCATCGGTGGCAGGCCGGCAGACAGATGCAAGTCGGACGCGCCCTGTTTCGCGCTGAAAGCCAGCAGCTCAGTGATATCCATAGCGTTCCTCAATTCCAGTAGAATGCCGCGAACCTTCAGACCGCCGGCGCCTGATCCTCGCCTGATAAAGTCGCCGAGCGATGATCAGGCAAGGCAAAAGTCGGCGAAGAAGCGGAGTTGACGTCAGTCAATGAGCATTCTGAGTCGACTTTTAACGCCGCATGATCGAGTGCAGGCACTTTTCAGGCAGGATTTGATGTCCACGATAGCAGACAACATTGCTCAGGTTAGTTCACGCATCCACGCCGCTGCCGTCGCCGCAAAGCGCGACGAAGACAGCGTCCAGCTGCTGGCCGTGAGCAAGACCAAGCCCGCCGAAGCCCTGCGCGAAGCGTATGCCGCGGGGCTACGCGATTTTGGCGAGAACTACCTGCAGGAAGCCCTGAGCAAACAGCTCGAATTGGCCGACCTGCCCTTGATCTGGCACTTCATTGGCCCCATTCAATCGAACAAGACTCGCGCTATCGCCGAGCACTTCGCCTGGGTGCATTCCGTGGATCGTTTGAAAATCGCACAACGCCTGTCCGAACAACGTCCTGCCGATTTGCCGCCTCTGAACATCTGCATCCAGGTCAACGTCAGTGGTGAAGCCAGCAAGTCCGGCTGCACCCCGGCTGATCTTCCGGCCCTGGCCAATGCCATCAGCGAACTGCCGCGCATCAAGCTGCGCGGGTTGATGGCGATCCCCGAGCCGACTGAAGATCGCGCCGCCCAGGATGCCGCTTTTGCTGCCGTGCAGCTTCTGCAAGCCAGCCTGAACCTGCCGCTCGACACACTTTCCATGGGCATGAGCCACGACCTTGAGTCGGCCATCGCCATGGGCGCCACCTGGGTCCGCATCGGTACGGCCCTGTTTGGTGCCCGCGACTACGGTCAGCCTTGAAATATGGCTGACTCCTCTCTTTATAAGGACCTGACATGAGCAAGACTCGTATTGCCTTTATCGGTGCCGGCAACATGGCCGCCAGCCTGATCGGCGGCCTGCGCGCCAAAGGTCTGGACGCCGCGCAGATCCGCGCCAGCGATCCGGGCGCTGAAAGCCGCGCTCGCGTGAACGCTGAACACGGTATCGACGTGTTCGCCGACAACGCCGAAGCCATCCAGGGCGCCGAAGTCGTCGTACTGGCGGTCAAACCTCAAGCGATGAAAGCCGTCTGCGAAGCGCTTCGCCCAAGCCTCCAGCCGAATCAACTGGTGGTCTCGATTGCGGCCGGCATCACCTGCGCCAGCATGAACAACTGGCTCGGCGCCCAACCGATCGTGCGTTGCATGCCCAACACCCCGGCGCTGCTGCGTCAGGGCGTGAGCGGTTTGTTCGCCACGGCTGAAGTGAACACCGAGCAACGCCAACAGGCGCAAGAACTGCTGTCCGCCGTCGGCATCGCACTGTGGCTGGATGAAGAGCAGCAACTGGACGCGGTCACCGCCGTTTCCGGCTCGGGCCCTGCGTACTTCTTCCTGCTCATTGAGGCCATGACCGCCGCCGGCGTGAAGCTCGGCCTGCCAGCAGACATCGCTGCACAACTGACCCTGCAAACCGCCTTGGGCGCTGCTCACATGGCCGTGGCCAGTGACGTCGACGCTGCGGAACTGCGTCGTCGCGTGACGTCACCTGCGGGCACGACGGAAGCGGCGATCAAGTCGTTCCAGGCCGGCGGCTTCGAAGCCCTGGTAGAAAAAGCACTTGGCGCCGCTGCGCACCGCTCGGCCGAGATGGCCGAACAATTGGGTCAATAAGGAGCCTTACATGATTGGATTGAACACTGCAGCGGTCTACGTGCTGCAAACCCTCGGCAGCCTGTACCTGCTGATCGTGCTGCTGCGCTTTGTGCTGCAACTGGTACGCGCAAACTTCTACAACCCGCTCTGCCAGTTCGCCGTGAAAGCCACTCAGCCGCTGCTCAAGCCGTTGCGCCGGATCATCCCGAGCATGTTCGGCCTGGACATGTCCTCGCTGGTGCTGGCGATCCTCGTGCAGCTGGCGCTGATGGCCCTGACTCTGCTGCTGACTTACGGCACCACCGGTAACCCGCTGCAATTGCTGCTCTGGTCGCTGATCGGCGTGACCGCGCTGTTCCTGAAGATTTTCTTCTTTGCCCTGATTATCAGCGTGATCCTGTCCTGGGTCGCACCGGGCAGCCATAACCCTGGCGCCGAGCTGGTGAACCAGATCTGCGAGCCGGCCCTGGCGCCGTTCCGCAAGATCCTGCCAAACCTCGGCGGCCTGGATATTTCGCCGATCCTGGCGTTCATGGTGCTCAAGCTGATCGACATGCTGGTGATCAACAACCTCGCCGCCATGACGATGATGCCGGAAATCCTGCGTCTACTGATCTGACCCGGTGAGCTACTTTCGCTGGGACGGTGACGACCTGATTCTGGAATGTCACCTGCAACCGGCGGCCCGCAGCGATGATTTCTGCGGGCTGCATGGGGATCGATTGAAGATTCGCCTGACGGCGCCGCCGGTTGAAGGCAAGGCCAACGCGTATTTGATGGCGTTTCTGGCCAAGGCGTTTGGGGTTTCCAAGAGCCAGGTGAGTTTGATTAGCGGGCAGTTGAACCGGCAGAAGCGGGTGCGGATTTGTTCGCCGAAGAAGCTGCCGGATTTGCCGGGGTTGGTGCGACAGAGCTGATAGACCGAGGCGCTGCATTCGCGAGCAAGCCCGCTCCCACAAGGGAACGCATTCCAATGTGGGAGCGGGCCTGCTCGCGAATGGCGCGCCTCGGTCCAGCTGAATGAAATCAGCCCCGGCCTTTGCTTGCTGCTAGGGGCAGCGGTCTTTAGACTTACGCCTCATTTCAACGAGAGCAGGGTCGATGCCAGCTGCCTTCCCCCCCGATTCTGTTGGTCTGGTGACGCCGCAAGTGGCGCACTTCAGCGAACCCCTGGCCTTGGCCTGCGGCCGTTCGCTCCCAGCTTATGACCTGATCTACGAAACCTACGGCACGCTGAACGCCGCGGCGAGCAACGCCGTGCTGATTTGCCACGCCTTGTCCGGTCATCATCACGCTGCCGGCTTCCACAGCCCCGACGACCGCAAACCCGGTTGGTGGGACAGCTGCATCGGCCCCGGCAAGCCGATTGATACCAACAAATTCTTCGTGGTCAGCCTGAACAACCTCGGCGGTTGCAACGGTTCCACCGGCCCGAGCAGCGTCAATCCGGAAACCGGCAAGCCGTTCGGCGCCGACTTCCCAGTGCTGACCGTGGAAGACTGGGTTCACAGCCAGGCGCGCCTGGCAGACCGCATCGGCATCGGCCAATGGGCCGCCGTGATCGGCGGCAGTCTCGGTGGCATGCAGGCGATGCAGTGGAGCATCACTTACCCGGATCGCATTCGCCACTGCCTGGCCATCGCCTCGGCCCCCAAGCTGTCGGCACAGAACATCGCGTTCAACGAAGTGGCGCGCCAGGCGATCCTCACCGACCCCGAGTTCCACGGCGGTTCGTTCCAGGAAGCGGGCGTGATCCCCAAGCGTGGCTTGATGCTGGCGCGGATGGTCGGGCACATCACGTACCTGTCCGATGACTCGATGGGTGAAAAATTCGGTCGTGGCCTGAAGAGCGAAAAGCTCAACTACGACTTCCACAGCGTCGAGTTTCAGGTTGAAAGCTACCTGCGTTATCAGGGCGAAGAGTTCTCCGGACGTTTCGACGCCAACACCTACCTGCTGATGACCAAGGCACTGGACTACTTCGATCCGGCGGCGAACTTCGACGACGACCTGGCGAAAACCTTCGCCAACGCCCAGGCCAAGTTCTGCGTGATGTCCTTCACCACCGACTGGCGCTTCTCCCCTGCCCGCTCGCGGGAACTGGTGGACGCGCTGATGGCGGCCAAGAAAGACGTCTGCTACCTCGAGATCGACGCTCCGCAAGGCCACGACGCCTTCCTGATTCCGATCCCGCGCTACTTGCAGGCATTCAGCAATTACATGAACCGCATTACGTTGTGAGAAAGCCATGAGAGCTGATCTGGAAATCATCCAGGAATGGATCCCCGCCGGCAGCCGCGTGCTCGACCTCGGTTGCGGCGACGGTGAGCTGCTGACCTGGTTGCGCGATAACAAGCAAGTGACCGGCTATGGCCTGGAAAACGACCCGGACAACATCGCCGAATGCGTGGCCAAGGGCATCAACGTGATTGAGCAGGACCTGGACAAGGGCCTGGGTAACTTTGCCAGCAACAGCTTCGACGTCGTGGTCATGACCCAGGCGCTGCAGGCCGTGCACTACCCGGACAAGATCCTCGACGAAATGCTGCGCGTCGGTCGCCAGTGCATCATCACCTTCCCCAACTTCGGTCACTGGCGCTGCCGCTGGTACCTGGCGAGCAAGGGCCGGATGCCGGTGTCCGATTTTCTGCCGTACACCTGGTACAACACGCCGAACATCCACTTTTGCACTTTCGAAGACTTTGAAGCGTTGTGTCGCGAACGTGAAGCCAGGGTCATTGATCGGCTTGCCGTGGATCAACAGCACCGCCACGGGTGGGCCAGTAAGCTATGGCCTAATCTATTAGGTGAAATCGGTATTTACCGCGTCAGCAGCCCCGGGCTGCAAGACCACAAGGTCGCGGTCTGAGTCACGACACTTCGAGGAGAATGAACATGGGTCGACTAGCGCTGTTTGTACTTACTGCCTGCCTGAGCGTCACCGCCATGGCCGCCGACGTCATCAAAGGCGAGCGCAAAGAAACCTTTGGCGATGTAACGGTGCACTACAACACCTTCAACTCCACCTTCCTGACACCGGATATCGCCAAAGCTGCCGGGCTGACGCGAAGCAAGAACCAGGGCGTGATAAACGTCTCCGTGCTCAAGGATGGCAAACCACTGACCGCTGAAGTCAGCGGATCGGTGAAAGACCTGACCAGCCAGACCGTACCGTTGAAGTTCAAACAGATCACTGAACAAGGCGCGATCTACTACATCGCCCAGTTCCCGGTCGATCAACAGGAAGTCCGCACCTTCGACATCAAGGTGCAGAACGGCGATAAAATCAACACCATCAATTTCAACCAAGAGCTCTTCCCCGGCGAATGATCAACTTCACGCAACTCGTACTGGCCAGCCATAACGCCGGCAAACTCAAGGAACTTCAGGCCATGCTCGGCGAATCGGTGCAACTGCGCTCGATCGGCGAGTTCAGCAGCGTCGAGCCTGAAGAAACCGGCCTGTCGTTCGTCGAAAACGCCATCCTCAAGGCCCGCAATGCCGCGCGCATCTCCGGCCTGCCAGCGCTGGCCGACGATTCGGGGTTGGCCGTGGATTTCCTCGGCGGTGCGCCGGGTATCTACTCGGCGCGTTACGCCGACGGTCAGGGCGATGCGGCGAACAACGCCAAACTGCTCGACGTATTGAAGGACGTGCCGCAAGCCGAGCGCGGTGCGCAGTTTGTCTGCGTTCTGGCGCTGGTGCGTCATGCCGACGATCCGTTGCCGATTCTCTGCGAAGGCCTGTGGCACGGACGAATCCTGCCAGCGGCCAGCGGCGAACACGGTTTTGGTTACGATCCACTGTTCTGGGTGCCGGAACGCGACTGCTCCAGCGCCGAACTGAGCCCGAGCGACAAGAACCTCATCAGCCACCGCGCCCGTGCAATGGATCTGCTGCGCCAGCGTCTGGGCCTGAAATGATCCATGACTCATCCGCGTCGCCGCTGATCTTCGGCGGCGACGCCCAATCGCCTCGGGCCGCCCTGCCTGTGCTGCCGCCCCTGGCGCTGTACATCCACATCCCGTGGTGTGTGCGCAAATGTCCTTATTGCGACTTCAATTCCCACACCGCCAGCCCGGTGTTGCCGGAAGAAGAATATGTCGACGCGTTGCTGGCCGACCTCGATCAGGACCTGCATGCCGTCTACGGCCGTGAGCTGAGTTCGATCTTCTTTGGCGGCGGCACGCCGAGCCTGTTCAGCGCCGAGGCGTTGGGCCGTTTGCTCAAAGGCGTCGAGCAGCGCATTCCGTTCGCCAGCGACATCGAAATTACCCTGGAAGCCAATCCCGGGACGTTCGAGCAAGAGAAGTTCGTCGCCTACCGGGCGCTGGGCATCAATCGCCTGTCGATCGGCATCCAGAGCTTTCAGGAAGAGAAACTCAAGGCCCTGGGGCGGATTCACAACGGTGACGAAGCGGTACGTGCCGCCGGCATGGCCCGTCAGGCCGGGTTCGATAACTTCAATCTGGACCTGATGCACGGTTTGCCCGATCAGTCCCTGGACGACGCCCTGAGCGATCTGCGCCAGGCCATCGCCCTGAAGCCGACCCACTTGTCCTGGTATCAGCTGACCCTGGAGCCGAACACGGTGTTCTGGAACCAGCCGCCGACGCTGCCGGAAGACGACACGTTGTGGGACATTCAGGAGGCCGGTCAGGCGCTGTTGGCCGAGCACGGTTACGCGCAATACGAAGTTTCGGCCTATGCCCAGCCCGGCCGTCCGGCGCGGCACAACCTCAATTACTGGAGTTTCGGCGACTTCATCGGCATCGGTGCCGGGGCTCACGGCAAACTCAGTCACCCCGACGGGCGCATCGTCCGCACCTGGAAGACCCGGTTGCCGAAGGACTACCTCAACCCGGCCAAAAGCTTCAAGGCTGGGGAGAAAGCTCTGACCAATGAAGAACTGCCGTTCGAGTTCCTGATGAACGCCTTGCGCCTGACCGCCGGCGTGGAATCGCGACTGTACCCGGAACGCACCGGGCTGAGCCTGGAAAGCCTCGCCGAAGGCCGCCGCGAGGCCGAACAAAGTGGCTTGTTGCAGGTCGAACCGTCACGTCTGGCGGCCACCGAGCGCGGACAACTCTTCCTCAATGACTTGTTGCAGACATTTTTGAGCTGATTTCAGCCTTAAGGGAAAACGAATGGATTTGATACTCGACCTGCTCGCCACCGCGTCCCGCTGGAGCCGTAGCAACCTGTCTGAAATCGCTCTGGCACTGGTGGGCTGCCTGCTGGTGTTGTTTGGCGCCGATATCAAAGGCTGGGTCGACCAACGCCTGGGCAGCATCGCCGGCGCCTTGCGCGTCCCGCTGATGGCCCTGCTGTGCATGATCGGCAGCGGCGTCGCGCTGATCTACGCCACGCCGTGGATCATCAAAGGCCTGAGCCAGTTCAACAACTACAGCCTGGCGCCGGTGTTGTTGGTGGTGCTGGTGTTGATCGGCGTCGTCGCAGACCGCCGCTAACCCCCTGGCACAACACAAAACAAATGTGGGAGCGGCGGTGCGACGATTCGACTTGCTCGCGAAAGCGGTGTGTCATTCAACTTAAATGTCGACTGACACGACGCCTTCGCGAGCAAGCCCGCTCCCACATTGGGTATTGCGTACGGTTTAGGACTGTTTCTCGAACTTCAGATCCCACACGCCATGCCCAAGTCGTTCGCCGCGGCGTTCGAACTTGGTGATTGGGCGCTCGGTCGGGCGCGGGACGCATTTGCCGTCTTCGGCCAGGTTGCGATAACCCGGCGCAACGTTCATCACTTCCAGCATGTACTCGGCGTACGGTTCCCAATCGGTGGCCATGTGCAGCACACCGCCGACCTTCAACTTGCTGCGCACCAGTTCAGCGAACGACGCCTGAACGATACGGCGCTTGTGGTGGCGGCTCTTGTGCCATGGGTCCGGGAAAAACAGCATCAGGCGATCGAGGCTGTTGTCGGCCACGCAGCGGTTGAGCACTTCAATCGCATCGCAATCGTAGACCCGCAGGTTGGTCAGGCCCTGAGTCAGCACGCCATTGAGCAGCGCTCCCACACCCGGACGGTGCACTTCCACGCCGATGAAATCCTGCTCTGGAGAGGCTGCGGCCATTTCCAGCAGCGAATGGCCCATGCCGAAACCGATTTCCAGCGAGCGCGGTGCCGAACGACCGAACACCTGATCGAAGTCCACCGGCGCATCGGCCAGAGGCAGCACGAACAGCGGCGAGCCCTGTTCCAGACCTTTTTGCTGGCCTTCGGTCATGCGCCCGGCGCGCATCACAAAACTCTTGATGCGGCGGTGTTGGCGCTCTTCGCCTTCTTCCGGCTGGATAGGCGTTTCGTTTGATTCAGTCATCAATGGCTCTTACTTGATCAGACCATCCAGCGGCGAGGAGGCGCTGGCATAGAGTTTTTTCGGCATGCGGCCGGCGAGGTAGGCCAAGCGACCTGCCACGATGGCGTGTTTCATGGCTTCAGCCATCATGATCGGCTGCTGGGCATGGGCGATAGCCGAGTTCATCAGCACCGCTTCGCAACCCAGTTCCATGGCGATGGTTGCATCGGAGGCGGTACCGACACCGGCATCCACCAACACCGGGATCTTGGCTTCTTCGAGGATGATCTGCAGGTTGTACGGGTTGCAGATCCCCAGGCCCGTGCCGATCAGGCCGGCCAGCGGCATCACCGCGATGCAGCCGATTTCCGCCAGTTGACGGGCGATGATCGGGTCATCGCTGGTGTAGACCATCACGTCGAAACCTTCCTTGACCAGCACTTCGGCGGCCTTGAGGGTTTCGATCACGTTGGGGAACAGGGTTTTCTGGTCCGCCAGCACTTCCAGCTTCACCAGGTTGTGGCCACCGAGCAGCTCACGGGCCAGGCGGCAGGTGCGCACAGCCTCGGTAGCGTCGAAGCAACCGGCGGTGTTAGGCAGGAAGGTGTAGCGATCCGGCGACAGGACTTCGAGCAGGTTCGGTTCGCCCGGGTTCTGGCCGAGGTTGGTGCGGCGCACGGCGAAGGTGACGATCTCGGCACCCGAGGCTTCGATGGCCAGGCGGGTTTCTTCCATGTCGCGGTACTTGCCGGTACCTACCAGCAAACGTGACTGGTAAGTACGACCGGCCAGGACGAAGGGCTTGTCGCTACGAACGATGCTCATGGGAAATCCTCTGTAGTGGTGAGGTTCTTGCAGAATTCTGTGCCCTTGAGGGCCGGACGACTAGCCGCCGCCGATGGCGTGGACCACTTCGACGGAATCGCCGTCGTTCAGCGTGGTTTCTGCGTGCTGGCTGCGCGGGACGATATCCAGATTGAGTTCGACCGCCACCCGGCGTCCGGTCAGCTCCAGACGGGTCAGCAGGGCCGCAACGGTTTCACCGTCGGGCAGTTCAAGGGATTCGCCGTTCAACTGAATGCGCATGCCGGAAGCCGCCATCATTTTTAGGGGCTGGCATTCTAGCCCGATCAGTCTTGGCGACCCAAGCCATTCGTCATGAAATGGACTGCTCGGTCAGCTCAACCGCCAGGCGGCAAGCCCCAGGCAGAACCAGCCGACCAGAAACGCCAGGCCGCCGAAGGGGGTGATGATCCCGAGCTTGCTGACGCCGGTTATGGTCAACAGGTACAGACTGCCGGAAAACAGCAGTATGCCAATGACAAATGATGCACCCGCCCACGTGATCAGGCGACCGGGAATCTGCGTGGCCAGCAGTGCAACGCCCAGCAAGGCCAACGTGTGCACCAATTGGTAGGTCACGCCGGTGTGGAAAATCGCCAGGTACTCGGGCGTCAGGCGGCTTTTCAAGCCATGGGCGGCAAACGCGCCAAGGGCAACGCCGGTGAAGCCGAAGAAAGCGACCAGCATCAGAAAGCCACGCAGCATGAAGAACTCCAGTCAGACTCGATCCACAGGGTCTGTATAATGGCCCGCTCAACGGGTTCGGCCAAGCCATCTCTATGCTGCGTTTATTTTTGCGACGATTCACGAAGGCCCTGCTCTGGTTCGCGGGTGGCAGCGTATTGCTGGTGCTGATCTTTCGCGTGGTACCGCCACCGGGAACCGCGTTGATGGTCGAGCGCAAGGTCGAATCCTGGTTCGACGGCGAGCCCATCGACCTGCAACGTACCTGGAAACCCTGGGATGAAATCTCCGATGACCTGAAAGTCGCAGTGATTGCCGGCGAGGATCAGAAATTCCCGGAGCATTGGGGTTTTGACTTTGGCGCGATCCAGGCCGCACTGGCCCACAACGAGCTCGGCGGATCGATTCGCGGCGCCAGCACCTTGAGTCAGCAGGTCTCTAAGAATCTGTTTCTGTGGTCCGGCCGCAGCTGGCTGCGCAAAGGCCTGGAAGCCTGGTTTACCGGGCTGATCGAAGTGTTCTGGCCCAAGCAGCGAATTCTTGAGGTGTATCTGAACAGCGTCGAGTGGGATGACGGGGTGTTTGGCGCGGAAGCAGCAGCCAGGCATCACTTTGGCGTCAGCGCTCGTTCGCTGTCCCGTCAGCAGGCCAGTTTGCTGGCGGCGGTGTTGCCTAACCCGCGAGTGTGGAGTGCCAGTCATCCAACTAACTACGTCGCACGGCGAGCGGGATGGATTCGACAGCAGATGAGTCAGCTCGGTGGCGACAGCTACCTTGCAGGGCTCAATGATTCGCGGCGGGCGCCTTGGGCACAGTAACGCCGCAAATCCCCTGTGGGAGCGGGCTTGCTCGCGAAGGCGTCGTGTCAGTCAACATCATTGCTGGATGACACACCCCTTTCGCGAGCAAGCCCGCTCCCACATGGGTTATATGTTGGGTACAAACAAAAACGCCCCGATCAATGATCGGGGCGTTTTTTTATGCCGGAGCTGCGGTTAGGCGGCAATCGACAACTTGAGCTTGTTCATCGCGCTCTTCTCGAGCTGACGAATACGCTCGGCCGACACGTTGTACTTCTGCGCCAGGTCGTGCAGCGTGGCTTTTTCTTCTGCCAGCCAGCGCTGGTAGAGGATGTCACGACTGCGGTCGTCCAGCACTTCAAGCGCTTCGTGCAGGTTGTGGTTCGAGTTGTCGCTCCAGTCAGCATCTTCCAGTTGACGGGCCGGGTCGTACCGGTGGTCTTCCAGGTAGTTGGCCGGCGACTGGAATGCGCTGTCGTCGTCCGCTTCCGCGGCCGGGTCGAAGGCCATGTCATGGCCGGTCAGGCGACTTTCCATCTCACGCACTTCCCGAGGCTCTACACCGAGGCTTTCCGCCACACGCTGGACTTCCTCGTTGTTCAGCCACGCCAGACGCTTCTTCTGGCTGCGCAGGTTGAAGAACAGCTTGCGCTGGGCCTTGGTGGTCGCGACTTTCACAATGCGCCAGTTGCGCAGGATGAACTCGTGGATTTCCGCCTTGATCCAGTGCACAGCGAACGAAACCAGACGCACACCCATTTCCGGGTTGAAGCGCTTCACGGCCTTCATCAGGCCGACGTTGCCTTCCTGGATCAGGTCAGCCTGAGCCAGACCGTAGCCGGAATAGCTACGGGCGATATGTACAACAAAACGCAGGTGGGCGAGCACCATCTGCCGAGCCGCCCCCAAATCCTGCTCATAATAGAGACTCTCGGCCAGTTCACGCTCCTGCTCCGGCGTCAGCAATGGAATGCTGTTCACCGTGTGCACATAAGCCTCCAGGTTCGCACCCGGGACCAGAGCATATGCAGGTTGCAAAGAATTGGTCATACGAAAAAACCTCCCACTTACATAACTCGTGCAGTTCAGCACTGCGAAAATTGACCGGAAACCGAAAGACAAGTTCCCATAAACGCTGAAAGGTCAATACGAGCAAAATGATACTACTTAGGCGCAAGCTCCCTCAGGTGGCGTGCGACTGCAATCCATGCACCGATATACCCCAACAGCACCGCGCCAAGCAAGAGAGACAGACCGTCGGCAACTGGCACTCCGGCCAGCGCGAAATCACTGCCGTACAGTCCGGCCAGCCCCACCACCGCGTCGTTCAACCAATCAAGGCCGAACGCCAATACGCCCCAGGAAAGAATCCCCGCACCGAAGCCATAAAGCGCACCCATATACAGAAAGGGCCTGCGCACATAGCTGTCAGTGCCGCCGACGAGTTTAATCACTTCTATCTCTGTGCGGCGGTTTTCAATATGAAGACGAATGGTATTGCCTATCACCAAAAGTAATGCAGAAACCAGAAGCACGGTCAGACCGAAGACAAAACGGTCACCCAGCTTGAGGATGGCTGCCAGACGCTCGACCCAGACTAGATCAAGTTGCGCCTGTTGTACCTTGGGCAACTCGGAAAGTTTTTGTCGTAATGCTTCAAGGGCTGGCTTATCGACCTCATTCGGCGTCACCAAAACCACGCCTGGCAGCGGGTTTTCCGGCAGTTCCTTGAGCGCCTCGCCCAAACCCGACTGCTGCTGAAACTCTTCCAGCGCCTGATCGCGGCCGACATATTCAGCATCAGCTACGCCAGGCATGCCTTTAATCTGCTCGCGCAACGACTCGCCTTCAGCGGGGCTGGCGTCGATTTGCAGGTACAGGGAAATCTGCGCCGCACGCTGCCAGGAACCGCCAAGACGCTCGACGTTACTTAGCAAAAGTGACAGGCCCATCGGCAAACTCAGGGCAACCGCCATCACCATGCAGGTGAAGAAGCTACCGATTGGCTGCTTGCCCAAACGACGCAAGCTATCGAGCAGGCTCGCGCGATGACTCTCGACCCAGGCGCGGAACAGTGTGGCAAAATCCGGGCCGTCATCATCGTCGCGTTTTTTCTTCTGCGGCTGCTGGTCGGCGGCCTTCGGGGCCACGCGCTCGGAAACCTTGGGGCTGCGTGTCGCACTCATACGCCGGCCTCCCCGTCACCGATCAATCGGCCGCGTTGCAGGGTCAGCATGCGGTGGCGCATGCGGGCGATCAGTGCCAGGTCGTGACTGGCAATCAGCACGCTGGTGCCAAGACGGTTGATGTCTTCGAACACGCCCATGATTTCTGCCGCCAGACGCGGATCAAGGTTACCGGTCGGTTCGTCCGCCAGCAGCAAGGCCGGGCGGTGAACGATGGCGCGGGCGATGCCGACGCGCTGCTGCTGACCGGTGGACAGGTCGCCGGGGTACAAATCGGTTTTGTCCGACAGCGCCACGCGCTCGAGCGCCGAATCCACGCGCTTGGCGATCTCGGCCTTGGACAACCCAAGGATCTGCAAGGGCAGCGCGATGTTGTTGAACACCGTGCGATCGAACAGCAGTTGGTGATTCTGGAACACCACACCGATCTGCCGCCGCAGGTAAGGAATCTGCGCGTTGCTGATGGTGCTCAGGTCTTGCCCGGCCAGCAGCAATTTGCCGGTGGTCGGGCGCTCCATCGCCAGCAGCAGGCGCAATAAGGTGCTTTTACCCGCGCCAGAGTGGCCGGTCACAAACAAAAACTCGCCCCGACGGACTCGAAAGCTCAGCTCATGCAAGCCGACGTGACCGTTCGGGTAGCGCTTACCGACCTGTTCGAAACGAATCATGAACGCTCCCGCTCGGCAAACAATGCCTGGACAAAGGGTTCTGCTTCAAAAGTACGCAAATCATCGATGCCTTCACCGACGCCGATGTAGCGAATCGGCAGGCCAAACTGCTTGGCGAGGGCGAAAATCACCCCCCCTTTGGCGGTGCCATCGAGCTTGGTCAGCGCCAGGCCGGTCAGTTCGACGGTCTGGTTGAATTGTTTGGCCTGACTGATCGCGTTCTGCCCCGTACCGGCATCCAGCACCAACAGCACTTCGTGCGGCGCATCGGCGTCGAGTTTGCTGATAACCCGGCGAACCTTCTTCAGCTCTTCCATCAAATTGTCTTTGGTGTGCAAACGACCGGCGGTGTCGGCGATCAGCACGTCAATGCCTCGGGCCTTGGCCGCTTGCACGGCATCGAAGATAACCGAAGCCGAGTCAGCGCCGGTGTGCTGGGCGATGACCGGGATCTTGTTGCGCTCGCCCCAGACCTGCAATTGTTCGACGGCGGCGGCGCGGAAGGTATCGCCGGCCGCGAGCATGACTTTCTTGCCTTCGAGCTGCAGCTTCTTCGCCAGTTTGCCGATGGTGGTGGTCTTGCCGGCACCGTTGACGCCGACGACCAGAATCACGAACGGCTTGGTCTGCGAAGTGATTTTCAGCGGTTGCTCGACGGGTTTGAGCATCGCCGCGAGTTCCGCCTGCAGGGACTTGTACAGCGCGTCGGCATCGGCCAGCTCTTTGCGAGCGACTTTCTGGGTCAGGCGCTGAATGATCACCGAGGTTGCCTCGACGCCCACGTCGGCAGTCAGTAGGCGGGTTTCGATGTCTTCGAACAGATCGTCATCGATGATCTTCTTGCCCAGGAACAGGCTGGCCATGCCTTCGCCGATGCTGGCGCTGGTCTTGGACAAGCCTTGTTTCAGGCGGGCGAAGAAACCGGCTTTGGTTTCTTCGGTACGCGTGGGCTCGGCAGGCGCTTCGACGGGAATGACAGGTGCGGCGGCAACGGGAGCGACGACCGGTGCAGGCGCTTGAACAACCGGAGCAACCGGAGCAACGAATGCGGGCACAGGTTCCGGAACAACCGGTTCAGGCTCGGCCACCACCACTGGCGCGACAACCGGCTCAACCACTGGCGCTTGAACGGGTTCAGGAGCAAAGGCAGTCGGGGCTGGAATTGGTGGTGTAACGTGCGGTGCCAGCTCATCTATGACCAATGCCACCGGCTCTTCCGCCACTGGCAACGTCAGCCATGGCTCGGCAACGGGCGTGAGCGGCACCTGGGCCACGACTTCGGCGACGACATCAGGCTCAGGCTCGGTGACCGGTTGCAGCACCGGCTCGGCGATCGGCAAGACAATCGGCGCGGGCTCTTCTTCTATTACCGGCGCAGGCGTTGGCTCAGGAAGTGGTTGTGGCTGTTCGACGACGGGTTCCTGCGGCTTTTTGCGCAGCCATCCGAACAGGCTTTTCTTCTCACCAGCCGCAGCTGGGGCTTTCTTGTCGTCGTTGGAACCAAACATGGAGGACGGCTATCTCACGGTAGCGACGCGCCAAAGGGCGCCTCGGCAAATAAATATTCGATGCAGAACAGACTGCGATTGACCCAGCTTGTTCACGCGCAACATTTTGTCGAGGTGCAAACAGCACCTAAAAGGTCGACTAATACGAAGGACTGGAACGGCATCGTCGGCGAAAACGCAGAGTTTAGCTGACAAACTCAAAGCTTTAGCCGTAAACCCAAACAACCTGCTGACCGATCAAAGGCCTGATAGGCGTGGCCGCCAGTAAAACGGATCAGTATCCTAGCACCCTCTCGCCCGCCGACGCTAAGACCAAGCGGGCAGCCCCAAAGGTTTAAAAACGAATGAATGCTCTAGCCCGCCGCGCTGCAGGCCTGCTGCTCAGCACAGTTTGTCTGCCCCTTTCGGCCCTGGCTGCCGATCCACAACCCACCCACGAATTCACCCTCGATAACGGCCTGAAGGTCGTCGTGCGCGAAGACCATCGCGCGCCGGTGGTGGTTTCCCAAGTCTGGTACAAGGTCGGCTCTAGCTACGAGACCCCGGGTCAGACCGGTTTGTCCCACGCTCTGGAACACATGATGTTCAAGGGCAGCGAGAAAGTCGGCCCCGGCGAAGCGTCGCTGATCCTGCGCGACCTCGGCGCCGAAGAGAACGCGTTCACCAGCGATGACTTCACGGCGTATTACCAGGTGCTGGCCCGCGACCGTCTGGGCGTGGCCTTCGAGCTGGAAGCCGATCGCATGGCCAGCCTGCGTCTGCCGGCCGACGAGTTCGCCCGCGAGATCGAAGTCATTAAAGAAGAACGTCGCCTGCGCACTGACGACAAGCCGATGTCCAAGGCCTACGAACGCTTCAAGGCCATGGCCTACCCGGCCAGCGGTTACCACACGCCGACCATCGGCTGGATGGCTGACCTGGACCGCATGAAAGTCGAAGAGCTGCGCCACTGGTACCAATCCTGGTACGTGCCGAACAACGCCACGTTGGTGGTGGTGGGCGACTTGACCCCGGACGAGGTCAAAACCCTGGCCCAGCGCTACTTCGGTCCGATCGCCAAACGTGATGTGCCACCGGCGAAAATCCCGCTGGAACTGGCCGAGCCCGGCGAACGGCAGATCACCCTGCACGTGAAGACCCAACTGCCAAGCCTGATGCTGGGTTTCAACGTGCCAAGCATCGCAACCGCTGAAGACAAACGCTCGGTCAACGCCTTGCGCCTGATCTCCGCCCTGCTCGACGGTGGCTACAGCGGACGCATCCCGACGCAACTGGAGCGCGGCGAAGAGCTGGTGTCCGGCGGTTCGTCGAGCTACGACGCCTACACCCGTGGCGACAGTCTGTTCACGTTGTCGGCAACGCCCAATACCCAGAAAAACAAAACCATGGCTCAGGCTGAAGCAGGCCTGTGGAAGCTGCTCGAACAGCTGAAAACCACCGCGCCGTCCACTGAGGAACTGGAACGCGTCCGCGCACAGGTCATCGCCGGCCTGGTCTACGAGCGGGACTCGATCACCAGCCAGGCCACCGCCATTGGCCAACTGGAAACTGTTGGCCTGTCGTGGAAGCTGATGGACACCGAACTCGCCGAGCTGGAAAGCGTGACCCCGGAAGACATCCAGAAAGCCGCCAAGCTGTATTTCACCCGCGAACGTCTCAGTGTCGCCCATGTACTGCCAGAGGAGACGACTCATGAGTGAGCGTAAAAAACCGCGCCTGGCCCTGATGGGCCTGATCGCTGTCGCATTGATCGGGTCTGCCGCGTTTTACTTTTCAAAGACCGACGAATCCAAGGCCAGCGAAGCCCTCGACAAGGCCAAGGCCAGCCAGAAGCTGCAATCGCTGGCTGAACTCGACGGCAAGGCGCCAAGCCACCGCACCCTGGACGTGCAGACCTGGAAAACCGCCGAGGGCGCCAAGGTGCTGTTCGTTGAAGCCCGCGAGCTGCCGATGTTCGACATGCGCCTGATCTTCGCCGCCGGCAGCAGCCAGGACGGCGACGCACCTGGCCTCTCCGTGCTGACCAACGCCATGCTCAACGAAGGTGTGGCCGGCAAAGATGTCGGCGCCATCGCTCAGGGCTTCGAAGGCCTGGGCGCAGACTTTGGCAACGGCGCATTCAAGGACATGGCCCTGGCGTCCCTGCGCAGCCTCAGCGCCGCGGACAAACGCGAACCGGCCCTGAACTTGTTCTCTGAAGTTGTCGGCAAACCGACCTTCCCTGCCGATTCCTTTGCGCGCATCAAGAACCAGATGCTCGCCGGTTTCGAGTACCAGAAGCAGAACCCGGGCAAACTCGCGAGCCTGGAGCTGATGAACCGCCTGTACGGCGATCACCCGTACGCGCACTCCAGCGACGGCACGGCGAAAACCGTTCCAGCGATCACACTGGCTCAACTGAAGGCGTTCCATGAGAAGGCCTACGCGGCTGGCAACGTGGTGATTGCGCTGGTGGGCGACCTGTCTCGTGCCGAGGCGGAGGCGATTGCTTCGCAAGTCTCCAGCGCGCTGCCAAAAGGCCCGGAGCTGGCGAAAATCCCGCAACCGGAGGAACCGAAAGCCAGCATCGGCCACATCGAGTTTCCGTCCAAGCAGACCAACCTGATGCTCGCGCAATTGGGCATCGACCGTGACGATCCGGACTACGCAGCACTGTCCATGGGTAACCAGATTCTTGGCGGCGGTGGCTTCGGCACGCGGTTGATGAGCGAAGTGCGCGAGAAGCGCGGCCTGACGTATGGCGTGTATTCGGGCTTCACCCCGATGCAGGCACGCGGCCCGTTCATGATCAACCTGCAAACCCGCGCCGAGATGAGCGAAGGCACGCTGAAACTGGTGCAGGACGTGCTCGCCGACTACCTTAAAACCGGCCCGACCCAGAAAGAACTCGACGACGCCAAGCGTGAACTGGCCGGCAGCTTCCCGCTGTCCACCGCCAGCAACGCCGATATCGTCGGCCAACTCGGCGCCATGGGTTTCTACAGCCTGCCGTTGAGTTATCTGGATGACTTTATGCGCGAGTCCCAGAGCCTGACGGTCGAACAGGTCAAAACCGCACTGAACAAACACTTGAGCACGGATAAAATGGTCATCGTCAGCGCTGGCCCGACCGTGCCGCAAAAGCCGTTACCGGCCCCAACTGATAAACCTGCCGAGCAACCGCTCGGGGTTCCGGAGCATTAATGGCCACTCGTCCTAAAAAACCCGTTCACAACGTACACAACGGCGTGAACCAACTGCGCATTATCGGCGGCGAATGGGGCAGCCGGAAGCTGAGCTTCCCGGACGCACCGGGCCTGCGTCCGACGCCGGACCGGGTGCGTGAAACCCTGTTCAACTGGCTCGCGCCATATGTCGCTGGCGCCAAGGTTCTGGACCCGTTCGCCGGCAGCGGCGCGTTGTTCCTCGAAGCCTTGTCCCGTGGCGCGGCCATGGGTCAGGCGCTGGACGCCAGTAACATCGCGGTCGCCAGCATCAAGGAACATCTGGGCACGCTGCGCTGCACCACCGGCCAGGTGCAGACTGCCGATGCCCTGCGCTACCTGGAAACCCAGACAGCGACCGCTTACGACGTGGTGTTCCTCGACCCGCCGTTCAACCAGAACCTGTTGCCGAGCGTTTGCGCCTTGCTCGAAGAGCGCCAATGGCTGGCAGATGACGCCTGGGTCTACACCGAAAGCGAAAACGCACCGTCGGCGCTTGGCTTGCCAGGCAACTGGCGCCTGCACCGGGAGCAGAAATCCGGGCGAGTGTATTACGCGTTGTGGCAGCGCAGCCCGCTGGCAAACTGAAACTGTCATCGCAACGTAGCGTGAAACAAGGCATCAAGTGCGGTAAATAATTACCGCCAACGGCCTCGTCCAAGTCTCCACAGTGGTTTACGCAATTTCCGTAAACCACTGAGGATGAACACGGATGAACATCTCCCGCAGCAGGATGCTGCTCTTTTCCTGGTTACTGCCCTTCACGGTACTGGCCGAACCCGCACAACCGACCCACGAGTTCACGTTAAGCAACGGCCTGAAAGTGGTGGTGCGCGAGGACCATCGCGCCCCGGTAGTGACCTCACAACTCTGGCTCAAGGTCGGCTCCAGCGATGAACCGCCGGGGAAGTCTGGCCTGTCCCATGCGCTGGAGCACATGCTCTACAAAGGCAGCAGCAAGACCTGTGCAGGTGAAGCTTCCGCCATTCTGGACAAGCTGGGCGCGTCACATAACGCCTTTACCGATAAGGACGTCACCGCCTACTACCAGACCGTGCAGCCTCACCAGTTGGGTGTCGCGTTCGAGTTGATGGCCGACATGATCTCGACCGCTCATTTGCGAGCCGAGGATTTCATTCCGGAACTTTCCGTCATTCAGGAAGAACGACGGCTACGAGTCGACGATGATCCCGACGCAATCGCGCAACACCGCCTCACCAGCATCGCCTTTCCCGCCAGCAGCTATGGCGCGCCAATCATCGGCTGGATGCACGACTTGCAACGCTTGAACGCTGATGACGTGCGTCACTGGTACCAGACCCGCTACGCCCCCGGTAATGCCACGCTCGTCATTGTCGGTGACGTTACGCTGGAAAAGGTGAAGCCCCTGGTCGAGCGCTACTTCGGCGTACTTGCGGCCAGACCGTTTGTCGCGGCAAGGACATCGATGGAGTTGGCCGAGCCCGGAGAGCGGAAAATCATCCTGCACCAGGCGATCCCGGCGCCTCGATTGATCATGTCGTTCAATGTCCCGAGCCTTGCCACCGCCGAAAACCGTCGAACAGTGCATGCATTAAGGCTACTCAACACCTTGCTGGCCGGTTCGAACAGCGCACGCCTGCGTAAAAGCCTGCAATTTACCGACAGGCTGTTTTCTAGCACCTCGTCCGAATACAACACGCTTTATCGAGGTGACAGTCTGCTTACCCTCACCGCCCAGCTCCACAGCCAACGCAATGAAAGCCTCGATCAAGCACAGGCCCGTATCTGGGAACTGCTCAACGAACTCAAGTCCGCACCGCCCGACAGCGTCGAACTGGAGCGCGCCCGCACCCTGCTGATCGCCGGGCAGATCTACAACCGCGACGACATTGAAAACCAGGCGGATCACCTCGGTGCACTCGAGAGCATCGGCCTTTCCTGGCGACTGATGGAAGAGGGTGTCGATGAACTGAATCAGGTGACCCCCGCAGACATTCAGCACGTCGCGCGGACGTACCTGACCCGACAACGCCTGAGCACCGCCCATGTCCTCGTGGAGAAAAATAATGAATAAGGTTAGTTGCGTGACACTGTGGCTGTTAGTGATCGGTGGCCTGCAAGGCTGTCTGGCCTTGGCCGACACCGAACCGCAGCTTCCTGCTGTGGTTCAGTCTCCACGGCTGCAATCGCTGGCAGAGCTGGACGCGCAGACACCAGCCTCGCGCGCCCTGAAAATCCACGGTTGGAAATCGCCGTCCGGTGGCAAGGTGCTGTTTATTCGCACTCCAGAACTGCCGATGTTCGACCTGCATGTCAGTTTTCCTGCCGGCAGCACGCGAGATGGTCAGCATTCCGGTCTGGCGGCAACGACGTTCAGCCTGCTTAACGAAGGCGTACCGGGCAAGGATCTCTCAGCGATTATCGAAACCTTTGATGGCCTTGGCGCAAAAACCAAAATGAGCATCGAGCAGGATCGGGCCTCATTGTCCTTGCGCAGCCTGACTGCCATCGATAAGCGCGACCCGGCGCTGTTGCTGTTTACCCAGATACTTGGCCAACCCCTGCTGACCGACGAAGCACTGGTCAACGTCAAAAAAGAACTGACCAATATCCTCAAGACCCAGCAGCAGGATCCCGAATCACAAATCACCCAAGCCATGATTGACCTGCTAATGGCTGGACACCCTTACGCCCAACCAGTCTTTGGCACAGAAAAAAGCCTGGCTGCACTCTCTCGTGAACAGGTCCAGACGTTCCATCGGCAAGCCTATAGCGCGGGGAATGTGCTGATTACCCTGGTCGGCGACCTGACACTGGAACAAGCCCAGGCGATGAGCCTGCAGGTTATCAACGCGCTGCCAGCAGGTTCCAAAATGCCCCCCGTAATTCCGGTCCCGCGCCGACAGGTCGATGCAACGTCACGGCATATCGAGCGCCCCCTGAACCAGACGCAGATCATGCTGGGGCAACCTGGCGTGACACCGCAGCACCCCGATTACATGGCGCTGAGAGTGGCCCATATGATTTTCGGTGAGCAGAAAATCTCTTCGCGACTGATGACGGAGCTGAGAGAAAAACGCGGTTTGACCTATGACGTGCAACTGAAGAACACCCTCTGGGAGGAAGGCGGTACTGCCGTCATCAGCCTGAATACCAGCCCACAGTTCAGCGAAGGTGCGGTGAAGCTGGTGCAGGCGATGTATCGCGACTACTTGCAAACGGGTCCGACACAACAGGAACTCGACGACACCCTGCGCCAACTGCGCAGCAGCAGCGCGTTGAACAGCGCCACCAATTCACAGATTCTTGCCCGACTGGTCAATATCAACCAATACGACTTGCCGCTCAATCTGGATTTTTCAATCGAACAGGCTCAGAAACTGACCGTTGCGCAAGTCAAAACAGCCCTGAACAAGCACTTTGACGCGGACCAATGGTCGGTGGTGACCATAGGCCCGACCGTAGAACAACAGCCTCTGCCTCTCCCGACCAACGAGGTACCGCAGAGCATGTGTCGCGCCGAAACGGGGATTGTGGCAAGTTAGTTTCTTTGGACATAGGCGCCAGGGCCACGCTTTTCAGCCCTGCCGCCGACTGTTTGACCTTTTAGAGAAACATCGTGCTCCAGCCCAGCGAACGCTTCACCCCGGCCACCGGCCTTGGTAATCCGCACTTGCAAACCTTGTGGGGACCGCTGTGGCGCAAAACCACGCACATCGAACGCCAGCGCGAACGCTTATGGCTTGAGGATGGCGACTTTCTCGACCTCGACTGGCACGGCCCGCACAGCGCCGATGCGCCACTGGTGCTGGTGTTGCACGGCCTGACCGGGTCTTCAAATTCGCCTTACGTGGCCGGGGTGCAGAAAGCACTGGGTGCCCAAGGCTGGGCCAGCGTCGCATTGAACTGGCGCGGCTGTTCGGGTGAGCCGAATCTGCTGGCACGCAGCTACCATTCCGGTGCCAGTGAAGACCTGGCCGAAACCATCAAACACCTGAAGGCCCAACGACCGCTCGCGCCGTTGTATGCGGTCGGCTATTCCCTGGGTGGCAATGTGTTGCTCAAGCACTTGGGCGAATCCGGCAGTAATAGTGGCGTGGCCGGTGCGGTGGCGGTGTCGGTACCGTTTCGTCTCGATCAATGCGCCGACCGTATCGGCCAGGGTTTCTCCAAGGTCTATCAGGCGCATTTCATGCGGGAGATGGTGGCCTATATCAAGAACAAACAACGCCAGTTCCAGCATGACGGGCGCGAGGATGGTCTGGCGGCGCTGGCCGCGTTGGGCTCACTGGAGAACATGCGCACGTTCTGGGATTTCGATGGGCGGGTCACCGCGCCGCTGAATGGTTTTGCCGATGCCGAGGATTACTATCGCCGCGCTTCGAGTCGCTATTTCCTTGGCGAGATTCGTACGCCGACCCTGATCATTCAAGCGGCCGATGACCCATTTGTCTTTCCTCATAGCCTGCCGCAAGCCGACGAATTGTCCGCCTGCACTCAATTCGAGTTACATACCAAGGGTGGGCATGTCGGCTTCGTCGATGGTTCGTTCAAGCAACCGGGTTACTACCTGGAACGCCGCATCCCGCAATGGCTGACCGCCGTGGGGCGCCAGTAAGGCCATGGACGTCGACCAGGGCGAGTCGATCCGATTCTGGCAAACAGCACCGTTGGCCGGCGTCGAGTTATTGTCCGCGCGCTACATCGAACACCGTTTCGCGCCTCATGTGCATGACGGTTATGTGATTGGCATGATCATGGCGGGTGCCCAACGCTATCGCTATCGCGGCGCCGAACACCTGGCGGGCAGCGGCACGCTGGTGCTGATCAATCCGGATGAACTGCACACCGGCCATAAAGGCACGGAGGATGGCTGGTTGTATCGGGCGTTCTATCCGGACAGCGGTCAGATTCTGTCGCTGTTGGCGGAGCTGGAACTGCCGACCAACAACTTGCCGGCGTTCGCCGCGACGCTGTATCGCGATCCGGATCTGGTGAAGGGTTTCTGCCAACTGCATCGTCTGCTGGAGAGTCCGTCCACGGCCTTGCAACAACAAACGGTCTGGCGGGAAATGATGCTGTTGCTGCTGCAACGGCACGCAGCGGTACCGATTGCAGGCAAGCCGGGCAAGGAACATCGGGCGGTGACGCTGGCCAAGGATCTGCTGCAAGCACAATTGGCGACGCCGCCTTCGCTGGAAGAACTGGCAGCGGCGGTCAACCTTTCGCCCTTCCACTTCGCCCGGGTGTTCCGCCGCGCCACTGGCATGCCGCCACACACCTGGCTGATGCAGCAGCGCATCGCCCGGGCGCGAGCGCTGTTACAGAATGGTTGCTTACCGTTGGAAGTGGCGACGCAGTTGGGGTTTGCTGACCAGAGTCATCTGAGTCGGCAGTTCAAGCAGGTTTACGGCGTGGGGCCGGGCGCGTATCGCAACGCCCGCCTACGGTGATATCTCAAAGCACCTAATACCCATGTGGGAGCGAGCTTGCTCGCGATGTGGCAATCAAATTCAACAATGATGTTGACTGACAGTCCGCTATCGCGAGCAAGCTCGCTCCCACATTGGATCTGTGTTTAATCGCCTTTGGCGATGCCGTGTGCAGGATCGTTGATCCACTCGCTCCATGAACCGGCATACAACGATCCCAACGGATAACCCGCCAGACACAACGCAAACAGGTTGTGACAGGCCGTCACGCCAGAACCGCAGTACGCCACCAGATCGGTCGGCGAACGATCACCGAGCTTCTCGGCAAAACGCTGTTTGAGCTGATCGGCCGGCAGAAAACGCCCGTCGCTGCCCAGGTTGTCGGTGAACGCCGCACATTGCGCGCCGGGGATGTGCCCGGCAATCGGGTCGATCGGCTCTACTTCGCCCTTGAAACGCGGCAAGCCGCGGGCATCGAGCAAGGTCAGCGCAGGCTGGCCGAGACGTTGTTGGAGCTGTTCGGCGCTCAAGATCAGCGCGTTGTCCGGCGACCCCGTGAAGGTGCCCCGTTCAATCTGCGGCGCATCAAGACTCAGGGGCAAACCGGCCGCGTGCCAGGCCTTGAGTCCGCCATCCAGAATGAACACGCCGTCACGTTTGCCCAGCCAGGCCAGCAACCACCAGGCCCGCGCCGCGTAGGCACCCGGACCGTCGTCGTACAAAATCACATCGCTGTCGGCGTTGACGCCCCAGGCTTGCAGACGTTCGATCAAGTCTTCAGGTTCAGGCAGCGGATGACGCCCGGTCACACCCTTGATCAATGTCCCGCTCAAATCACGCTCAAGATCGGCAAAGCTCGACCCGGCAATATGCCCTTCGGCATAGCTGCGCTGACCGTAATCCGGGTCTTCGAGGGCAAAACGACAATCCAGAATCACCAGCCCCGGCTGCTCCTTTTTCAGGTCCAACGCTTGCGGGCTGATCAGTTGCGCAATGGGCATAACGGGCTCCTGCGATTTTGGCGATGGTTGATCCTACTGCACTTTCTATCCCACTTCTTCCAGTGCTTGGGCCAGCGGCACGTAAAACTCCTCGAACAGCGCATTCACCGAATCGCGAGACTGATCCGTGACAAAACCGGCCTCAAGCACCAGCACCTGATACACCCCACGTTTAATGGCCTGTTCGCTCAGGTGATTGGAGTTTTCACGGGTGGTGCAGAGAAAACGCACCCAGGACGTCAGGATGATCCAGGCATTGAGCGTCAGGGATTCGATCTGAACCTTGTCCATTTGCAGGATGCCGGCCTCGACGAAGCCCGCGTAGATGTGCGTGCCATGGATCAGACAGCGTTGGGAAAAGCGCCGATAGCGGGCGGCCAACTCCGGATCACTGTCGAGCAAGTGCTCCAGATCGCGGTGCAAAAACCGGTAGCGCCACATGGCGGCCAGCAATTCCTGGAGGTAGAAGCGCTTGTCTTCGACCGTGGCGGCACGGCCCTGGGGCGGGCGCAGGAAGCTGTCCACCAGGCTTTCGTACTCACTGAACAGCACGGCGATGATCGCCTGCTTGTTGGGGAAGTGGTAGTACAGGTTGCCCGGGGAAATTTCCATGTGGGCAGCAATGTGGTTGGTGCTGATGCTGCGCTCACCCTGCTGATTGAACAGCTCCAGGCTGTTCTGCACGATGCGCTCGCTGGTTTTGATCCGAGGGGCCATGGCTTGGGCTTTAATTCAAAGTGCGTTGACCGGCATCTTACGACCTATCCGCAGGTGGATAAAACAAAGCTGCGCCAGGATGTCATTTGACTTTCTAGAGCATAGACTCTAAAAAGTCCCTTATTACAATAAATCCGGAGCCTACCATGACTGCTGACATCGCCTACTTGCAGAACCTGCAGCAGCCCCTGGAAGAGCTCCAGACCCTGTTCGACGCCCAACGCGCGGCGTATGCCGCCAACCCAATGCCACCCGCCGCCCAGCGCCAGCAATGGCTCAAAGCCCTGCGCGATCTGTTGAGCAATGAGCGCCAGGCTCTGATCGATGCCATCAGCCAGGATTTCAGCCACCGCAGCGCCGATGAAACCCTGCTCGCCGAACTGATGCCCAGCCTGCACGGCATTCACTACGCCAGTCAGCACCTCAAAGGCTGGATGAAGGCGTCGAAACGCAAGGTCGGGATTGCCTTTCAACCCGCGGCGGCCAAAGTCGTTTATCAACCTTTGGGTGTGGTCGGGGTGATCGTGCCGTGGAACTACCCGCTGTATCTGGCCATCGGCCCGTTGGTAGGCGCGTTGTCGGCAGGCAATCGGGTGATGCTCAAGCTCAGCGAATCGACCCCCGCCACCGGTTTGTTGCTCAAGGAACTGCTGGGCCGAATCTTCCCGCAAGACCTGGTCTGCGTGGTACTGGGCGAAGCCGATATCGGCGTAGCGTTCTCCAGATTGCGTTTCGATCACCTGCTGTTCACTGGCGCCACCAGTATCGGCAAACACGTGATGCGTGCGGCGGCCGAAAACCTGACCCCGGTGACCCTCGAACTCGGCGGCAAATCCCCGGCCATTGTGTCCCGCGACGTGCCGCTCAAGGACGCTGCCGAACGCATCGCCTTCGGCAAGACGCTCAACGCCGGGCAGACCTGCGTGGCCCCGGACTATGTGCTGGTGCCGGAGGATCGCGTAGGCGCTTTCGTCGAAGCCTATCGTCAGGCGGTTCGCGGGTTTTATCCGACCTTGACCGACAACCCGGACTACACCGCGATCATCAATGACCGACAATTGGCACGCCTCAACGGCTACATCAGCGACGCCACCAGCAAGGGCGCGCTGCTGATTCCGCTGTTCGACAAGGGCCAGGGGCGCCGCATGAGCCACAGCCTGCTGCTCAACGTCAGCAACGACATGATGGTGATGCAGGACGAAATCTTCGGTCCGCTGTTGCCGATCGTTCCCTACAAGGATCTGGATCAGGCCTTTGCCTACATCAATGAACGACCTCGTCCGCTGGCCCTGTATTACTTCGGCTACGACAAGCGTGAGCAACACCGCGTACTTCACGAAACCCATTCCGGCGGCGTGTGCCTGAACGACACCCTGCTGCACGTCGCTCAGGACGATATGCCATTCGGCGGGATCGGCGCCTCGGGCATGGGCCATTACCACGGCCACGAAGGTTTCCTGACCTTCAGCAAAGCCAAAGGTGTGCTGATCAAACAGCGGTTCAATGCGGCGAAATTGATCTACCCGCCGTACGGAAAATCCATTCAGAAGCTGATTCAGAAGCTGTTTATCCGCTAACGATCATCCCCTTCGGGTAATAACAATAATGAGCCCAAGTCTGTCCGATACACCCGCGCTGTCACGGCGCGGCTTGCTTAAATTCAGCCTGGGTGCCAGCGCTTTTCTCGCCACCGCCGGTTTGGGAGCGAGCCTCAGCGGTTGCTCATCGAGCCTGCCGGCCAGCGGTTTCGCGATTCTGCGCAGCGGTGACTTGCTGTTTCTGCGGGCACTGATTCCGGTGATGCTCGACGGCGCTGTGGCCATCGAGAAAATGCCGACGGCCGTCGGTGAAACCTTACACTGCCTGGACAACGGTCTGAATCATCTGTCGCCGGAAATGCTCAAGCTGACCCGACAGTTATTCGATGTGCTGGGAATGAGCATCACCCGCGGCCCACTGACCGGGATCTGGGGCAGCTGGGAAAACGCCAGTGCCGACGAGATCCGGCATTTTCTCGATCGCTGGGAAAACAGCTCGTTAAGTCTGCTGCGCATGGGCCATAGCTCGCTGCTGCAACTGGTGATGATGGCTTGGTACAGCCGGGCGGAGTCGTGGGCGCATTGCGGGTATCCCGGACCACCCACGGTCTGAAACCATGGAGCCCCCTTCGCGAGCAAGCCCGGCTCCCACATTGACCGCGTAAACCCTGGAGCCGAGCTTGCTCGCGATGGCGTCAGTCGCCTCACTACTTCTTCCAAATAATAAAAAGAGACCCTGAAGATGCCCGTACCCGATCCGTTCCGCGAAGGCCAGGCCCGTGGCTGGAAAACCTATAACGGTTCACAACTGACCCAGGACCTGACCCTCGAAGCGGACGTGGCGATTATCGGCAGCGGCGCGGGCGGTGGCACCACCGCCGAAATCCTCAGCGCCGCGGGCTACAAGGTATTGCTGATCGAGGAAGGCCCGCTCAAGACCAGCAGCGACTTCAAGATGCTCGAAGACCAGGCCTACACCAGCCTCTATCAGGAAGGTATCGGCCGCATGAGCAAGGACGGCGCAATCACCATCCTTCAGGGCCGGGCGGTGGGCGGCACCACGCTGATCAACTGGACCTCCAGTTTTCGCACGCCGGATCCGACCCTCGACCACTGGGCCAAGGAACACGACGTCAAAGGCCACGCGCCGGCCGAGATGGCGCCGTGGTTCGAGAAAATGGAACAACGCCTGGGCGTCGCACCCTGGATGGTCCCGCCCAACGCCAACAACGACGTGATCCGCAAAGGCTGCGAAAAACTCGGCTACGCCTGGCATGTGATCCCGCGCAACGTGCGTGGTTGCTGGAACCTCGGGTACTGCGGCATGGGTTGCCCGACCAACGCCAAGCAATCGATGCTGGTCACAACCATCCCGGCGACCTTGGAAAAAGGTGGGGAGTTGCTCTATCTGGCTCGTGCCGAAAAGCTCTTGATCAGCGGCGACAAGGTCACGGGCTTGCATTGCGTAGCGATGGACGACCGCTGCGTCGCGCCTACCGGACAGACGATCACGGTCAAGGCGCGGCATTACGTGCTGGCCGGGGGCGGGATCAACAGCCCGGCGTTGCTCATGCGCTCCGAGGCACCGGATCCGCACAAACGGCTGGGTAAACGGACTTTTCTACACCTGGTGAACATGTCGGCAGGGTTGTTCGACGAAGTGATCAACCCGTTTTATGGCGCGCCACAGTCGATCTATTCCGACCATTTCCAATGGCAGGATGGCACCTCCGGAAAAATGTCTTACAAACTCGAAGTGCCGCCGCTGCACCCGGCACTGGCCACGACGTTGCTCGGCGGTTTCGGCAAGGAAAACGCCCAGCACATGGAAAACCTGCCCCACACCCACGCCATGCTGGCGTTGCTGCGGGACGGCTTTCACCCGGACAGCCCCGGCGGCAGCGTCGAGTTGCGCAGTGACGGCACGCCGGTGCTCGACTATCAGGTTTCACCCTATGCCTGGGACGGATTGCGTCGGGCGTTCCACAGCATGGCCGAGATCCAGTTCGCGGGCGGTGCCCATGCGGTAATGCCAATGGACGCCGATGCTCGCTACGTGAAAACCCTGACCGAAGCGCGCACGCTGATCGACGGCCTGAGCCTTGAGCTGTATCGCACACGCCTGGGCAGCGCCCATGTGATGGGCGGTTGTGCCATGGGTGAAGACCCGAAAAACGCCGTGACCGACAGCCTCGGCCGGCATCATCAGTTAGGCAACCTGTCGATTCATGACGGCTCGCTGTTCCCCACCAGCATTGGCGCAAACCCACAATTGTCGGTCTACGGGCTGACGGCGCAGCTGGCAACTTCTTTGGCCGAACGTTTGAAAAACCCATGAAAATGGAGAATATTCCACTGGTCTATAGTGCTTTCTTACCCAAAAGGCGACTTGGCCGACCGGGAAGGCTGCGATACCATCCGACTCCCCAACGGACTCCCGCCAGGACGACGCGATGAACCGAGTGTTGTACCCAGGTACCTTCGACCCTATTACCAAGGGCCATGGCGATCTGGTCGAACGCGCCGCGCGCCTGTTCGATCATGTGATCATCGCCGTCGCCGCCAGCCCGAAGAAAAACCCGTTGTTTCCCCTGGAACAGCGTGTGGCGCTGGCCCGCGAGGTCACTAAACATCTGCCGAACGTTGAAGTCGTCGGCTTCTCGACGTTGCTGGCGCATTTCGCCAAAGAGAAGAACGCCAACGTGTTCCTGCGTGGTTTGCGAGCGGTATCGGACTTCGAATACGAATTCCAGCTGGCCAACATGAACCGTCAGCTGGCACCGGATGTGGAAAGTTTGTTTCTTACCCCGTCCGAGCGTTATTCGTACATTTCCTCGACGCTGGTCCGTGAAATTGCAGCCCTGGGCGGTGATATCACCAAGTTCGTCCACCCTGTGGTGGCGGACGCCCTGAACGAACGCTTCAAAAAGTAGGAGCTGCCGCAGGCTGCGATCTTTTCCCTTGATCGCGCCCGCGTGCACTGCGGGCGCCAATGCGGCACAATTGTGCGCATTGGTTTATTGCGCCCGGGCCTTCCGCCCTGGCTGGAGTTAGCATGTCCCTGATCATCACCGACGATTGCATCAACTGCGACGTCTGCGAACCCGAGTGCCCGAACGCCGCCATCTCCCAGGGCGAAGAGATCTACGTGATCGACCCGAACCTGTGCACCCAGTGCGTCGGCCACTACGACGAACCTCAGTGCCAGCAAGTTTGCCCGGTGGATTGCATTCCGCTGGACGAGGCGCATCCGGAGACTGAAGAGCAGTTGATGGAGAAGTACCGGAAGATTACTGGCAAGGCTTGAGTCAGAGATTTTTGTAGCGTTTGTAAGGGCCTCATCGCGAGCAAGCTCGCTCCCACAGTTGATCGCGGTCTAATGTGGGAGCGAGCTTGCTCGCGATGAGTCCATCAGCCACACCCAAGAATTAACCGACTTCACTCCCGCTGCTCAAACCCTTCTCCGATACACCCCAAGCACCGCACGAACGCCGCTTTCGCCGGGTCGACCACCAACGCCTGCCCCGCATCGCCAACGCCGCCACCCAACGCGGTAAACGGCAACGACACCACAAACGCTCCGGCACCGATCACCGTCGCCACGACCAACAAAGGTCGGGCAATCAGCAAATCGCCGAGCATGGCGTACGCCGGGGGATTCTGGATGGTGTAACGCGGGTCGCCGCTGCCCGTGTTTGCTGCCAGCGCTGGCGCACCGACGCTCAGCAGCAAAACGACGACAAGGGTTCGAAACAGGTTCATGGCACGGTCCTTGGGCTAGGCAGTCAGAACACTGACTATAGACCGTAGGCGTATCAGCTCTGACAACGCGGGCAAAAGACGCTGGCGCGCTGCCCGAGCTTCACTTCCCGCAACTCCGTGCCACATACCTTGCAGGGCGCACCGCGACGGCCGTACACGAATAGTTCCTGCTGGAAATATCCCGGCTGACCGTCACCGCCGATAAAATCTCGCAGCGTGGTGCCGCCGCGCTCGATAGCGGCCGCCAGGATGCGTTTGATCTCGATCGCCAGTTTCAGATAACGCGCCCGAGAGATGCTTTTGGCCTCACGACGCGGATCGATACCGGCGGCGAACAACGCTTCGGTTGCGTAGATATTGCCCACGCCGACCACCACCGCGTTGTCCATGATGAACGGCTTGACCGCCATGGATCGCCCACGGGACTGCTGGAACAAGCGCTCGCCGTCGAACAGGTCGGTCAACGGCTCCGGCCCCAGGCGAATCAACAACTCATGGTTGAGTGGGTCAAGGCTCCAGAGCATCGCGCCGAACCGTCGCGGGTCGGTGTAACGCAGGGCCAGACCGGATTCCAGTTCGATGTCCACATGCTCATGCTTGGCCACCGGCGTGCCGATTTCCACCAGACGCAGATTTCCCGACATCCCCAAATGGCTGATCAGCGTGCCGACTTCGGCATTGATCAGCAGGTACTTCGCGCGTCTTTCCACCAGCACGATGCGCTGGCCAGACAGCCGCACATCCAGGTCTTCGGGAATCGGCCAGCGCAAGCGCCGCTCACGCACGATTACCCGGCTGACGCGCTGGCCTTCCAGGTGCGGCGCAATCCCGCGGCGGGTGGTTTCGACTTCAGGCAGTTCCGGCATGGTGCTCTCGAATCAGGCTGTGCAACGCTCAGCGGTGAGCGCCAAGGTCACGAATCGTTTGTTTGAGGGTCTCGAAGTCGTAGTCCGAGAGGCCGACGTAATCGAGAACCAGCGGTGCGATGCTGTTCCACTCGTGGTCATCACGCTGGTTGCCCAGCACCCGGAAGGACGCACAAATGTGTTCGGCCATTTTCAGGATCGCCAGCAGGTTTTTCACCTGACTGTTGCGCGACGACTCATCGCTGAAGATCGCCAACGCATTGTGGTGATTGGCGATGGCGGCGGTCACATGCTCCGGCAGACGCCAGGATTTGGCGGTGTAATAACCCACCACCGCATGATTGGTATTGAACACCCGATTCTCAGTGTCCACCACCCGACATTCGGCGCTGGCACTGGCGTAGGCCTCTTCCAGAACGGTCATGTAGTTGGGGAAACGCTGGAGCATCAGCGGCACGCCGCAGTCATGGAACAGACCCAGGGCGTACGCTTCATCGCCGGCCTGGGCGCCGATACGCTTGGCCAGGGTCAGGCAGGTCATCGCCACGTCCTGAGCGGTATCCCAGAAACGATTCAAGGTGACGATGGTGTCGTCGTTCATTTCGCCCTTGATCGACTGCGCGTTGATCAGGTTGATGATCGAGCGGCTGCCCAGCAGATTCACCGCACGCTGAATCGAGGCGATCTTGTTGCTCAAGCCGTAATACGGCGAGTTGACGATTTTCAACAAGGCGCCAGAGAGGCCCGGGTCCTGAGAGATCAGCTTCGCGATCACCTCCAGATCCGGATCGGGCATGTACTGTTCCATCTGCAAATCCACCATGATTTGCGGCTGGGCCGGCACGCTGATGCCTTGCAGGGACTGTTGAATCTGTTCGGTAGTCAGCTCTGGGGACATAAGTACACACTCTGGGACAGGCGGCGATTCTAACCCTTATAAAGTTGGATCCGACACCTTGGCCGGCCCATCGTCTGAAGTTTCATCAAATGCCGGCCCTTCCTCACCGCATGTCCATCCGCCAAACCGTGGCCGTGCGCAGCACGCTATACTCCCGCTCTTTTTTCCGGAGCGACGTCATGTCCCTGCCTAGCCTGCGCCTCAAAGCCAACGCCGACCGTCGCCTGCGAAACGGCCATTTGTGGGTCTATAGCAACGAAATCGATGTAGCCGCTACTCCTTTGCACGGTTTCAAGGCCGGCGACCAGGCGATCCTCGAAGCAGCCAGCGGCAAGCCGCTGGGCATCGTTGCCATGAGCCCGAACAACCTGATCTGCGCCCGCCTCTTGTCGCGCGACATCAAGTTGCCGCTGGACAAGTCGCTGCTGGTGCATCGCCTGAACGTCGCGCTGTCCCTGCGCGATCGCCTGTTCGACAAGCCGTTCTATCGCCTGGTCTACGGCGATTCCGACCTGCTTCCAGGTCTGGTAGTCGACCGTTTCGGCGACATCCTGGTGGTACAGATCGCTTCGGCAACCATGGAAGCCCATAAAGAAGACGTGATCGCAGCGCTGACCCAAGTGATCAAGCCTAGCGGCATTCTGTTCAAGAACGACTCCGCTGCCCGTGATGCCGAAGGCCTCAACCGCTACGTCGAAACCGTGTTCGGCCTGGTGCCGGAGTGGGTTGCCCTGGAAGAAAACGGCGTGAAATTCGAAGCGCCCGTCATCCAGGGACAAAAAACCGGTTGGTTCTACGACCACCGCATGAACCGCGCGCGTCTGGCACCTTACGCCAAAGGCAAACGCGTGCTGGACCTGTACAGCTACATCGGTGGTTGGGGCGTGCAAGCGGCTGCGTTCGGCGCCAGTGAAGTGTTCTGCGTCGACGCATCGGCCTTCGCCCTCGACGGCGTCGAGCGCAACGCCGCGCTGAACGGTTTCGCCGACAAGATGACCTGCATTGAAGGCGACGTGTTTGAAGCCCTGAAAGAGCTGAAAGCCAGCGAAGAGCGTTTCGACGTGATCGTTGCCGATCCTCCGGCGTTCATCAAACGCAAGAAAGACATGAAAAACGGTGAAGGTGCCTACCGTCGCCTGAACGAGCAAGCCATGCGCCTGCTCAGCAAAGACGGCATCCTGGTCAGCGCTTCGTGCTCGATGCACCTGCCGGAAGACGATCTGCAGAACATCCTGCTGACCAGCGCCCGTCACCTGGACCGCAACATCCAGATGCTGGAGCGCGGCGGTCAGGGCCCGGATCACCCGGTTCACCCAGCCATCGCCGAAACCCGCTACATTAAAAGCATCACCTGCCGTCTGCTGCCAAACAGCTGATTTCGCCGGTTTGACGGGGAGCCAGCCGGCTCCCCGGTCTGTTATCTGTTATTGAACTCTCCAACTTCCTACTCCAGCGGTCTTAATGACTTGCAGGACGTTTCGCTGTGTCTTTTATTTTAGCGGACAGAACTTACAAGATTCATCCAACCCTCAGATCAATCCGACAAAATTACTGGAACATTCCTACCCAATCTCCCCTTGATAAGAACTCATTACAAACTATGATTAAGTCGTCACAAAGGAGTGACACTCACTATCAATTACAAGGAGTTCAAAACATGAAAGCAATTACTCTGGAAACCAACAAAATCGCTAACCTGGCTTTTCTGGTTGCGCCAAAAGCCCGCTAAGTAAATGAAACGCTGGGGAGTGCCGGCTACCCAGCGTTTTCTATGGCAAAGACCAGAGTGAGTCGCCAATCATGCAGATAAACCCCTATATATTCATACTTCCTCGCACGCCCGACCAAATAGTCTGGGATTACAAGAACCACAAACAGTTCGAATTGAACCTTGAATACTCAACCCGTCTCGCACACCTTATCGACAACCTTGAAAAGTTTGATGACAACAACATAATAGACACGCAACTCCTGAACGCAGGAATACTCACATCTTCAATACAAGACCCCATTGAATGGGGCTGGGATGAACTGTCGAAGATATTTCATATCGGCACCAAGAACATTCCTTGTGAATATGTCCCCCAAGATATTAATGAATGGTCGAGACACTATCTGGACCATTGCGCCGAAGTACTGGCCACTCCTGCCCCGGAGGTCAGACTCACAGAACGCCCGACAAGCGAGCGGATTGCCCTGCCCCAACCTTCCTGTCTGCCGCAAAGCGCACTTGCAAAGACCTTGATCGACCGAAAGACCTGCCGCTCCTTCACGGGTGAAGGGGTTTCTCTCGACGATGTGGGCGCTCTTTTGTATTTGTCCCTTGGCTATCTACGCGAGCGCGACAACGACATCGACGAAACCATCGCTGAAGGTCTCGGCGCCCGGCGCAGCAGTCCATCCGGTGGCGGGTTGAATGCCTGCGAAGGTTTTCTTCATGTTCAGAACGTCAGCGGCCTGAATCCCGGGCTCTACGCCTACCACCCCGACAAACATGCTTTAAGCTTCGTCAATCCGGTGCCTGACTCACCCTTGGGCCAGTTGTTGTGTGGGCAGCATTTCATCAACAACCTGCCAGTCGGCCTGTTCATCACCGCTCGCTTCGACAAACTGTGGTGGAAATATGAACACTCGCGGGCCTACCGAATGGCTTACGTCGAGGCGGGTCATATTTCCCAGACCTTTCAACTGGTGGCCACCGCACTCGGGTTAAGCACCTGGCTGACCGGTGCGTTGGCGGACGATCAGGTCGAAACGTTGCTGGGGATCGAGGACAGCGCCGAACAGCCGTTGTTTTTTGTGGGCTGCGGGCGGAGTGACGGTCAAGTGATGTGCAAGGAATTGAAAGCGCTGCTGCGCAACCGAGGCTCACAACAATGACCGGGCCCCGCACAGACGACCTGTCACTGCCCGACGCCTGGGCACAGCGCTTCACCCTCGGCGACTGGAACACCCGAGCCTCGGTACGAACCAGCGAGCACACCTATCAATTGCCATCAGATCTGGAACGGCAACTGGAAACACGACACTGGTTCCCGCCCGCCTTCCTGCCCTACCTGAATCACCCGGCCATCGAAGCAGCCGGCAGTGCGATCACCCATCGTTTATCGGCCAACCATCTGGTGTATTTCCTCGACTACACCACCCGGCTCGAACATCGAATCGTCAACCGCTCCGTGGAAACCATCGTCCACGATGAGCTCGGCGCGTCCATCCCCCGACGGATGAAAACGGCCGCCCTCCAGCTGTACACCGATGAGGGTTATCACGCCCTGTTCTCCAATAGCCTCGCCGAGCAGATAGCCGACCTCTACGGCATGACCCAACGCCCGGTGATGCCGCGCCGCATTACCCGACTGAACGCCCTGATTGACCACAGCCCAGAGAGGCATAAGGCGCTGGCCTGGTTTCTCGTCGGCTTCGTGTCCGAGACCATCATCGCCAGGGAACTGCTCGAGGTTTGTCGCAACGAGCTGGTGTCCAGCGTCCAGGAAATGCTCAGGGACCACCTCACCGACGAGGCCCGACACAGTCGTTACTTTTGCGAAGTGTTCCATTATCTGTGGCTGACCCTGAACAGCAGCCAACGCACGTTCGCCGCGAAGCTGCTGGTGGACATCCTCCTGATGTTCTTTGAGGTCGATGAGCGATGGCTGAAGGAAAGCCTGAACAGCGTGGGCCTCAGGGAGAATTGCGTCGCAGAAATCCTCAGTGCCCTGACCGGCCCGCAAGCCTGCCTACAGCGCGCCCGATCAGGTGCAGGCGCGACGCTACAGGCAATGGAAAAGGCAGGTTTTTTCTACCTGCCTTTTAACCAGCAGCTCTTCGCACAGGCAGGACTTGTCGATGGATGAAGGAAAATCTGCGGTCAGTGTCAAACACCGCCGCTCTGCGATCACCCTATTAATGACCATGGTGATGCTCGGGGTCTTCCCTCTCGATGTTCTGCTGCCATCGTTCCCGGCGCTGGCTGAACACTTCCGGACCACGCCAGGCGACATCGCGTTTTCCATCAGCCTGTTTGCCATCGGGATCGCACTTTCCCAACTACTGGTCGGGCCGCTCTCGGATGTCATCGGGCGCAAAAGTCTGCTGCTGGCGGGAATGGCGGTCTCGATGATCGGTGCGACTGGTTGCGTGCTGTCCACCGACTACGCCTGGTTCCTGACGTTCCGGGTGGTGCAGGCCATCGGCTGCGGTTGCTTCGTACTCTCGCAGGCCCTGGTCCAGGACCTGTTCGACGGCAAGGAGCGGGATCAACTGCGGATTCTGATGGTCACCGCCAGCGGGATCTTCATTTCCGTCTCGCCACTAGCCGGCACCCTGTTGCAACAGGCGCTGGACTGGCCCGCAAGTTTCATTGTCTTTATTGCCCTTGCCGCCGCCGTGTTCCTTAAGGCCTGCTTCTTTCTTGAAAACCGGCACACCGCCACAACCCCGCGCCGAAGGATTCTTCAGTCCTACCGGCGTGTCTGTCGAGATGCTGGTTTCCTCGGCTATTGGTTGATCGCCGCGATCGCCTTCACCTGCCACTTTTCCTTCATTGTCATCTCGCCCCTGATCTTCATGGAGCAGTTGCAGCTTTCGGCCTACGAGTTTTCCCTGACACTGCTGTTGTATGGCGTGGCCTACATCATCGGCGGCATTGTCGCTCGAGTCCTCGTCGGGCGGGTCACGGCCGATACCCAGATAGTCGTCGGCCTGGGCCTGATCTTCATTTCTGGACTGGTGATGCTCTTGCTCTCAAACCTGCTGGGCCTTTCAGCCCTGACCGTGCTGATCCCGATGATCATCTGCACCGCCGGCACGACCATCGCCCGCCCTGTCGCCACTTCCAAAGCCATGGAAGTGTTCCCGGACAATGCCGGTACATCGGCGTCGGCCGGGAACACGCTGGTCTTCATCTCTGGCGGGCTGATCAGCGCCCTGATCAATCTGAGTGGAGCCCATCTGCAAACGACTCTCGCACTGAGTTTCCTCGCCTTGAGCACCGTCGGCGTTTCCTTCAATGCACTGATCGCACGTCGGCAGCTCGCGCTGAATAGCGGGTGATTCCTGCCGATGGTCATCCCACACGTTCCGTCAGCGCTGGATCACCCTCTTCCGGCATTCCCTCCTGACGCCAGCCGTGTAGAATCGCGACATTCATCGCCAGTCATCCCCCGGCGGGTTTATGAGCTCAAGCTGAAGCGCGCGGCGATCCCGCAAAGTTATCGGCAACTTCCGGACACACGGCCATTTCTGAGTGTTCCAGACGTCAATAGAAGCTCACTTCCCTTTTGATACCTGATTAGCCGCCCGGAGTGCTTCATGCCTGATTACCGCTCGAAAACATCCACCCATGGCCGCAACATGGCCGGCGCCCGCGCACTGTGGCGCGCCACGGGGATGAAAGATGACGACTTCAAAAAGCCGATCATCGCCATTTCCAACTCCTTCACCCAGTTCGTACCGGGCCACGTCCACCTCAAGGACCTGGGCCAACTGGTCGCCCGCGAAATCGAACGCGCCGGCGGTGTAGCCAAAGAATTCAACACCATTGCCGTGGATGACGGCATCGCCATGGGCCACGACGGCATGCTGTATTCGCTGCCGAGCCGCGAGATCATCGCCGACTCCGTCGAATACATGGTCAACGCCCACTGCGCCGACGCCATCGTCTGCATCTCCAACTGCGACAAGATCACCCCAGGCATGCTGATGGCTGCCCTGCGCCTGAACATCCCGGTGATCTTCGTTTCCGGCGGCCCGATGGAAGCCGGCAAGACCAAACTGGCCAGCCACGGTCTGGACCTCGTCGACGCCATGGTGATCGCCGCCGACTCCAGCGCTTCTGACGAGAAAGTCGCTGAGTACGAGCGTAGCGCCTGCCCGACGTGCGGTTCGTGCTCCGGCATGTTCACCGCAAACTCGATGAACTGCCTGGTCGAAGCCCTCGGTCTGGCATTGCCGGGCAACGGTTCGACCCTCGCGACCCACAGCGACCGCGAACAGCTGTTCCTGCAGGCCGGCCGTACCATCGTCGAGCTGTGCAAGCGTTACTACGGCGACAACGACGAATCGGTATTGCCGCGCAACATCGCCAACTTCAAGGCGTTCGAAAACGCCATGACCCTGGACATCGCCATGGGCGGTTCCACCAACACCATCCTGCACTTGCTGGCCGCGGCCCAGGAAGCCGAGATCGATTTCGACCTGCGCGACATCGACCGTCTCTCCCGTCACGTGCCGCAACTGTGCAAAGTTGCGCCGAACATCCAGAAGTACCACATGGAAGACGTGCACCGCGCCGGCGGGATCTTCAGCATCCTCGGCTCGCTGGCCCGTGGCGGTCTGCTGCACACCGACCTGCCGACCGTGCACAGCAAAACCCTGGCCGAAGGCATCGCCAAGTGGGACATCACCCAGACCAGCGACGAAGCGGTGCATCACTTCTTCAAGGCCGGCCCTGGGGGCATCCCGACGCAAACCGCGTTCAGCCAGTCGACCCGTTGGGAGACCCTGGACGACGACCGTGAAAACGGCTGCATCCGCAGTGTCGAACACGCCTACTCGAAAGAAGGCGGCCTGGCCGTTCTGTACGGCAACATCGCGCTGGACGGCTGCGTGGTGAAAACCGCCGGCGTCGACGAGTCGATTCATGTCTTCGAAGGCAACGCGAAGATCTTCGAAAGCCAGGACAGCGCCGTACGCGGCATCCTCGCGGATGAAGTGAAGGCCGGCGACATCGTGATCATTCGTTACGAAGGCCCGAAAGGTGGCCCGGGCATGCAGGAAATGCTGTACCCGACGTCCTACCTGAAATCCAAAGGCCTGGGCAAAGCTTGTGCCCTGCTCACCGATGGCCGTTTCTCCGGCGGCACCTCAGGCCTGTCCATCGGCCACGCTTCCCCAGAAGCGGCGGCGGGTGGCGCGATTGGTCTGGTGCAGGATGGCGACAAAGTGCTGATCGACATTCCGAACCGCTCGATCAACCTGTTGATCAGCGACGAAGAAATGGCCGGCCGTCGTGCCGAGCAGGATCAAAAAGGCTGGAAGCCTGTGGAAAAACGTCCACGCAAGGTGACCACCGCACTGAAGGCCTACGCCCTGCTGGCGACCAGCGCCGACAAGGGTGCCGTGCGTAACAAGGCGATGCTCGACGGACTATGATGCTTAACCGTTGAACAAAAAAATGCCCCGCCAAGTGCGGGGCATTTTTTTTGCGGCCAACTCGGTCAAGTGTGGGAGCGGGCTTGCTCGCGAAAGCGGTGTATCAGTCGACATCAATGTCGGATGTGACGACCTCTTCGCGAGCAAGCCCGCTCCCACATTTGCTCCGTGTTGCCAGTGAGAGTGAGCTTGATCTCGCTTACTGGATTTCTGCCGGCGTCACAACCACCCAATTCTTGTCCGCCGTGACCTGCAACCCTTCCTTGGCCTGAGCTGCGGCGTGCTTGGCCATCATGCCGTTAATCTGGGTCATGTATTTGTCTTTGCGGTTGACCCACAAGTGGATGCCGCCCTTGGCCACGTCGACATCGTGGAACAGCATGTAACCGTCGCTGGTCGGCGTATCGCCACCCACCAGTACCGGTTTTTTCCACTCGTCGATGTAGGTCAGGATCGCCGCGTGCTTGCCGGCCATCCAGGTCGCCGGGGTCCACAGGTACGGGGTCAGTTCGAGGCCAAGGTTAGCGTTCTCGTCATACTTGCCGGCGGTGATCTGCTTGCGCGCCGTGGTCAGTTCGCCGGTCTTGCGGTCCTTGAGCAGCGTGGTCACGCCGATTACGTTCTGCGGTTTGACGTTGTAGCCATACTTCGGATCGGCCGCGACCATCCGCACCAGTTCTTCGGAGGCGGCGGTCATCACGTAGACCTCGATGCCGTTCTCCATCAGCTTGTTGTAGAGCTCTTTCTGGCCGGTGAAGATTTTCGGCGGGTTGACGTCGAGGTTCTTGACCACGTCGCCTTCGTAATAATTCGCTGGCACCGGTTTACCGGAAGCCATCAACTCATCGACGTAGCCTTTGAGTTCCTGGAGGGTGAAGCCGGAAAACACTTGGGCGACCCATGGATAGCAGACCATGTCGTCGACTTCGCAGAGGCGATAGTAGTAGCTGAACAGGCTTTCCTTGTGGTCGGCGGTATCTTTGAACGGCATCAGTTTCAGGGAGGGGTCGAGCTTCTCGCGGGTGATCAGGCCCTTGTTTTCCATGAACGGCAACAACGACTCTTCGAGATCGTAGCGGTAACTGGTGTTGTCCATGTCGAACACCGCGTAGTTACCTTTGTTGGCATTGGCGGCGATCATTGCGTCCAGTGCCTTGGCCTGATCGGCTGGCCAATGCTTCAAATCCGTAGCGAAGGCTTGGCCGGCGAGGCCCAAGCAGAGTGCGGCAGCCAGAAATTTCGGTGCGAGTTTCATCGGCATTTCTCCCTGAATTAAAGACATCGACGCTAACAAATAAGTGTGACAGCCCTCATCTGCCCGCGACCGCTTGCGTCCCTATTGCGCCAGCTGCATCTCTGTCAGCGACACGCGCTTATTCCAAAAACGACAGTTTCAAGATGTTTTTGATATTAATTCATTAGATATCAAGCTGTTAGGCTTGCCGGTTCGCGGCTGCCCCGGAAGGTAGCTGGCACAAGTCTATTTTGGAGTTCCAATGAATCTGCCGCTGATCCTCAATCTGCTGGTGTTCCTCGCCCTGCTCTTTGGCCTGGCGCAAACCCGTCACACCACCTGGAGCCTGGCGAAAAAAGTCCTGCTCGCGTTGGTGCTGGGTGTGGTGTTCGGTGTGGCTCTGCACACCGTTTACGGTGCCGGCAACCCGGTACTGAAAGCCTCGATCGGCTGGTTCGATCTGGTGGGCAACGGTTACGTGCAGTTGCTGCAAATGATCGTGATCCCGCTGGTGTTCGCCTCGATCCTCAGCGCCGTGGCCCGTCTGCATAACGCTTCGTCGCTGGGCAAGATCAGCTTCCTGACCATCGGCACGCTGTTGTTCACCACCGCCATCGCGGCGCTGATTGGCATAGGCCTGACCAACCTCTTCGGTCTGACCGCCGAAGGCCTGGTGGCCGGCACTCAGGAAATGGCCCGTCTGCAAACCATCCAGACCGACTACGCAGGCAAGGTTGCCGACCTGAATGTGCCGCAGCTGTTGCTGTCGTTCATTCCGCAAAACCCGTTCGCCGACTTCGCTCGCGCCAAGCCGACCTCGATCATCAGCGTGGTGATTTTTGCTGCATTCCTTGGAGTCGCAGCGCTGCAACTGCTGAAAGATGATGTCGACAAAGGTCAGAAAGTGATCAACGCCATCGACACCCTGCAAGCCTGGGTGATGCGCCTGGTGCGTCTGGTGATGAAGCTGACCCCGTACGGCGTATTGGCGCTGATGACCAAAGTGGTCGCCGGCTCCAACCTGCAGGACATCATCAAACTCGGCAGTTTCGTGGTGGTTTCCTACATCGGGCTGGGCCTGATGTTTGTGGTCCATGGCCTGCTGGTGTCGGCCGCCGGGATCAATCCGCTGCGCTTTTTCCGCAAGATCTGGCCGGTGCTGACGTTTGCTTTCACCAGCCGCTCCAGCGCCGCGACCATTCCGCTGAGCATTGAAGCCCAGACCAGCCGTTTGGGTATTCCACAGTCCATCGCCAGTTTCGCCGCGTCGTTTGGCGCGACCATTGGCCAGAATGGCTGTGCCGGTCTGTACCCGGCGATGCTGGCGGTGATGGTCGCACCAACCGTGGGCATCAACCCGCTGGACCCGTTGTGGATCGCGACGTTGGTGGCGATCGTGACGCTGAGCTCGGCCGGTGTGGCGGGTGTGGGCGGTGGCGCGACGTTTGCCGCGTTGATCGTGTTGCCGGCGATGGGCTTGCCGGTGTCACTGGTGGCGTTGCTGATTTCGGTTGAGCCGCTGATCGACATGGGCCGTACGGCGTTGAACGTGAGTGGTTCGATTACCGCCGGTGCGATCACCAGCCAGATCATGCGGCAGACCGATAAAGAGCTGCTGGAGGCGGATGAGCATTCGGAGTTGGCTCAGGCTTAATCGGCGACTGAGAGACCGCTTTCGCGAGCAAGCCCGCTCCACACATTGGATTTGTGCACGACGCAGATCAAGTGTGGGAGCGGGCTTGCTCGCGAAGCTTTTAGGCCTTTTCCCACACCTCAAAGTTGTACGCTGGCTTGTCGCCTTCCGCCGCATTCGGAACATTGGACACCAGCTTCCACTGCCCCAAATCAAACGCCGGAAACCACGCATCTCCTTCCGGGCTCAGCGCCACGCGCGTCAAATACAGCCGATCAGCCTGAGCCAACCCTTGCGCGTACAACTGCGCCCCACCAATCAGCATCAGCTCATCGACGCCCTGTTCCCGAGCCCACTCTTCAGCGCGAACAACGGCAGCCGCAAGCGACGGATAAACCTCCGCGCCTTCGAGCTGCAGATCCACCTGACGGCTGACCACGATGTTCAACCGGCCCGGCAACGGACGACCGAGGGAATCCCAGGTCTTGCGCCCCATGATGATCGGCTTGCCGAGGGTGGTGGCCTTGAAGTATTTGAAGTCCCCCGGCAAGTGCCAGGGCATGCTGTTGTCGACGCCGATCACACGGTTTTCACCGAGGGCTGCGATCAGGCTGAGGGGGAGTGATTTAGTCATGCCGGCGAGGATACCAGAGCCTCCCGTACCCCGATAAGCGCCACAGCGGTTATGCTCACCGTTCAATTGAGCGACGGGATGCCGCGTGACTGAACTGACTCCACTGCAAAACCTCTGGCTGACCGAGACGGTGCGCCTGCGCGAAGAACACGCCGGTCCCCTGGATGATCTGGAAGCCAACCGAATGGCCCGCAGCGCGGGCGGCGATCTGCCGACACGCATTCAACGCCGTGCTCTGTGGCTGGCCGAGCGCGATGGACTGACCAGCGCCCTCAAACATTGGCTGCAAGGTTCGCGGCTGGCACTGTTGGTGCTGGCTGTTCTCGCCGTCGCCAGCGGCGCCGGCCTGGCGATTGCCGCGCTGGGCGACGGACAACCCCCGGTCAATGTGTTCTGGGCCTTGGGCAGTTTGCTCGGACTGAACCTGATTCTTTTGCTGAGCTGGGCGTTGGGCCTGGCCTTCGCTGGCGAACACGGGGCCACCCTCGGCCGCATATGGTTATGGCTCAGCGAAAAACTCGCTCGCGATGCCAAAGCGGCGCAACTGGCCCCGGCCCTGCTGCTCTTGCTGCAACGACAGAAACTCAATCGCTGGGCGGTCGGCGTACTGGTCAACGGCTTGTGGTTGCTGGCGATGCTCAGCGCGCTGGTGATGCTGTTGTTGCTGATGGCGACCCGGCGTTACGGCTTCGTCTGGGAAACCACGCTCCTCGGCGGCGACACCTTCGTCGCCATGACTCAAGCCCTCGGCGCCCTGCCGGCCATGCTTGGTTTCAACGTTCCGACCGTGGAAATGATCCGCGCCAGCGGCGATGCCGCGCTCAACATCGAAAGCGCCCGTCAGGCCTGGGCAACATGGCTGGTCGGTGTACTGGTGGTCTACGGTGTTTTGCCGCGACTGTTGCTGGCGCTGTTCTGCCTGTGGCGCTGGAAAACCGGGCAAGCGGCATTGCGTCTGGATTTGAACCTGCCCGGTTATGCCCAACTGCGCGAACGGCTGATGCCCACCAGTGAACGCCTGGGCATCAGCGACGCGGCGCCAGAGCAACTGCACCGTATTGAAAGCGACGTGAGCGACCTGCAAAGCGATGGCGCGTTGTTGGTCGCCATCGAGCTGGACGATCAACGTCCATGGCCGCCGCAATTACCCAAAACCGTGGGCAACGCCGGGATTCTCGACAGTCGCGAATCGCGCAACAAACTTCTCGAACAGCTGAGCCGCTTCCCCCCGGCCCGATTGGCCATTGCCTGCGATCCACGACGGTCGCCGGACCGCGGCAGTCTGGCACTGATCGCCGAACTGGCCCGCAGCGCCAGCGCTACCCGTGTCTGGTTGCTGCAAGCACCGCCAGGCGAAGCGCTGGACGCCGAAAGGCTGGGCGACTGGCACGTGGCGCTGCAACAGCTGGACTTGCCGTTCGCCGATTGCGCGCCGTTGAACTGGCTGGAGAGCGGTCATGACTAACCCCTGGAAACCGCCCTTGAAGCTCGCCGTGGTCGGCCACACCAACGTCGGCAAAACCTCATTGCTGCGAACGCTGACCCGAGATGTCGGCTTCGGCGAAGTCTCTCATCGCCCCAGCACCACTCGGCACGTGGAAGGTGCACGGTTGTCGGTAGACGGCGAGCCCTTGCTCGACCTCTACGACACCCCCGGTCTGGAAGACGCCATCGCCCTGCTCGACTACCTCGAGCGTCTGGAACGCCCCGGCGAACGCCTCGACGGCCCGGCACGACTGGCGCGATTCCTTGAAGGCAGCGAAGCCCGGCAGCGCTTCGAACAGGAAGCCAAGGTGCTGCGGCAACTGCTGACCTGCGACGCCGGTCTCTACGTGATCGACGCCCGGGAACCGGTGTTGGCCAAGTACCGCGACGAACTGGAAGTGTTGGCCAGCTGCGGCAAACCGCTGCTGCCGGTGCTGAACTTTGTCAGCAGCGCCAACCACCGCGAGCCGGATTGGCGCGAAGCGTTGGCACGTCTGGGCTTGCACGCCTTGGTGCGTTTCGACAGCGTCGCACCGCCGGAGGATGGCGAACGTCGACTGTATGAAAGCCTCGCACTGCTGCTGGAAAACGCCCGCCCGCAACTGGAACGCCTGATCGCCGATCAGCAAGCCCAACGCCAGGCCCGGCAACAGAGTGCGGCGCGGCTGATTGCCGAATTATTGATCGACTGCGCCGCGTGCCGACGCAGCGTGGTCAGCGAAGCCGAGCAAGAACAGCAGGCCATCAACGAACTGCGCAAAGCGGTTCGACAACGGGAACAACGCTGCGTCGAAGCGCTGCTCAAGCTCTATGCCTTCCGCCCACAGGACGCGGCGACCAGTGATCTGCCATTGCTCGATGGCCGCTGGGGTGACGACCTGTTCAACCCGGAAACCCTGAAACAGCTCGGCGTGCGAGTCGGTGGCGGTATCGCGGCCGGCGCGGCAGCCGGGGCCGGGGTCGACTTGTTGGTGGGCGGGTTGACCCTTGGCGCAGCGGCACTCGCCGGCGCAATTGCCGGCGGCGCCCTGCAAACCGCGCGCAGTTATGGCAGCCGGTTAATGGGCAAGATCAAAGGCCAGCGAGAGCTGACCGTCGATGACGGCGTGCTGCGGCTATTGGCGTTGCGTCAGCGGCAACTGCTGCTAGCGCTTAATGCGCGAGGGCATGCGGCGATGGACAGCATTCAGGTCGCCACGCCCCAGGACAAATCCTGGCGCGAAGGCAAACTGCCCGAGGCACTGAACAAGGCGCGGGCGCATCCGCAGTGGTCGTCGCTTGATCCGCATCCGAAGTTGAATCAGGCGGAAAGGCAAGAGCAGGTTGAGGTATTGGCGCAGCAGCTTTAGGTCTGGGGTGTTGGGGCGGCCCCTTCGCGAGCAAGCCCGCTCCCACATTTGATTTTCAGTGACCCAATATTTGTGTATGACACGGATCTAATGTGGGAGCGGGCTTGCTCGCGAAGGCCGCACCTCGGTTCATTTGCATTAAGCCACCAATAGGCGCAACGCCTTTTCTTTCAAGAGACGAAGATCAATCACCGGCACCGCCATTTCCTTGGCCTGCTCATCCCACTGACGCATCCGCAAACTCACCGCACATAACGGATCCTGCTCGAAAGCTTCAGCCTCTTCAGCGGTCATCACTCCGCCCTGATATTCCAGAGTGCAGCGACTGGCTTCGCTCAATCTCTCGTAATACCCAGGCTCTTTCAGCGTCAGATAACGCTTGGCCTGAACGTGGTATTCCACAAGCCGCGCCAAGCGCTCGCTGAAACCTGCGCGACGTAAGTAATCCGCGCCCAACCGTTCGTGACTGACCACGCCGAAGCCGCCCATGGTCTCGGCGCTCTCGGCGCAGATATGCCCGATGTCGTGGAAGAACGCGGCCAGCACCACTTCGTCATCGAAGCCCTCGGCCATGGCCAGTTCGGCGGCCTGTGACATGTGCTCGATCTGCGACACCGGCTCGCCAATGTAATCGCTGTCGCCAAAGCGCTCGTATAACGCGAACACCTCGGCGATCACTTGCTCATTGCGGTCCATCAACGCTCTCCCAACAACGTCGCTACGTTGCGTTCAGCCATCGCCGGCCCGACGCTCATGCCGACACCGGTGTGCATCAGTGCCACGCTCACACCCGGCATCGGACGCAGAAACGAGAATGGCCCCGGTCCCCGCGAACCATAGACACCCTGCCAGCGTTCCACCACTTGCACCTTGCAACCCAACGTCTGCTCGGCCAGTTCAATCATCCAGTTGTCCACCTGCTCGGCGTTGAACGGCGACGGGTCGCTGCCGTAATGGTGGGAGTCGCCGATGATCAATTCACCATACGGCGTCGGGCTGATCAGCAGGTGAATGCCGTTTTCATGCAGATGCGGTTCCTCTCGCAGAATCTGCGCCTGCACCGCCGCTGCTTCCGGCAGATCGGCGAAGGCGCCGTAGTGCACGCAGCTCAGACCGGTGAGCAACGCGTGTTGCAGGTTGAGGTTGATTTGCGGTCGAGCGCGGAGCATTTGCAGGCGGCAGATTTGCGGGTTGAGCTCGGCGATTAGCTCGGCCAGCAGCGTCTGATAATCGTGGCCGGAACAGACGATGATCTGTTCGGCACTGAAGGATCCGGCGGTGCTGTGCAAGCGGCCGGGCTCGATGTCGCGCACCAGGGTGGAGAAGTGAAACGCGACGCCAAGTTCGCGGTGCAGGTAGTCGATCAACGCCGGAATCGCTTCGCGCGAATACAGTTGCTGATCGTCCATTCCGTGCAATGCGGCGCGATGATGGCTGAACTGGCCGCCGTATACGTCACGCAATGCAGCGCCGCGCAACAGGTCGACGCGGTAACCGTGCTCCACAGCGCGACCGGCGCAGAAGGCTTCCAGCAGGTGTTCTTCGGCTTCGGTGCGGGCAAACAGGTACGAGCCGTTGCGCTTGAGTTGCAGACCGGCGAGTTGGGCCCATTGGCCCCAGATCTCGCGGCTGGCTTTGGCCAGTTCGAGCATCAGGCCCGGTGGTTGGCCGGTGACCAGTGCCTGACCGAAGTTTCGTACCGAGGCACCCAAAGGCGTTTCGCTGCGTTCGAAAACGGTGACTTTCAGACCGCGCTTGGCGGCGGCGTAGGCGTGGGACAGGCCGAGGATACCGGCGCCGACGATCAGCATGTCGTTGTGTTGTGTCATGAAGAGGTGTCCAAAGTTCGAAGCCGCCTTCGCGAGCAAGCCCGCTCCCACAGGGGAACGCATTCCAAATGTGGGAGCGGGCTTGCTCGCGAAGGGGCCCTGTCAGCCGATGAAGATCTTACTTGGCAGCCACTTTCTCGGACTTGCCGTCATAGCGCTTGCGCCATTCGGTCAGGATTTCATCGCGATTCTTCGACGCCCAGGCAAAGTCGTTCTTGATCAAACGCTGCTCATAATCCGCCGGCAATTCGGTTTGCGGCTTGGCGATACCCGGTTGCGCGAGGACGGCGAAGTTCTCTTTATAAAGCTCCATCGCCGCCGGGCTGGCAGAGAAGTCAGCCAGTTTCTTTGCGGCATCCTCGTGCGGTGTGCCCTTGATCACGGCGGTGGCTTCGATCTCCCAGCCCAGACCTTCTTTCGGCAGGATGATGTCCAGCGGCGCGCCTTGGCGCTTCAACTGAACAGCCGGGTATTCAAAGGAAATGCCGATCGGGAATTCACCCGCCGCCGCCAGTTTGCACGGCTTGGAACCGGAGTGAACGTACTGGCCGATGTTCTGGTGCAGGTCGTCCATGTACTGCCAGCCCTGCTTCTCGCCGAAGGTTTGCAGCCAGGCGCTGACGTCGAGGAAACCGGTGCCGGACGACGCCGGGTTGGGCATGACGATTTTGCCTTTGTACTCAGGCTTGGTCAGGTCCTGCCAGCTCACGGGTTTGCTCAGGCCCTGCTTTTCGGCTTCGACAGTGTTGAAGCAAATGGTCGCAGCCCAGACGTCCATGCCGACCCAGGCCGGCGGGTTGGCGGCGTCGCGGTAGTTGCCGCCGATCTTGCCCAGGTCCTTCGGCGCGTAACTTTGCAGCATGCCTTGCTGGTCGAGGATCGCCAGGCTCGAAGCGGCCAGGCCCCACACCGCATCAGCCTGCGGGCGGGCTTTTTCGGCCAGCAGTTTGGCGGTGATGATGCCGGTGGAGTCGCGTACCCACTTGATCTCGACGTCCGGGTTGGCCTTTTCGAAGGCTTCTTTGTAGGTCTTCAGTTGTTCGGCTTCGAGGGCGGTGTACACCGTCAACTCGGTTTTCGCCGCGAAGGCGTTCAGGCTGAAAGCGGTGAGGACAGCAGCGGCCAGGGCCATAGGCTTGAACATGATCTTTTCCTGTTTGAGTTGAGGGGTTGAATCAATGACCAGGCGCGGTCTGCCGCCAGGCCTGGGAGCGGCGCAACAAACCGCGCGAGGCCCAGGCCAGCAACAGGGACACGCCCGCCGAGGTGAACAGAATCAAAGTCGACATCGCCGCCGCGCCGCCGACGTTGCCGGCGTCATCCATGTTCAGCACCGCCACCGCCGCGAGGATGGTGTCGGGGCTGTAGAGGAAGATCGCCGCCGAGACAGTGGTCATGGCCGAGACGAACAGGTAACGCACGATGTCCAGCAGCGCCGGCAGGCAGATCGGCACGGTGACGCGCAGGTAATGCCGATACAGCGGCGCCTTGAGCGACAGCGCGGCGGCTTCGAACTCGGCGTCGAGTTGGCGCAGCGCCGTGGTCGCGGTCATTTGCGCGGTGGTCAAATAGTGAGCAATGGTGCACACCACCAGCAGGGTCATGGTCCCGTAGAGCACATGCAGCGGGTTGCCGCTGAGGTTGAAGAAAAAGACGTAACCCAGGCCCAGCACCAGACCCGGTACCGCCATCGGTACGAAACTGAGCATGCGCAGTGTCAGATTCAGCCCGCGCTGGCCCTTGGTTTTTTCCATCAGATAAGCGCCGGTAAAGATCAGCACGCTACCGATCAACGCCGTGCACAACGCCATCTTCACGCTGTTGCCGTAGGCCAGCCAGCCGCCACCCGCCGTGTCGTTGAACTGGTAATGGTTGAGCGACAGCGACAGGTTGTACGGCCAGAATTTCACCAGTGACGAATACACCGCCATGCCGAACACCAGCAGCAACACCGCGCAGATCAGCAGCACGATGGCCAGGTAGCAGCCGTCCCGCAGTTTCGACGGCGCCGGTTGAAAGACCTGCGCCCGACCGCTCATGGAATCGCCGTGACGCCGACGCAGCCAGGCGTCGACCCCAAAACTGAACAGCGCCGGCAGCAGCAGGACCATGCCGATCAACGCGCCGCGACCGAACTGTTGTTGGCCGACCACGGCTTTGTAGGCTTCCAGCGCCAGCACCTGATAATCGCCACCGACCACTACGGGCACGCCGAAATCGGTGATGGTCAGGGTGAACACCAGGCAGAACGCCGCGAACACGGCCTGACGGGTTGCCGGCCAAGTGATGCTGCGAAAGGCTTTCGCCGGACTGGCGCCCATGCTGGAGGCGGCATCGAAGAGTCGCGCATCCGCCAGCGACAGGGCCGACAGCAGAATCATCAGCGCGTGTGGGAAGGTGTAGATGACCTCACCCAGAACAATGCCCCAGAAGCCGTAAATGTTGTCCGAGAGCAAACCGCGCAACATGCCCTGGTTGCCGAACAGATAAACCAGCGCAATGCCCGGCAACATCGACGGCGCCATCAGTGGCAACAGCGACATCCCACGCCAGATGCCTTTGCCCGGTATCAATGTGCGTTGCAGGGCGTAGGCAAACAGGTAGGCCAGCGGTACGACAATCGCCGCAACGCTGAGGGAAACTTTCAGGCTATTGCCGAGCAACCAGTGAAAATTGGCACTGGTCACCAATTCACGGGCGGCCACCAGACCGCCGCCCTGCCCGGCTTCAGAGCTGAAACCGCGCCAGAAGATCGCCAGCAACGGCATCAGTACCGCAACGCCGAGCAACACCAACAACAGGGCCTTGCCCCCGACCACAAACACCCGGTCGCCAATCTCGGCACGGGAGGTCTGCCGAACCTGCTTGTGCGGTATCGGCAGCGCGAGGTTCGCGCTCATCAGGCAAACACCTGCAGGCTGCGCGGTGGCAAGGCGACCATGATCTGTTGCGCGCCGAGGCGCGGCATGGCTTCCGGCGCCAGTTCCGCCAGCAGCGCATGACCCGGTAATTGATCGAGTTCGAAGCTCATGCGGCAGCGGTTGCCGAGGAAGGTGATTTCGCGAACCTTGGCCGAGAACAGGTTTTCTTCATGTACGGGCGGGTTGACGCTGATCGCTTCCGGGCGGCAGAACAAACGTCCGGACGCGGTTTTGGCGCTGCCGTCGGCCAGGCGCATGTTCATCCCGCCGACCTGGGCGTGGCTGTCGCTGCTGCGCTGGAATGGCAGCCAGTTGCCCTGGCCGACGAACTCCGCCACAAACGGCGTCGCCGGGCGGTCGTAGATTTCCTGCGGCGTGGCGTATTGCTCGACCTTGCCGTTGTTCATCACGGCGATGCGGTCGGCCATCAGCATGGCTTCGTCCTGATTGTGGGTGACCATCAGGGTGGTGATGCCGAGGTTGCGCTGCATTTGGCGCAGTTCGGTGCACAGATGCTCGCGGACCCGGGCGTCGAGGGCCGACATCGGTTCGTCCAGCAGCAGCAACGAAGGTGCCGGCGCCAAGGCCCGAGCCAGTGCGACACGTTGCTGTTGGCCGCCGGACAATTGGCCGGGGTACTTTTTCTCACTGCCGATCAGGCCGACCAGCTCCAGCATCTGACCGACACGCTTGCGCACTTCATCGCGACCACTGCCGGCGAGGCCGTAGGCGATGTTCGCTTCGACGGTAAGATTGGGGAACAGCGCGTAGGACTGAAACAGAATGCCGTAGTCCCGAGCCTGGGGCGCCAGGTGGGAAACGTCGCGATTGCCGAGGTACAACTCGCCACTGTCTTGTTTCTCCAGACCGGCGATGCAACGCAGCAAGGTGGTTTTGCCACAACCCGACGGACCGAGCAGGCACACCAGTTCACCGGCCGCCACGTCAAGGGAAACGTTATCCAGCGCGGTGAAGGCGCCGAAGCGTTTCTGCACCCCGCGCACTTTCATCGGCGCGCCGGGGTTGGTCAGGGCAGTTGCGATCGAGTGGTTCATGGACAGGCCTCATCAAGCAGATGAAGGCCATCCTAGATTTGTAATGCGTCCGACATGTGGCAGTGAGGCAAAAATGGCTGATAGTGGTATTCAAGGATTTGGGTTGGAGTTATGGGTTGTCTGGTCTGGCGCCTTCGCGAGCAAGCCCGCTCCCACATTTTGGAATGCGTTCCCCCTGTGGGAGCGGGCTTGCTCGCGAAGAGGCCCGCACAGTCAGCGCAACTCTCAGACCGGAGCCATTTCCTGCGCCAACCCCAGAAACGCCGCCGGCAGCCGCGCGCCTTTTCGCTCTTTGAGGCAGTACAAATACTCGGGAATCTGCGGCGCATTCTCGATGGTCAGCACGCGCAGTTGTGGATCATGCGGCACTTCCTGTCGGGCAATGATGCTGATGCCGATATTGCGCAACACCGCCTCACGGATCGACTCACGGCTGCCAATTTCCAGGAGCGGCCCGGAACTCACCCCGGCGCTGGCCAGCAATTCCTCGGTCAGACGTCGAGTGGTCGAACCCGATTCGCGCATCAATAACGTATGCCCGGCCAACGCACTGAGCGGCACATGGTCGTGGACCGCCAACGGATGATTGCGATGCACCGCCAGCACCAGCGGATCGCTGCCGAGCACCCGGCGAATCAGCCGCGCATCGTCGAGCAACTGCGACGACGCCGCGACATCCACCCGGTAATCCTCCAGCGCTTCAAGCACCTGCTGGGAGTTGCCGATTTCCACCGACACTTCAACTTGCGGCAAGCGCTCGCGAAAGGTCTTCACCAGATCGAGGATGTAATACGGCGCGGTCGCGGCGATACGCAACGTGCCTTGGACCTGTCCGCTATTACGCAGGAAAAACTCGATGTCGGCTTCCTGCTGCAACAGCGCCTTGACCATCGGCAACAGCCGCGCACCTTCATCGCTGACGCTGAGGCGGCGGCCGCCACGGTAGAACAGCTCAACCGAGTACTGGCTTTCCAGATTGCGAATCTGCGTGGTCACCGTGGGTTGGCTCAGGCCGAGTTTTTTCGCCGCCAGGGTAATGCTGCCCAAGCGGGCAACCATGTAAAACGCCTTCAGCTCGGCACTCAGCACACCCTTTCCTCATCGTCTATTTGCGCAATAAGCGCAAACCGTTAAACACCACCAACAGGCTCACGCCCATGTCGGCGAACACCGCCATCCACATGGTGGCGATCCCGGCGAAGGTTACCCCAAGAAAGATCGCTTTGATGACCAATGCCAGGGCAATGTTCTGTTTGAGGATGCTTGAGGTTTGTCGTGACAGCCGGATGAAGGTCGGGATCTTGCGCAGATCGTCGTCCATCAGGGCGACATCGGCGGTCTCGATGGCAGTATCGGTGCCCGCCGCCGCCATGGCAAAACCGATCTCGGCCCGCGCCAGTGCCGGGGCGTCGTTAATACCGTCACCGACCATGCCGACGATATGGCCCTGTGCATAAAGGGCTTCGATGGCTTGCAGCTTGTCGGTCGGCAGCAGATCGCCCTTGGCCTCGTCGATGCCGACTTGCGCGGCAATCGCCTGAGCGGTGTGGACGTTGTCGCCGGTCAGCATCAGGGTTTTGATGCCCAAGTCGTGCAGTTGCTGGATCGCCTCGCGGCTGGACTCTTTCACGGTGTCGGCCACGGCAAACAGCGCCAATGGGCCGGATTTGTCGAGCAGCAGCACCACGGACTTGCCCTGTTTCTCCAGCGCGAACAGCTTTTCCTCCAGTGCAGGCGAGCACAGGTTCAGTTCTTCCACTAAACGGTGATTACCCAAGTGGTAAACCTGACCATTGATTTCGCCGCGTACACCGCGACCGGCCAGCGCCGCAAAGTTATCCACAATCAGCGGTGCGAGTTGTTTATCCACAGCCGCGTTGGCAATGGCCAAGGACACTGGGTGATCGGAGCGACTGGCCAGCGCAGCAGCAATCGCCGGGGCTGATGCGTCAGCGGTTGGATCAAGCGACAGGTAATCGGTCTGCACCGGTTTGCCGTGCGTGATCGTGCCGGTCTTGTCCAACGCCAGGTAATCGAGCTTGTAACCGCCCTCCAGATAAACGCCGCCCTTCACCAGAATCCCTTTGCGCGCCGCCGCCGCGAGGCCGCTGACGATGGTCACCGGGGTGGAAATCACCAGCGCACATGGGCAGGCAACCACCAGCAACACCAACGCCCGGTAGATCCAGTCGAACCATACGGCGCCCATGAACAGTGGCGGAATCACAGCGACGGCGAGGGCCAGGATGAACACCGCCGGGGTGTAGATTTTCGAGAAGCTGTCGACGAAACGCTGGGTCGGTGCCCGCGCGCCTTGGGCCTGTTCCACGGCGTGGATGATTCGTGCCAGTGTCGAGTTGTTGGCCGCTGCGGTTACTGAGTACTCCAGGGAACCGGCCTGGTTGATGGTGCCGGCGAAGACTTTATCGCCGATGGTCTTCTCCACCGGCAGGCTTTCACCGGTGATCGGCGCCTGATCGATGGTCGAACTGCCCGAAACCACTTCACCGTCCAGGCCGATTCGCTCACCGGGACGCACCCGCACCCGCGCACCCAACTCGATGGTTTTAACATCCCGCTCAATCCAACTGCCGTCGACCTGCTGCACCGTGGCTTGTTCCGGGGTCATCTGCATCAGACCGCCGATGGCGTTGCGTGCCCGGTCCAGAGACTTGGCTTCGATCAACTCGGCCACGGTGAACAGGAACATCACCATCGCCGCTTCCGGCCACTGACCGATCAGGATCGCGCCGGTCACCGCGATGCTCATCAGCGCGTTGATGTTCAGGTTGAGGTTTTTAAGCGCGATCCAGCCCTTTTTATAGGTGCCGAGGCCGCCGCTGAGGATCGAGATCAGCGCGATGACCGCCACAACCCAGTTCGGCGCAGCGTTGGTGAAGTGGATCACTTCGGCGGCCAGCGCACCAATACCCGACAGCGCCAAGGGCCACCAGGGCTTTTTCTCGGGAGCCGGTGCTGACGGTTCAGCGCCCTGCTCTATCGGCTCGGCCTGCATGCCGAGGGACTTGATGGCGTCGATGATCGGAGCAGTGCTCGGCAGGTCATGGGTGACGCCCAACACGCGGTTGATCAGGTTGAACTCCAGTTGCTGCACGCCCACGAGTTTGCCGAGTTTGTTCTCGATCAGTGTCTGCTCGGTCGGGCAATCCATGGCATCGATGCGGAAGCTGCTCAGTCGCGCACCGGCTGTCGGCGTTTCGCTGAGTTTGATCAGCGACGGTGCCGCCACTTTGGACGAACAGCAGGAATCCTCGTGGCTGCCATGGTCATGCTTCTGTACAGGCTGCAGCTTGTGGCTGTGATCGTGATCGTGATCGTGATCGTGATCGTGATCGTGATCAGCCTCGGGTTTGTGCGTGTGAAGGGAATCGCTCATTGGGTCGCGTCCGGAAAGGTGCCTGTTGCCAAGTAAAGACCCTGTAGCCACTATAGGGTCAAGCACCCTTTTGGAGATTGCCGTCATGAAGATCGGAGAACTGGCCAAACTCACCGACTGCGCCGTGGAAACCATTCGCTACTACGAGCGCGAAAATCTGCTGCCGGAGCCGGCCCGTAGCGACGGCAACTACCGCGTCTACACCCAGGCCCACGCCGAGCGCCTGACCTTCATCCGCAACTGCCGCACCCTCGACATGACGCTTGAGGAAATCCGCAGCCTGCTGGCCCTGCGTGACAGTCCGCAGGATCAGTGCGAAAGCGTGAATGCGTTGATTGACGAGCACATTCATCACGTGAAGGCGCGGATCGATGGGTTGATGGCGTTGCAGACACAACTACTCGACCTGCGCCAACGTTGTGGCGAGGGGCCGGATATTGATCAGTGCGGGATTTTGCAGCGGCTTGAAGTGAACGGCGGGGTTGTGGCGACGGAGGTGGAGCATTCCCATGTTGGCCGCAGTCACGGCCACTAAAAACACCGAAAATCAAATGTGGGAGCGGGCTTGCTCGCGAATGCGTCGTGTCAGTCAACGATGATGTCGACTGGCATACCGCTTTCGCGAGCAAGCCCGCTCCCACATTTGGTCGGTGTTAAGGCTTAAACCGCCATCGGCGCGGTCATCGGCGCGTGGTGCTCGTAGCCTTCCAGCGAGAAATCGCTCGGCTCGATCAACTCCAGCCACTCCGGCTGATAAACACCCGTCTTGGCAAACTCCGGCACACGATCACTAATCACCAGTTTCGGCATCGGGAACGGCTCGCGCTTGAGCTGTTCATTCAGCATGTCCAAATGGTTTTCGTAGACGTGGGCATCACCGATGAAATAGGTGAACCAGCGCGGCGTGTAGCCGGTCAGGTGACCGATCAGGCTCAGCAGCGCGGCGCCTTCGGTGAGGTTGAACGGCGTGCCCAGGCCCAGGTCGTTGGAGCGGATGTACAGAGTCAAAGAGATTTCTTTGGTCTCCACATTCGGGTGGAACTGGTACAGCAAGTGGCACGGCGGCAGGGCCATTTCATCGAGCTGGGCGACGTTCCAGCCGTGGAACAGGATGCGGCGGCTGCCCGGGTCTTTGATGATGGTGTCGACGCACTGGCGGATCTGGTCGATCGCCTTGTACAGCACCACGTAGGCTTGACCGTCTTCTTCACCTTCGGCGATTTGGCGGTAGCCCTGACTCAGGGTCTGTTCGATGGCGGCCTGGTTGCTGACCGGAATCTGCTTGTACGCCGGCCATTTGCGCCATTGCACGCCGTAGATCTCGCCGAGGTCGTCTTCGCCCTGACGGAACGGGTTGGCCAGCCACTGGGCGTTTTCGTTGGCGTTCTGATCCCAGACCTTGCAACCCAGCGCACGGAATTCGGCGGCGTTGTTCACCCCGCGCAGAAAACCACACATCTCGCCGATGGCCGATTTGAAGGCCATCTTGCGCGTGGTGATCGCCGGGAAACCTTCCTTCAGGTCATAACGCAGCATCGCGCCAGGGAAGCTGATGGTGTTCACGCCGGTGCGGTTGGCCTGTTTGGTGCCGTTCTTGATGACGTGGGCGACCAGTTCGAGATATTGCTTCATGAGTTACCTGTGTCCTTGAACCCGGGACCGTCGCCCCGGGGTTCGAATTTATACAGCCGCCGCTGGAGCCGCCGGTGCACGGTGATACGCCAGCCAGATCAGGAACAGACCGCCGACGATCATCGGTACGCACAGTACCTGACCCATGGTCAGCCAGTTCCAGGCCAGATAGCCCAGTTGCGCGTCCGGTACGCGGACGAATTCGACGATGAAACGGAAGATGCCATAGAACAGCGCGAACATCCCGGACACCGCCATGGTCGGCCGCGGCTTGCGCGAGAACAACCAGAGAATGGCGAACAGCGCCACGCCTTCGAGCGCGAACTGGTACAGCTGCGACGGGTGACGCGCCAGTTGCGCCGGATCGGTCGGGAAGATCATCGCCCACGGCACATCGGTTGCCTTGCCCCACAACTCGGCGTTGATGAAGTTGCCAATACGTCCGGCGCCCAGACCGATCGGCACCATCGGTGCGACGAAGTCCATCAGCTGGAAGAACGACTTGCCGTTCTTTTTACCAAACCACAACGCGGCCAACATCACGCCGATGAACCCGCCGTGGAACGACATGCCGCCCTTCCACACTTCAAAGATCAACAACGGGTTGGCGATGTAAGCACTCAGATCGTAAAACAGCACATAGCCCAAGCGGCCGCCGACAATGACCCCCATCGACATCCAGAACACCATGTCGGAGAGTTTCTCTTTACTCCAGGTCGGGTCGAAGCGGTTCAACCGGCGCGACGCCAGCAGCCAGGCGCCGCCGATGCCGATCAGGTACATCAAGCCGTACCAGTGGATTTTCAGCGGACCGATGGCCAATGCCACCGGGTCGATCTGCGGGTAAGGCAGCATTGCGACTCCTCGTTAGAGTTGAAACCTTTAAAATTCCCGGGCGACGCTGTCACGCCAGGATTAAGTCAGGATTGCGCTGCGTCAGAGCAGGAAATTCAGGCCCACGCAGAACAGCAAAGCGGCGAACAGTCTTTTCAGCAACTTCGGCGACAGGCTGTGGGCCAGTCGTGCGCCGAGGCGGGCGAAGAACATGCTGGTCAGGGCGATCCCCAGCAACGCCGGCAAATAAACAAAACCGAGACTATGGGCCGGCAGCAATGGATCGTGCCAGCCCAGAATCATGAAAAATAATGCACTGGACAAGGCAATCGGCAGGCCGCAGGCGGAAGAAGTCGCCACCGCTTGCTGCATCGGTACGCTGCGCCAGGTCAGGAACGGCACCGTCAGCGAACCGCCGCCAATCCCGAAAATCGCCGAGGCCCAGCCAATCACACTGCCGGCCACGGTCAGACCGACTTTACCCGGCACCGTTCGAGAAGCCTTGGGTTTGAAATCCAGTGCCAGTTGCGCGGCGATGACCAAGGCGAAGACACCAATGATTTTCTGCAGGTTGGGCCCGGAAATCGCCTCCGCCGTCAGCGCCCCAAAACCGGCGCCGATGAGAATACCGAGGGTCATCCAGGCAAAAATCGGCCAACGCACGGCACCGCGGCGATGATGTTCGCGGATCGCATTGACCGAGGTAAATATGATTGTCGCCAGGGACGTGCCGACCGCCAGGTGCGTGAGAATCGACGGATCGAACCCTTGCAGCTTGAAACTGTAGACCAGCACCGGAACGATAATGATCCCGCCGCCGACCCCGAACAGCCCGGCCAGTACACCTGCACAGGCGCCGAGCGCCAGATAGAGCAGAAATTCCATGCGCATCCCCAAATGAGAGCGGCATGGTAACGGATGCATGGCCTCAAGCTCCACTGGATGGCGATGGATACCCACACGATGACTGAGTAGAGTGGGCAGAAAACACACAAGGACTACCTTATGTGCCTGATTGTTTTCGCTTGGCGACCAGGTCACGCCCAGCCGCTGATCGTGGCGGCCAACCGCGACGAATTCTATGCCCGGCCCAGCCTGCCCTTGGCGCAATGGCCCGAAGCACCACACGTGCATGCCGGTCGCGATCTGGAGGCCGGCGGCACCTGGCTCGGTGTTGGCGCCCATGGACGCTTCGCCGCGCTGACCAATATCCGCGATCCGCATCAGCCGCCCGCGCGCAAGTCGCGAGGCGAACTGGTGGCGCGATTCCTGACCGGCGACATGTCGATAGATGACTACTTTGCGGACGTTGTCGGACGTTCGCTGGAATATGCCGGGTTTAACCTGCTGATCGGTAATGCCAACGAACTGTGGCACTTCAATGCCCGGGAGACTGAGGCGGTGATGCTGCAGCCTGGTGTTTATGGGCTGTCGAACGCCTGGCTGGATACGCCGTGGCCGAAACTGCTCAAGGCGCGGGCAGCGCTGGAGGAAGTGCTGGGCGATCCGCAACCTCAGGCTTTATTGGCGTTGCTGAATGATCCGCAGACGGCACCGTTTGCCGAACTGCCGGATACCGGGGTCGGGTTGGCCACCGAGACATTGCTGTCGAGTGTGTTTATTGCCAGTCCGACTTATGGGACGCGAGCGAGTACGGCGTTGATTGTTCAGGCGGATGGGACGCGGTGGATGGTTGAACGGAGTTTTGGGCCGTATGGGGGGCATTTGGGGGAAGTGGAGATCAGGGTTTAGATTGGTGTTGTCAGGGCTGGCCCCATCGCGAGCAAGCTCGCTCCCACAGGGGATTTGCGTCGATCACAAATCCAATGTGGGAGCGAGCTTGCTCGCGATGGGGCCATCAGCGTTTAGAGGGTCTTGGCCGAAGCCGGATTAATCATCCGCGCCAACCCAAGGTTCTTCAGCGCCAATTGCAGCGAGCTGTGGATAACTTGCGGGTTGTCGATGGTCATCAGCTCCGCGAGCAACTCCTTGGCCTTGCTCAGGTTGATCTGACGCAACATCCACTTCACTTTCGGCAAGTTGGTGGCGTTCATCGACAGGCTGTCGAAGCCCATCGCCATCAACAGCACCGCCGCCGCCGGATCGCCAGCCATCTCACCGCAGATACTCACTGGCTTACCTTCGGCATGAGCGTCACGCACTACGCTCTGAAGGGCTTGCAGCACCGCTGGGTGCAGGTAGTCGTAGAGGTCGGCTACACGCGGGTTGTTTCGGTCCACCGCCAACAGGTACTGGGTCAGGTCGTTGGAGCCGACCGACAGGAAGTCCACTTGCCGCGCCAGTTCCTTGGTCTGATAAACCGCCGCCGGAATTTCGATCATCACGCCGATCGGCGGCATAGGCACGTCGCAGCCTTCGTCGCGGACTTCGCCCCAGGCCCGGTGAATCAGGTGCAGGGCTTCTTCCAGTTCGTGAGTGCCGGAGATCATCGGCAGCAGAATCCGCAGGTTGTTCAAGCCTTCGCTGGCCTTGAGCATGGCGCGGGTCTGCACCAGGAAAATTTCCGGGTGATCGAGCGTGACGCGAATGCCGCGCCAGCCGAGGAACGGGTTGTCTTCCTTGATCGGGAAGTACGACAGCGATTTGTCGCCACCGATGTCCAGGCTGCGCATCGTCACCGGTTGCGGGTGGAACGCGGCGAGCTGCTCGCGATAAATCGCCAGTTGCTCTTTTTCACTCGGGAAGCGCTGGTTGATCATGAACGGCACTTCGGTGCGGTACAGACCGACGCCTTCAGCGCCACGCTTCTGCGCCCGCGCCACGTCCGCCAGCAGGCCGGTGTTGACCCACAGCGGCATGCGGTGGCCATCGAGGGTCACGCACGGCAAGTCCCGCAGTGCATCCAGCCCGAGGGCCAGTTGTTTCTCTTCCTCGACCACTTCGGCGAACTGCTTGCGCAACACTTCGCTGGGGTTGGTGTAGACCTCGCCGTGGTAGCCGTCGACGATCATCTGGATGCCGTCGACTTTCGAATACGGCAGGTCGACCAGGCCCATCACCGTCGGGATACCCATGGCGCGCGCCAGGATCGCCACGTGGGAGTTGCCGGAACCGAGTACCGACACCAGACCGACCAGCTTGCCTTCCGGCACCTCGCCGAGCATTGCCGGCGTCAGTTCTTCGCTGATCAGGATGGTGTTGTCGGGGTAGACCAGGGTCTGTTGACGTTCTTCCTGCAAGTAAGCCAGCAAGCGGCGACCAAGGTCTTTGACGTCCGACGCGCGCTCACGCAGGTAGGCATCGTCCATCAATTCGAAACGGTTGACGTGTTCGGTGACCACCTGACGCAACGCGCCCTGGGCCCACTGACCGGTCTTGATCACGGTGGTGATTTCGCTGCCCAACGACGCATCGTCGAGCATCATCAAGTAGACATCGAACAGCGCGCGTTCTTCAGGCCGCAACTGGTTCGCGAGCTTGGCGGACAAGGCACGCATGTCGGCGCGCACGCCTTCGATGGCAGTCTTGAACAGCCCGAGTTCGGCGGCGATGTCGGTAATGGTCTTGTCGGGCACCACGTCCAGATCGGCCGGCGGCAACATGACCACCGCGGTACCGACCGCCGCACCCGGCGAACCCGGTACGCCGATGAACTTGGCTTCCTGAATGCCTTTGCCCTGACGACCCAGACCCCGGATCGAACCAGTGGCCTCGGCGTGGGCGATAACGCCGGCGAGCTGCGCGCTCATGGTCACGAGGAAGGCTTCTTCACCTTCATCGAACTGGCGACGTTCTTTTTGCTGAATGACCAACACGCCGACGACGCGGCGGTGGTGAATGATCGGTGCCCCGAGGAATGAGGCGTAGCGCTCTTCACCGGTCTCGGCGAAGTAGCGGTAACGCGGGTGATCCGCGGCGTTTTCGAGGTTCAGGGGTTCTTCACGCGTGCCGACCAGGCCAACCAGACCTTCGTTGGGTGCCATGCTGACTTTGCCGATCGAGCGCTTGTTCAAGCCCTCGGTGGCCATCAGCACGAAGCGGTTGGTCTCAGGGTCAAGCAGGTAGACCGAGCAGACCTGGCTGCCCATGGCCTCTTTGACGCGCAACACAATAATCCCCAACGCCGCCTTGAGATCCTTGGCGGAGTTAACTTCCTGGACGATCTTGCGCAGCGTATTGAGCATGGCTCGGGGTCGAACTCCGTCGTCAGTCGCGCGATAAAAGGCGCGGGGCAAGCTCTTTGAGAGCGCGTCGATACACTTCGCGCTTGAATGTCACCACCTGGCCCAACGGATACCAATAGCTGACCCAGCGCCAGCCATCGAATTCCGGTTTACCGGTCAAATCCATCCGCACCCGCTGCTCGTTGGAGACCAGGCGCAGGAGAAACCATTTCTGTTTCTGGCCAATGCACAGCGGTTGGCTGTGCGTGCGGACCAGACGTTGCGGCAAACGATAGCGCAACCAGCCCCGGGTGCAGGCGAGAATTTCAACATCTTCGCGCTCAAGACCCACTTCTTCGTTCAACTCGCGGTACAAGGCGTCTTCCGGCGTCTCCTGGGGGTTGATCCCGCCCTGTGGAAACTGCCAGGCATCTTGATTGATACGGCGAGCCCATAGCACCTGTCCGGCATCATTCGTGAGAATGATCCCGACATTGGGGCGGAAACCATCGGGGTCGATCACGGCAACAACCTCGCAAACGCATGTCGCCGCATTGTTCCACAAAGGTTGTGATAGCAGCAACGAGCCGGTCTACCTTATGTGCACTCTTGTGAAAAGTCCGTATTCTGGACGCCTTTCTACAGACTTTTCAGCGAGTAACTGCAATGCGGCTGGCTTTATTCGACTTGGACAACACGCTCTTGGGCGGTGACAGTGACCACGCTTGGGGCGATTACCTGTGCGAACGCGGCTTCCTCGACGCCGTCGCCTACAAGGCACGCAACGACGAGTTTTATCAGGATTACCTGGCCGGCAAACTGGATAACGATGCCTACCTGAACTTCTGCCTGGAAGTGCTCGGCCGCACCGAGATGGCCACACTGGATCAATGGCATCTGGATTACATGCGCGATTGCATTGAGCCGATTGTGTTACCCAAGGGTCTCGAACTACTGGCCAAGCACCGCGAGGCGGGTGACAAACTGGTGATCATCACCGCGACCAACCGTTTTGTTACCGGGCCGATTGCCCAGCGTCTGGGCGTCGAAACCCTGATCGCCACGGAATGCGAGATGGTTGATGGCCGCTACACCGGGCGCAGCACCGACGTCCCGTGCTTCCGTGAAGGCAAGGTGACGCGATTGAATCGCTGGCTGGAAGAGACCGGATATTCGTTGGAAGACAGTTACTTCTACAGCGACTCGATGAATGATTTTCCGCTGCTGGAGCAGGTGACGCATCCGATCGCTGTCGATCCGGACCCGAATCTGCGTGCTGAAGCCGAGAAGCGTGGCTGGCCGGTGATTACTCTGCGCGGCTGATACCGCTTTCGCGAGCAAGCCCGCTCCCACATTTGATCTGCGTCGTACACAAAATCTGTGTTCGCTGAAGATCTAGTGTGGGAGCGGGCTTGCTCGCGAAGGGGCCGCCGCGGTCCCAAGCCTTAAACCGGTTTGGCGCCCATCAACCCCGCAATCGCGATAAAGCAGACAAAACTGAACAACGCCAAGGCAAAGGTAAATTTCCCATTGCCCGCTGCCGGTGCCTTGCGCAACTTGTTAAGCCGCACCAGCAACCAGAACCAGCCCAACGCCGCGACGGTGTAAAGCATACTGGAAGCCAACAACCAGGTCTGCCCCAACGGCCAGCCCACCAGATGCACCATCCACCAGCCGGTAAACGGCATGCTCAGCAGCGCCAGCCCCATCACCAGCCAGATAAACAGTCGTGGCCGTTGCAACGTGCGCGCGTGAGCCGTCGCGTCACCGTTACGGCGCGTACGCCAGACCCAGATCGCCAGACCCAGCGCGCTGACCAGCAGCAACACCGTCGCCACGATGTGAGCGACTTTCAGGGCGGTTAACGTTTCCATTGTTCGATCTCCTTATGGCTTGCCCATCAGCGTAGCCGCTCAGCCGAGAAACAGCAGATAGGCCGGATTGTCGCTTTCATCCCAGTACGGGTAGCCGATTTCTGCCAGCGCAGCGGGCACCAGATGGCGTTCATCGTGAGGCACTTGCAGACCTGCGACCACCCGGCCATCCGCCGCGCCATGGTTGCGGTAGTGGAACATCGAGATGTTCCAGCGCCCGCCGAGCTTGTTGAGGAAGTTGAACAGCGCGCCCGGACGCTCCGGGAATTCGAAACGCAGAATCACTTCATCAACCACATGAGCCGCACGGCCGCCGACCATGTGGCGGATGTGCAACTTGGCCAGTTCGTTGTCGGTCAGGTCCAGCACCGGGAAACCCTGCTCGGTCAGGCTGGCAATCAGCGCACTGCGCGGATCACTTTCCGGATGCGTCTGCACGCCAACGAAGATGTGCGCTTCGCTGCCGGTGTTGTAGCGGTAGTTGAATTCGGTGATCTGGCGCTTGCCGATGGCTTCGCAGAACGCCTTGAAGCTGCCCGGTTTCTCGGGGATGGTCACGGCGATAATCGCTTCGCGGCCCTCGCCCAGTTCAGCGCGCTCGGCGACGTGGCGCAGACGGTCGAAGTTGACGTTGGCGCCGGAGTCGATGGCCACGAAGGTGTGACCGGTGACGCCGCGTTGCTCGACGTATTTCTTGATCCCGGCCACGCCCAATGCGCCGGCAGGTTCAGTGATCGAGCGGGTATCGTCGTAGATGTCCTTGATCGCCGCGCAGATTTCATCGGTGCTGACGGTGATCACTTCATCGACATAATCTTTGCAGATATCGAAGGTGTGCTGACCAATCTGCGCCACAGCAACGCCATCGGCGAAGAGGCCCACGGTCGGCAGGATCACGCGCTCGCCAGCGGCCATGGCCGCTTGCAGGCAGTTGGAATCGTCCGGCTCGACGCCGATGATTTTGATTTCAGGTCGCAAGTACTTCACGTACGCCGCGATCCCGGCGATCAATCCGCCACCGCCCACCGGGACGAAGATCGCGTCGAGACGGCCAGGGTGCTGGCGCAGAATCTCCATCGCCACCGTGCCCTGCCCGGCAATGGTGTGGGGATCGTCGTAAGGGTGGATGTAGACGTAGCCTTTTTCATCGACCAGTTTCAGCGAGTAGGCTAGGGCTTCCGGGAACGAATCCCCGTGCAGCACCACTTTGCCGCCACGCGAACGTACGCCTTCGACTTTGATCTCCGGGGTGGTCTTGGGCATCACGATGGTCGCTTTCACGCCCAACACTTTCGCCGCCAAGGCCAGGCCTTGCGCGTGGTTGCCTGCCGAAGCAGTGACTACACCGCGAGCGCGCTCTTCTTCGGAAAGCTGCGTGAGCTTGTTATAGGCGCCACGAATCTTGAACGAGAACACCGGCTGCAAGTCTTCGCGCTTGAGCAAAATACTGTTGCCCAGCCGCTCGGAGAGCTGGCGGGCAGTCTGCAATGGGGTTTCTACGGCAACGTCATAAACGCGCGAGGTGAGGATCTTTTTGACGTACTGTTCGAGCATCGGAAAGCATCACTGAGCGGGTTGGGCAGGGCCAACGAGTCTAACCCGGCTTTCGGGCGGGCGACCACACGAATCAAGAGGTTTTAACCCGGCATGGGGCTATAATGCCGGCCTTTCCGTTCCCCCCTTGCCCGCTTCGGAGCCCGCATGACCCAGGATCAACTCAAACAGGCAGTGGCTCAGGCCGCCGTCGACTTCATCCTCCCGAAACTCGACGACAAGAGCATCGTCGGGGTCGGCACCGGCTCCACCGCCAACTGCTTCATCAATGCACTGGCCAAGCACAAAGGCGCGTTCGACGGCGCGGTCGCCAGTTCCGAAGCCACCGCTGCCCGCCTCAAGGGCCACGGCATTCCGGTGTATGAGTTGAATACGGTCAGCGACCTGGAGTTCTACGTCGACGGCGCCGATGAAAGCGACGAACACCTGAACCTGATCAAAGGCGGCGGCGCAGCCCTGACCCGCGAGAAGATTGTGGCGGCCGTGGCCAAGACTTTCATCTGCATCGCCGACGCCAGCAAACTGGTGCCGGTGCTCGGTGCGTTCCCGCTGCCGGTTGAAGTGATCCCGATGGCCCGCAGCCACGTGGCCCGCGAGCTGGTGAAGCTTGGCGGCGACCCGGTTTACCGTGAAGGCGTGTTGACCGACAACGGCAACATCATCCTCGACGTGTTCAACATGCAGATCACCAACCCGGTGGAGCTGGAGACGCAGATCAACGCCATCGTCGGCGTGGTCACCAACGGTTTGTTCGCGGCACGTCCAGCGGATTTGCTGCTGCTGGGCACCAGCGAAGGTGTAAAAACACTGCGCGCAAAGTAAGCCGAACACATAGCAAAACCTGTGGGAGCGGGCTTGCTCGCGAAGAGGCCGTGTCAGTCGATAGAGATGTCGACTGACAGACCGCTTTCGCGAGCAAGCCCGCTCCCACATTGGTTTTAAGGTGTTGGTTAGGGTTGTACTGGTTTTTTGAAGACGTAGAACAGGTTCGGCTCGCTCACCAGGTACATCGTACCGTCGTCATCCATGGCGATCCCTTCCGCTTGTGGCACCGTCTTCTGCAACCCTTGACGCCCCTTGCTCAGTGACAGGGTGCTCAGCGGTCGCCCGTCGACATCGAGTTCCAGAATCAGCCGCGATTCATCCGACAACGCAAGCAAATGGCCGCTACGCTCGTCGTATTGCAGGCTCGACAGGTCCGTCACGAACATCCCGGCATCGCGCTTGGGGTTGTTCACTACGTGCACCGCGTAGGATTTTTCCGGGTTGTAATGGGGAAAGCCCTGCACTTCGTAGATCAGCATCGGGTCGCGCTCCTTGGCGACAAACAACCGCTTGCCCACCGAGTCGTAAGCCAGGCCTTCGAAGCCCTTGTTGCCGCTCATGTGCACGCCAAGGGTCATCTGCTCGGCATCCGCTGCGTCGAGGAACGTTGTGTCGTTCTCCAGATGAATCTTGATCAGCCGCTGCTGACGCTCGTCAGTGATTACGTAAGTGTCGGCGCTGATGAACTCAACCGCTTCCGGATCGCCAAACCCGACCAGCGCAATGCGTCGAATAATCTGGCCGTCCAGCGACAGTTCGATCAGCTCTGAGTTTTTGTTGGTGACGGTGAACAGGCTTTTGCGCACCGGATCGAAGGTCAGCGCCGACACATCGTCGGCCAGGCCTTCGATAATTCGGGCTTCGAGCGTCACCTGGTATTGATCCAGAGCGATGGACTGACCATTCTCCGGTTGCCATAGCGTGTGCAGGTTGAACCAGGCGCGCTCGAACAGGCGCAGGTACTGGCCGGCCGCAACCAGCGCGATCAACGCAATGACCGACAGGATCAAAAGCAGAGGCTTGGGGCGGGCAAGTCGACGCATTCAGGCCTTATTTCTGCTTTTCGAAGCGATAGAACAGGTTCGGCTCGCTCACCATGTAAAGCGTCCCCGCCTCGTCCATCGTCACGCCTTCGGCGCGAGGAATGGTCTTCTTCAAACCATTGAAGCCGCCCAGCAAGGTCATGAAGCTGACCTGCTCGCCCTTTTCGTCCAGCTCCAGCAACAAGTGGGAGTCGGCAGACAGCACCAGGGTGTGGCCAGTGCGCGGGTCGATGGCCAGCGCCGAGAGGTTGCGGATGTCCAGTTGGTCACTGGCGAGTTTTTGCTTGTCACCGGTGAGTGTCTGGCCATCGTTGCTTTTCCAGGTGAACAACGCCGGTGGACGCTCTTCACCCAGCAACATCTGCTGATTGCGCGAATCCCAGACGACTGCTTCGAAGGCCTTGTTCTGGTCTTTCGAGGGGCCGAGGTCGTATTTCGGGAAGTTGGCGATGTTCAGCTCGCGGGTGTCAGCGTCAACCTTGACGATGGAGAGCATGTGGTCACGTTCATCGACGATGGCCAGCAGACCGTTGCCCATCATAGTCACGCCTTCCGGGTTGCTCCAGCCCACCAGCGGCATTTTGCGCAGCACGTCGCCCTGCAGGGTCAATTCGACGAGGAACGGGTTCTTGCCCATGACCGAGAACAGGGTTTTGGTTTGAGGGTTGTAGGCCAGGTCGGACGCTTCGTCCTTTTCCATGCCCGGCAGCAGCTTGGCGTCGATCACTGCCCGGTAATCCGGCAGCCAGACACTCTGCTGACGTTCGGCGGGACTTTCGAAACGTTCCAGCACCCAAAGCACACCGCGGTCATCCCAATGCATCGCAAACGCGAGGCCATAGGCGGCGGCCACCAGCAAAAGCCAGAAATACCAACGCATGAAAAAGCGCGAGCGGCGGGCAGTTTTAAGCTTGGGCAGTGGTTGTTGGGTGACCATCGAGGGATGAGTTCCAGAAATTCAGGCTATGGGTAATAGCATAATTGGGACCGGCTCAGACGCCGCAAGTCCCGGAATTATCCGGAGAAGATGTGAAAAAAACGGGAAATGGCGGGAAAGCCCTGTGCGGGCAACCAAGATCAAAAGATCGCAGCCTGCGGCAGCTCCTACAGAGATTGGTGTAGGAGCTGCCGCAGGCTGCGATCTTTTGCTTTTTTAGCGGACGCTGGTGGTGAAGCTGCTGGCGCCTGGCAACTCGATCACCAGTTCATCACCGACATTCAGCGGGCCAACACCCACCGGCGTACCCGTCAAGATCACGTCACCGGCCTGCAGCGAGAAACAGCCGGCCATGTGCTGGATCATCGGCACGATCGGGTTGAGCATTGCGCTGCTGTTACCATCCTGGCGCACTTCGCCGTTGATGGTCAGGCGGATGCCGATGTCGGTCAGGTCAGCGAAGGTGCTGCCGGACACGAATGGCGCAATCACCGCCGCACCGTCGAAGGACTTGGCGATTTCCCAAGGCAGGCCCTTGGCTTTCAGCTCGGCCTGCTTGTCGCGCAGGGTCAGGTCCAGGGCTGGAGCGAAGCCGGAGATAGCATCGAGCACTTCTTCACGGCTCGGTTTGGTCGACAAAGGCTTGCCAATCAACACCGCGATTTCCGCTTCGTAATGCACCGAACCACGGTCGGTCGGAATGCTGAAACCACCTTCCAGCGGCACGACGCAACTGCCCGGCTTGATGAACAGCAGCGGTTCTGTAGGCACCGGGTTGTCCAGTTCCTTGGCGTGTTCGGCGTAGTTACGGCCGATGCACACCACTTTCCCCAGCGGGAAATGAATACGCGTACCGTCGACATACTGGTGCTGATAGCTCATTTACCGACTCCTGTTTCGTAGCTCTTAAATTCAAAAGTCAAACAGCGAAAATTTTGCCCGGGTTCATGATGCCGTTCGGGTCGAACACCGCTTTGACGGCTTTCATGTACTCGATCTCGACCGGCGAGCGGCTGTAGGTCAAGTAGTCACGCTTGGTCATGCCCACGCCATGTTCGGCGGAAATCGAGCCGTTGTACTTCTCGACGGTTTCGAACACCCACTTGTTGACGGTCGCGCACTTGGCGAAGAACTCGTCCTTGCTCAGGTTTTCCGGCTTGAGGATGTTCAAGTGCAGGTTGCCGTCGCCGATGTGGCCGAACCAGACGATTTCGAAATCCGGGTAGTGTTCGCCGACGATCGCGTCGATTTCCTTCAGAAAGGCCGGGACTTTCGACACAGTGACCGAAATGTCGTTCTTGTACGGCGTCCAGTGGGAAATGGTCTCGGAGATGTATTCGCGAAGCTTCCAGAGGTTCTGCAGCTGGGTTTCGCTCTGGCTCATCACGCCGTCCAGTACCCAGCCCTGCTCAACGCAGTGCTCGAAGGTTTCCAGGGCGTGGTTGGCCACTTCTTCGGTGGTCGCTTCGAATTCCAGCAGCGCGTAGAACGGGCAATCGGACTCGAAAGGTGCCGGCACGTCGCCGCGGGCCATCACCTTGGCCAACGCTTTGTCGGAGAAAAATTCGAAGGCGGTCAGGTCGAGCTTGCTCTGGAACGCGTGCAACACCGGCATGATCGAGTCGAAATCGGCAGTGCCGAGGACCATGGCGGTGAGGTTTTTCGGCGCACGGTCCAGGCGCATGGTGGCCTCGACCACGAAACCGAGGGTGCCTTCAGCGCCGATGAACAGCTGACGCAAGTCGTAGCCGGTGGCGTTCTTGATCAAGTCTTTGTTCAGTTCCAGTAGATCGCCTTTGCCGGTGACGACTTTCATGCCGGCCACCCAGTTGCGGGTCATGCCGTAGCGAATGACCTTGATCCCGCCGGCATTGGTGCCGATATTGCCGCCAATCTGGCTCGAACCTGCCGAAGCGAAATCCACCGGGTAGTACAGGCCTTTTTCTTCGGCGACGTTCTGCAGGTGCTCGGTGACCACGCCCGGCTGGCAGACCGCAGTGCGGTCGGTCATGTTCACGTCGAGGATCTGGTTCATGTAGTCGAAGGACACGACGACTTCGCCATTGGCGGCCACGGCCGCGGCGGACAACCCGGTACGACCGCCGGACGGCACCAGCGCAATTTTGTGCTCATTGGCCCAACGGACAATGGCCTGAACCTGCTCGGTGGTCTTGGGGAACACGATGGCGGTCGGGGCCGGGGCGAAATGCTTGGTCCAATCCTTACCGTAAGCATTCAGGGAGTCGGCATCGGTCAGCACCTTGCCAGGCTCAACCAGGGTCTTCAGCTCTTCAATCAGGGCAGGATTGGTCATCGACAGAACTCTCGAACAATTCATGGTCATCCTGAGAACGCTTCACGTCGCAGGAATGAGTGTTTAGCGGGGTGCATATGCTAGCATACCGACCCCGCAGGATAGTGCCCAACGGCTGTTCTGCGGCGACGGCTTTTTTGCCGTCCGGGTCAGCATCTGTTGACCATTTCCTGCCATTTTTCTCCGGGATACAGGTTTACGCAGATGAGCAAGACTTCTCTCGATAAGAGCAAGATCAAGTTCCTTCTTCTCGAAGGCGTCCACCAATCGGCTGTCGACGTCCTCAAGTCGGCGGGCTACACCAGCATCGAGTACCTCACAGGTTCTCTGCCGGAAGCCCAACTGAAGGAAAAGATCGCTGATGCTCACTTCATCGGCATTCGCTCCCGCACTCAACTGACCGAAGAGATCTTCGATCACGCGAAGAAACTGGTCGCTGTCGGCTGTTTCTGCATCGGCACCAACCAGGTTGACCTTAATGCTGCCCGCGAACGCGGCATCGCAGTGTTCAACGCTCCGTACTCCAACACTCGCTCCGTCGCGGAACTGGTGCTGGCCGAAGCGATCCTGTTGCTGCGCGGCATCCCTGAGAAGAACGCTTCCTGCCACCGTGGCGGCTGGATCAAGAGCGCAGCCAACTCCTTCGAAATCCGTGGCAAGAAGCTCGGTATCGTCGGTTACGGCTCGATCGGTACGCAATTGTCGGTTCTGGCTGAAGGCCTGGGCATGCAGGTGTACTTCTACGACACCGTGACCAAGCTGCCATTGGGCAACGCGACTCAAGTCGGCAACCTGACCGAGCTGCTGGGCATGTCCGACATCGTCACCCTGCACGTTCCGGAAACCGCTGCGACCCAGTGGATGATCGGCGAGAAAGAAATCCGTGCGATCAAGAAGGGCGGCATTCTGATCAACGCGGCGCGCGGCACTGTAGTTGAACTGCAAGCGCTGGCGGACGCGATCAAGGACAAGCACCTGATCGGCGCGGCCATCGACGTCTTCCCGGTGGAGCCTCGCTCCAACGACGAAGAGTTCGAAAGCCCGCTGCGTGGCCTGGACAACGTGATCCTGACCCCGCACATCGGCGGTTCTACCGCTGAAGCGCAAGCCAACATCGGTCTGGAAGTGGCAGAAAAACTGGTCAAGTACAGCGACAACGGTACGTCGGTGTCCTCGGTCAACTTCCCGGAAGTGGCCCTGCCGGCTCACCCTGGCAAGCATCGCCTGCTGCACATCCACGAGAACATTCCGGGTGTGATGAGCGAGATCAACAAGGTCTTCGCCGAAAACGGCATCAACATTTCCGGTCAGTTCCTGCAGACCAACGAGAAAGTCGGCTACGTCGTGATCGACGTCGACGCCGAGTACTCGGAAATGGCGCAAGAGAAGCTGCAGCACATCAACGGCACCATTCGTTGCCGCGTGTTGTTCTGATAGTGACTTGAGTGACAAAAAAAGGAGCCCTTGGGGGCTCCTTTTTCATGGGCGCGGTTCTTTATTCCGAGCAGGTTACTTAACGTTGACGGTGATTTTCTCCGACACGATCGGCGGATCGAACGGCATGTGGCCGCTATCTCCCAGCTCCAGCTGCAAGGTGTGTTTGCCCGGCGTCAGCTTTACTTCAGCCTGGGTCTGCGCCTTGCCGAAATGCAGGTGGTTGGCATCGTTAGGAATCGGCGCACCGGCGGCCGGCAGTTTATCGACATCGATCAGCAAGTGGTGATGGCCGGTGTTCTTGGTGACATCGCCCGCAGGCGCCAGCGCCATGTTCTCGACAGCGAACTTGACGACGACGGTTTGCGGAACCGTAGCTCCGTCCGCAGGAGAAACGATGGACACTTCTGCACCCTTGGGGGCCGGAGTCGCAGCCGTTGCCAGCATCGAAGCACCCATCAACAGGCCAGCCAATGCTGCTCGTGACATAAAGGTTTTCATTCTCTTCTCCAGTTTTTTCGTAAAATCCGCGTGGCCATGACAACTTCACGGCCATTCGTTGTCGAAGGCTCTCGACAACCATAGCAAAGCGAGCCTGAACCAGAGCATCGCGATAATGAATTCAAAGGAGTGACCATGCGTTTTTTGCCTGGCCTGATCTGCCTGCTACCCCTTCTGAGCCCTTTGGCTCATGCCGAACTGATTGACGATGTAAACGACCGTGGCGAATTGCGCATCGCTCTTGAGGCTAATACACCGCCGTTCAATTTCAAGGACGATGGCAATCTAACGGGCTTCGAGGTCGAATTGGGCCAACTGCTGGCCAACGAACTGGATGTACGGGCCGACTTCGTCATTACCGATTCCAGCGATCTGCTGCAAGGTGTTGAAACCGGCAAGTACGACGTCGCCATCAACCACATAGCAGTGACCCCGGACCTCAAGGATCGTTTCGACTTCAGCGAACCTTACATTCACACCGATGCGCAATTGATCGCGCAGAAGGAAGAGCAACCGCGCTCGATGCTGCTGGTGCAGTCGCTGACGGAAGAGAAGCCGAAGGCTGGCCCGGCAGTGAGCCTGGCGATTCCGTTTCAGAAAGGTAACCCGGCGTTTCATGCCAGCCTGGAAAACGCGCTGCAGCGGATCAAGGCGGATGGGCGATTGGAGACGTTGTCGCAGAAGTGGTTCGGGACGGATACGAGTGTGGCGCCGAAACCCTGATGTTCTGGAAATAGATCAATTCATGGAGATCCAATGTGAGAGCGGGCTTGCTCGCGAAAGCGGTGTGTCAGTCAAATGAATGTTGTCTGATTCAACGCTTTCGCGAGCAAGCCCGCTCCCACAGTGGTTTTGTGTAGGGCGTTAGGTCAGGGTTGCCAGGACTGCCGCCGCTTGCGGCAACTCCAGCTCACTGAAGACTTGCACGCCATGGCGCCTGAGCAACGCCGCAGTCACGCCTTCACCACTGACCTTCACTCCACTGAACGTCCCGTCATAGGTCAACAGATTCCCGCAAGACGGGCTGTTGGCCTTGAGTACGGCAATGCGGATGCCGTGCTTTTGCACCAGTTCCAACGCCTGATAAGCCCCCGAGAGAAACTCGGCGCTGACGTCCTCGCCCTCGGTGGTGATCACTGATGCGTGGCCATCAAGCACTTCACCACCCTGCCCACCCGGAATTTCCGCCGCCGCCCGTGGCGTCGGCAAGCCACCGGCAACCTCTGGACACAACGGCACCACCCGACCTTCATCAAGCCACTGTTGAAGCTGATCGAACGGCCCACTCGCCCCGCCGTCATAACGTACGCGGTGGCCCAGCAGACAGCGGCTTACCAGAATTTTTTGCATGATCAGAACGGCTCGTTACCACGACGCCGGAACCAGCCGGTCAACGACAGACGATCGCGGGTCGCGGGCAGGACTTCGTGGGGCACTTCACCCGACAGGAACACCACCAGGCATCCACCTGTGGGCACCACATCATGTTCGACGCTTTCATCCAGGGACATGCGCAACTGACCGCCGTGCTCAGGCAGCCAGGCGTCGTTGAGATAGACCACCGCCGACACCATGCGCCGGTCGTCATCACGAAAACGGTCGACATGCTTGAGGTAAAAAGCACCGGGCGGGTACAGCGCGAAATGGCTTTCGAAATCTTCCAGGCCCAGAAACAAACCACGATTCATCGCTTCGCGCAGGCTGTCCATCAAATCCAGATAGCTGTCGCACGCCAACGCCTGGCCGGGCTCGATCCACTGGATATGGTCGCCGCGAATCCCCTCGCGAATCTCGGATGTCGACCCGCGCCCCACGGCGGCCGGGGCCAATTCGCCCTCGGCAGCACGTTTACGGCACTCGGCCGCCAGTTCCCGGGTCAGACCCAGAGGAAGGAAAATATTCTGCTGCGACCAGCCGTGCTCAGCCAGGTCGTCGACGATACGTAACAGCAGCGGGTGATCAGAGGGTATTCGCATGCCGCGCATAGTATTCCTGTGCCTGAAAATCCGACAGAGCCGCGCAGCGGGTTGATACGAATTCTCGACAAGGACGAATGCCACACGGAGAATAGTCGCCTGCTGACAGGAGTCCCTATGCGCCGTTTGCTTTTTTCACTGTTGATGTTCTGTGTATTGCCCGCTTGGGCAGACGGCCACGACCAGTTGTACAAGGTCGCCGGTTGGCCAGAACAACGCGCGCATTTCAACGACGCTCTCTCGGCGGCTCAGCAGCGGTACCAGAACAGTCTGCCGCCGGCAGTGTTCCAGGCGCTGGTGAATAACAGCAATCAGCGCTTTGCCCCCCAGGCCGTCGACCAGCGCGCCGAAGCGCAATTGCGCAAGACCCTCGCCGATCCGAAACCTGCGCTGACGTTCTTTCAGTCACCCTTGGGCAAGAAAATCGTGGCCGCCGAATTGCTCGCGACCCGTCGCGATCAGTTGGCAAAAAACGCCAAGGGTTTACCCAAGATCCAGGCCAGCGACAGCCGCATGCTGATCATCGGCCATCTGGCCCAGGCCCTGCCCGCCCGAGAGGCTGGCGCGGAAGTCAGCCTGGCGATTGCCGGCGTCGCGGCCGACAGCCTCAGCTCGATGATCCCCGGCCTGCTCGGCGGTGGTCAGGCTCAAGGCATGTTGAATGGTCAGCGTCAGCGCTTGATGGACCAGATCGGCAACGACCTGAACAACACGCTGTTGTATGTCTATCGCGACCTGTCGGATGAAGAACTGGAAGAGTTCGCGACCTTCGCCGAGTCCACCGAGGGCAAGGCTTATTACCAGGCAGCATTGGCGGCGATTCGCGCGGGGTTGGCGGTGGGGCAGGATACTTCAACGCTTCGCCAGTAATTTTTAGCGCCTGATAAATCGCTATCGCGAGCAAGCTCGCTCCCACAGTGACCGAGTTGTTCAGACGTACTCGGTCTAATGTGGGAGCGAGCTTGCTCGCGATGAGGCCATGACAGACGCTAAAGATTCCGACCCTTGATCCGCTTCGTCAAAAACCCGAAATACTCCCGCCGCAACGCCAGCGTCTCATTCGCCAGGTGATGCCGCGCCTCAGGCAACATCAGCACCTGCGGCCGATCGAACTTGCCCCGCAACACTTCAAGGTTATGCTCCCAATCCACGGTCATGTCCGCCTGCCCCTGCACAATCAGCGGTCGCCGCTTGCTGTCCGGTGCGGCTTCGATGCGTTTGATCCAGCGCGCCAGCGCACCGACCCAGGCGGTCGGCAAACGGAGCGGCTGCAACGGGTCCGCTTGCAGGAAGGGTAGAAAATCCGGGTCGTTGGAGTTCTCGCTGAAGCGCCGGGCGATGGCTTTGACGAAAGGCTTGAGCAGGTAATAGCTGAGTTGCGACCAACCCCAGGCCCGCGGCCTTACCAACGGCGACAGCAGAATGACCTGGCCCTGGGCCGGACTGCTGGCGCCCTGATTGAGTACATGATCGATCACGATCGCGCCGCCAGTGCTTTGCCCGCACAGGTGCCACGGCTGCGGCAGATCGAGGGATTGTGCTTCGGTGAACAATCCTTGCAGCGTGTCCTGATACTCAGTGAAATCCTTGATGCTGGCCCGTTCGCCACTGGACAGCCCGTGTCCCGGCAGGTCGCAGGCAATCACCGCAAAATTCTGATCCAGCGCCCATTCGATCACATGCCGGTAAAGCCCGGTGTGATCGTAAAAACCGTGGAACAAAAACAGCGTCGCCTTCGCCTGCTCGGGCCACCAGACCTGGCTGACCACTTCATAACCATCGACGTCGAAACGACCAAGGCCACTGCGCAGGTTACGCCCCGCAAAGTCCAGCCCGTAGAAGCGCTGGTAAGCCAGCGCTTCTACCGACAGCGGCTGCCAGTCGGCCAGCGGCCGCAGCCTGGCACGCAGATGATCGGAGTCGAAAGTGGCAGACATGAGCAATTCCAGAACGCGAAACGGACTTTATGGGCCTGCGATATTCATCTGTTGGGGCAAGCATGGCAAGCTAGCGCACCTTCGAGGACTGAAATCCATGCGCTCGCCCTACCGCGCCACACTGCTTGCCAGCCTGCTCGCCCTCGTGTGTGCCGGCGTGCTGTGGGCTGCTTACGACTGGTTTCAGGGACGCTACCTGCGAGCGTTCAGCGAGCACACCGCGGTGTTCTCCGGCGACCCGCTGCGCCTGCCCGACAACCTCGCCGGCCCCGGCGCCATCCGCCTCGTGCACTTCTGGGACCCGGCCTGCCCGTGCAACGTTGGTAATCAACAACACCTGAGCGAACTGGTTGAGCATTATGTACCGCAAGGCGTGGAGTTTTATGCGGTACAAAAGCCTGGCAGCCACGGTCAGTTACCGAGCACCATAAGCAGCCTGAAAAGCATCGCCGTCCTGCCAGGCTCCGAACAGATCCCCGCCAGCCCGGCCGTGGCGATCTGGGATCGCAGCGGCAAACTGGCGTATTTCGGCCCGTACAGCGAAGGCCTGACCTGCAATTCGAGTAACAGCTTTATCGAACCGATTCTGCAAGCGTTGAACGAAGGCCGCGCGGTGAATGCCACGCACACACTGGCCGTGGGTTGTTACTGCCCGTGGCCTGTCGACGCCGCGAAGTAAGGCTGACAGGAGACGCGAATCCCTCCTAAGTGCGATGGCCATGTCGGCAAGCCGTGTTAAACAGTGGCGCCAGGGAACTGCTGCCACTGATAACAACAAGGAATCACCATGAAACGTAGCCTGACCGTTCTCGCCCTGCTGATTGTTGCGCTCGCCGCAGGTGCAGGCTGGTACGTCTACAGCAAGCAGCCGACACGTCAGGGCATGGTGGAGCTGCAACACCTGCAAGGTTCGGTCACTGTGCGTTACGACGAGCGCGGCATCCCGCACATTCGCGCCGAGAACGAAACCGACCTGTACCGCGCCCTCGGCTACATCCACGCCCAGGATCGGCTGTTTCAGATGGAAGCCCTGCGTCGCCTCGCCCGTGGCGAGCTGGCCGAGGTACTGGGCCCGAAACTTCTCAACACCGATAAGCTGATGCGCAGCCTGCGCATTCGCGAACGCGCCGACACCTACCTGGCGAACATGGACAAACAGTCGCCGGCCTTTATCGCCATGCAAGCCTATCTGGATGGCATCAACCAGTATCAGGACAGCCATCCAAAACCTGCGGAGTTTGATGTACTGGGCATTCCCAAACGGCCCTTCACCGCCCAGGACACCATCAGCATCACCGGTTACATGGCCTACAGTTTTGCCGCAGCGTTTCGCACCGAACCGTTGCTGACCTACGTGCGCGATCAGTTGGGCGCCAACTACCTGAACGTCTTCGATCTCGACTGGCAGCCCAAGGGCGTGCTGGCGAAAAACCGCAGCGGTGCCATGCCGCCCCTCGCCAGTACCGACTGGAAAGACCTCAACGCCCTCGCCCGCCTCAGCGAACAGGCACTGGCCGACAACGGCTTGCCGCAGTTCGAGGGCAGCAACGCCTGGGCTGTCTCCGGCAGTCGGACCAAAAGCGGCAAACCGCTGTTGGCCGGCGACCCGCATATCCGTTTTTCCGCGCCGTCGGTGTGGTATGAAGCGCAGCTCTCGGCGCCGGGCTTCGAGCTCTACGGCCACTATCAGGCATTGATGCCGTTCGCCTCTCTCGGGATGAACCGCGACTTCGGCTGGAGCATCACCATGTTCCAGAACGACGACCTCGATCTGATCACTGAGAAGGTCAACCCGGACAATCCCAATCAGGTCTGGTATCGCGGCAAGTGGGTGGACATGGTGACCAGCGAACAGCAGATCGCGGTCAAGGGCCAGGCACCGGTGACACTGGTGCTGCGCCAGTCGCCCCACGGTCCGATCGTCAACGATGCGCTGGGCAGCGGCGTCGGTAAAACGCCGATCGCCATGTGGTGGGGTTTTCTCGAAAGCCAGAATCCGATCCTTGAGGGCTTCTACCAGCTCAACCGCGCCGACACCCTGGCCAAGGCGCGCAGTGCCTGCGCAAAGATCCAGGCGCCGGGCCTGAACATCGTCTGGGCCAACGCCAAGGGCGACATCGGCTGGTGGGCAGCGGCGCAACTGCCAAAACGTCCGGCGGGTGTGCGTCCGGGGTTCATCCTCGATGGCAGCACCGCCGACGCGGACAAGGAAGGTTTTTACCCGTTCAGCGCCAACCCACAGGAAGAGAACCCGGCACGCGGTTACATCGTCTCGGCCAACTTCCAGCCGGTGTCGCCGACCGGCATGGAGATTCCCGGTTACTACAACCTGGCCGATCGAGGTCAGCAGCTCAATCGCCAGCTCAGCGACAAGACTATCAAGTGGGATCTCGACGCCAGCCAGAAGCTGCAACTGGGCACCACCACCGCTTACGGCCCGCGCTTGCTCGCGCCGTTGTTGCCCGTACTGCGTGAAGTGGTGAGCGATCCCGCCGAACTCAAACTGGTTGAGCAATTGGCCCAGTGGAAAGGCGACTACCCGCTCGATTCCACCAGCGCCACGCTGTTCAACCAGTTCCTGTTCAACCTGGCTGACGCGACGATGCACGATGAACTGGGCAATGACTTCTTCGAGACTTTGCTGTCGACGCGGGTGATCGATTCTGCACTGCCACGACTGGCCGAGACTGCCGATTCGCCGTGGTGGGACAACCGCAACACCCTCGGCATGGAAACCCGCGCCGATACGGTCAAGGTTGCGTGGCAGGCGAGCATTGCTCATCTCAAAACCACCCTCGGCGGCGATTTCGCGCAATGGCAGTGGGGCAAGGCGCACACGCTGACCCATGGCCATCCGCTGGGGCAGCAAAAGCCGCTGGACCGGATCTTCAATGTCGGCCCGTTCGCGGCACCCGGCACTCACGAAGTGCCGAACAACCTCTCGGCCAAAATCGGCCCGGCGCCGTGGCCAGTAACTTATGGTCCTTCGACCCGCCGCCTGATCGACTTCGCCGACCCGACCCACAGCCTGACCGTCAACCCGGTTGGCCAGAGTGGCGTACCGTTCGACAGCCACTATGACGATCAGGCTGAGGCGTATATCGAAGGGATTTACTACCAGGCGCATCTCAATGATGAAGAAGTCACGGCCAACACGCGTAGTACGTTGAAGCTATTGCCAGCGCGGGCTGTGCAATAGGCCGAAAAATTATTGGCTGTTCCGCCGCCATCGCGAGCAAGCTCGCTCCCACAGTTGACTGAGTTGTCCAGACAGACTCGGTCTAATGTGGGAGCGAGCTTGCTCGCGAAGAGGCCCTGAAAGGCAACAACAATGTCTGCTCAAACCATCGCCGCAAAGTTCAGCCTGAACTGCTGCGGCGTCACGCCCAGCCTGCGATTAAACACACTGCGCATGTGCTGGGCATCGCGAAATCCGCACTGATAAGCCACGGTCTTCAGCGGCGATTGAGTGCTTTCAAGCAGCACCCGCGCCGCATCGACCCTGGCCCGTTCGACGAATTCCGCCGGGGTGATTTTTGCCACTTTGGTAAACACCCTGGAAAAGTTGCGGGCACTCATGTTGGCGGCGTTGGCCAGGTCGGAAATCGTCAGGTCGCCCGTCAGGTTGGCCAACACGTAGAGCTGCACCAGTGCCACGGCAGAAGTGGGTTCGGCGTGAGGCGTGAGGAATGGGCTGAACTGTGACTGCCCGCCGGAGCGTTGAGTGAACACCACCAGCCGCTTTGCCACACTCAGCGCTACTTCCGGCCCGTGATCCCTGGCCAGCAAGTACAGCGACAGATCAATCCCCGCCGTGACACCCGCCGAGGTGTAGAGCTCGCCGTCCTCCACGTAAAGGCGATCCGCCTCGACCTGAGTCGACGGGCACAACTGCGCCAGCGCCGCGGCGTCGCCCCAGTGGGTGGTGACCGTTCGCCCTTCCAGCAATCCGGCCCGGGCGAGCATGAACGCGCCGTTGCAGATCGAGCCAAAGCGTTGCGCCAGCGCGCAGGCATCGCGCAGCCAGGCATCGAATGCCGCACCGAAATCCATGAACGGTAACTGCGGCCCACCGGCCACCAGCAGCAAGTCATAGGCCTCCAGCGCTTCGCTGAAATGCCGATGGGCATTGAGTGCCAAACCGTTGGAACACGGCATCACCCCGCGCTCGACGCCGATCACCTCCAGTCGATAGTGATCTGGCGGCTCAAGGAAACGATTGGCTTCGCAAAACACATCCATGGGACCGGTGACGTCCAGGGACTGAACGCCGGCGAAGACCACGATGGCAACGGTTTTCTGCATGACAGGAAATCACCTTGAATGTGAAAAAGATCGCAGCCTTCGGCAGCTCCTACAGGTGCGCGCCGTTTCCATGTAGGAGCTGCCGAAGGCTGCGATCTTTTCTGGCTGATCACTATCAACCCTAGCCAATCCTCGCCCAACAAGCGAGGTTGGCGCGATATGCATGCTCATTGGCCGGGATCGCAGCCATGGATCGATTGTCCGGTTTCGGGTGCGCGGACAGACTGAACCCATCAGCGCCGCCACCGCGTTCCCCACGAGGACAGCACCATGAGCAGCACCATTGCCGGTATCAAAATCCCCGACAGCGCGTTGGCCAAGGCCACCACGGAATACATTCGCGACGTCGAATCAGACCTGCTGTATCACCACTCGCGTCGCGTGTTTCTGTTCGGCGCATTGAGCGGTGAACGCAAGCAACTGGCCTACAACCCCGAACTGTTGTACGTCGGCGCTATGTTCCATGACTTGGGTCTGGTGGAAGGTCATCGCACTGACGACGAGCGCTTCGAAGTTGATAGCGCCAACGCTGCCAAAGCATTCCTCAAGCCTTACGGTTTGTCCGACGATGATATCGAACAGGTCTGGTTGTCGATTGCTCTGCACACCACACCGGGGGTGCCGCAACACCTGCGGCCTAACGTGGCGATGGTGACTGCTGGCGTTGAAATGGATGTGTTGGGTATCGACTACGCAGCGTTCCCCAGCGCGCAACGCGAAGAAGTCGTGCATGCCCACCCGCGTGGCGAAGGGTTCAAGGAGTGCATCCTGTGTGCGTTTGCCAATGGCTTCAAGCACAAACCGGACACCACGTTCGGCACTGTAAACGCGGATGTGTTGGTCGACAGCGAGCCGGGTTTCAAACCGATGAACTTCGTCGAGATCATCCGCAAATCCCTCTGGATGTCCTAAACCAAATGTGGGAGCGGGCTTGCTCGCGAAGAGGCCGTTTCAGTCGATAGAGATGTCGACTGACACACCGCTTTCGCGAGCAAGCCCGCTCCCACATTTTGATCGGGGTTGACCACGTAATTGTGGCCAACGCTTTAAGCCGCTTCCGGAGCCTGGGCGCGACGTACGTCCGGTTGTTTCCAGGAGTCGGCAGCGCCTTCTTCGATCGCCTGCTGAATCGCACGTTTGCGACTTTCTTCGGCACGACGGCTGAAGAACCAGACCAGGAACGTCATCAGCGATACCGCCAGCAAAATCAGACTGGCCACGGCGTTGATCTCGGGTTTCACGCCCAGACGCACCGCCGAGAACACTTCCATCGGCAAGGTCGTGGAACCCGGACCGGACACGAAGCTCGCCAACACCAGGTCATCCAGCGACAGGGCAAACGACATCATGCCGCCGGCCCCCAACGATGGCGCGATCATCGGGATGGTGATCAGGAAGAACACCTTCCACGGCCGCGCACCGAGGTCCATGGCCGCTTCTTCGATGGACAGGTCCAGCTCACGCAAACGCGCCGACACCACCACCGCCACATACGCCGCACAGAACGTAGTGTGGGCGATCCAGATGGTGATGATGCCGCGCTCCTGCGGCCAACCGATCATCTGCGCCATGGCCACGAACAGCAGCAACAGCGACAGACCGGTGATCACTTCGGGCATCACCAGCGGCGCGGTGACCAGGCCACCGAACAGCGTGCGACCTTTGAAGCGAGTGATACGGGTCAGGACGAACGCGGCCAATGTACCCAGCGCCACCGCCGCCACCGCCGTGTAGCAGGCGATTTCCAGCGAGCGCACCACCGAGCCCATCAGTTGAGTGTTGTCCATCAAGCCGACGTACCACTTGATCGACCAGCCACCCCACACCGTCACCAGTTTGGAGGCGTTGAACGAGTAGATCACCAGGATCAGCATCGGCGCGTAGATGAACAGCAAACCCAGCACCAGCATCAAACTTGAGAAACGGAAGCGCTTCATTCTTTACCCTCCATTTCTTTGGCCTGACTACGGTTGAACAGGATGATCGGCACAATCAGGATCGCCAGCATCACCACCGCCAGGGCGGACGCCACCGGCCAGTCACGGTTGTTGAAGAACTCTTGCCAGAGCACTTTACCGATCATCAGGGTTTCCGGACCGCCGAGCAGTTCCGGGATCACGAACTCGCCCACCACCGGAATGAACACCAGCATGCAGCCCGCGACGATGCCGTTCTTGGACAGTGGAATGGTGATTTTCCAGAAACTGTTGAAGGTGCTCGAACCCAGGTCCGATGCGGCTTCCAGCAAACTGGCATCGTGCTTCACCAGGTTGGCATAGAGCGGCAGGATCATGAACGGCAGGTACGAATACACCACGCCGATGTACACGGCCAGGTTGGTGTTGAGGATCTGCAGCGGCTCGCTGATCCAGCCCATGCTCATCAAAAAGCCGTTCAACAGACCGTTGTTGCTGAGGATGCCCATCCACGCGTAAACGCGGATCAGGATCGCGGTCCAGGTCGGCATCATGATCAGCAGCACCAGCACCGTTTGCATCTCTTTGCGGGCACTGGCAATGGCGTAGGCCATCGGGTAGCCGATCAGCAAACAGAGGACGGTGCTGATCAGCGCCATCTTCAATGAGCCGAGGTAGGCGGCGATGTACAACTCGTCGCCGGCCAGCATCGCGTAGTTGCTCAGGTTAAGCAGCAACTGCACTTTTTGGTCGAGGTAGCTGTAGATCTCGGTGTACGGCGGAATGGCCACGTCGGCTTCGGCGAAGCTGATCTTCAGAACGATGAAGAACGGCAACATGAAGAACATGAACAGCCAAATGAACGGAACCCCGATGACCAGCTGACGGCCACCGGGAATTATTCGATTGAGGCGGCGTTTGAGTTTGCGCATGTTCATGAGCGAAGTACCACGCCGCTGTCGTCTTCCCAGTACACGTACACCTGGTCACCCCAGGTTGGGCGCTGGCCACGGCGCTCGGCGTTGGCGACGAAAGACTGGACGATCTTGCCGCTCGGCAGTTCGACGTAGAACACCGAGTGGCCACCGAGGTAGGCGATGTCGTGCACCTTGCCGCTGGACCAGTTGTATTCGCAGGTCGGCATGGTCGGCGTCACCAGCAGTTTTTCCGGACGGATCGCGTAGGTCACGGATTTGTCCTGCACCGACGTGCTGATGCCGTGGCCCACGTAAATCTGGCGGTCCAGGTCCTTGCAGGTGATGGTCGCGTGGCCTTCGGCGTCGTCGATCACTTCACCGTCGAAGATGTTGACGTTGCCGATGAACTCGCAGACCAGACGGCTGGTCGGGGTTTCGTAGATGTCGATCGGGCTGCCGATCTGGGCGATCCAGCCCAGGTGCATGATCGCGATGCGCTCGGCCATGGTCATGGCCTCTTCCTGGTCGTGGGTCACCATGACGCAGGTTACACCGACCCGCTCGATGATCTCGACAAGCTCAAGCTGCATTTGCGAACGCAGCTTCTTGTCCAGAGCACCCATCGGTTCGTCGAGCAGCAACAGCTTCGGTCGCTTGGCCAACGAACGCGCCAGGGCCACACGCTGACGCTGGCCACCGGACAACTGATGCGGCTTGCGTTTGGCGTACTGGCTCATCTGTACCAGCTTGAGCATGTCGGCCACGCGCGCATCGACTTCAGCGGCGGGAATCTTGTCCTGCTTGAGGCCGAAGGCGATGTTCTGCGCCACGGTCATGTGCGGGAACAAGGCGTAGGACTGGAACATCATGTTGATCGGCCGCTCGTACGGCGGCATGTCGGTGATGTCTTCGCCATCGAGGAAAATGCGCCCCTCCGTGGGCCGTTCGAAGCCTGCGAGCATGCGCAGCAACGTGGATTTACCCGATCCCGAACCGCCGAGCAGGGCGAAAATCTCGCCTTTCTTGATTTCCAGGGACACATCGTCCACGGCAATCGTCTCGTCGAACTTCTTCGTGACCCGGTCGATTTTGACCAACACCTGTTTAGGTGACTGGTCGCCCTCGAGGGCTTTCTTATAGGCGCCGGAGGCAACTGCCATTTACGAAACTCCCAACAAAATTTGCAGTTCGCCCGAGGCGAGCGAACTTTGGATAGTTTGAGCCTTGTAGCTATTTACCCGACTTGACCTTGGTCCAGCTGCGGGTCATCAAACGTTGAATGTTTGGTGGTAACTCGATAGACACGTAAGTCTTGTCGAGGACGGCTTGCGGTGGATAAACCGATTTGTCGGTGCGAATGGATTGTTCCATCAGCTTGTCCGACCCTGGGTTAGGGTTGGCGTAACCCACGTAATCACTGACCTGGGCGATCACCTCAGGTTTCAGCAAATAGTTGATGAAGGCATGGGCTTCCTTGACGTTGGCCGCATCTTTGGGGATCGCCAACATGTCGAACCAGAGCGCGCCGCCCTCTTTCGGAATCGAGTAGGCGATGTTCATGCCTTTGCCGGCTTCAGCCGCGCGGGCCTTGGCCTGGAACATGTCGCCGGAAAAGCCGATCGCGACGCAGATATCGCCGTTGGCCAGGTCCGCGATGTATTTGGACGAGTGGAAATAGGTCACATAAGGCCGCACCGCCAGCAACTTGGCTTCGGCCTTTTTGTAGTCTTCGGGGTTGGTGCTGTTGGCGTTCAGGCCCATGTAGTTGAGGACCGTGGGCATCATTTCATCGGCGGAGTCGAGGAACGCCACGCCGCAGCTGTGCAGTTTCTTGATGTTTTCCGGCTCGAACACCACATCCCAGGAATCGATCTTGTCGAGCCCCAGTACAGCCTTGACCTTGTCAACGTTGTAACCGATGCCGTTGGTACCCCATAGGTAGGGAACGGCGTACTGGTTACCCGGATCGTTTTGCTCCAGGCGCTTGAGCAGCACCGGGTCGAGGTTGGCATAGTTGGTGAGCTTGGACTTGTCGAGCTTCTGGAAAGCGCCCGCCTTGATCTGCTTGCCAAGGAAGTGGTTGGACGGCACGACCACGTCATAACCGGTACGCCCGGCCAGCAACTTGCCTTCCAGGGTTTCGTTAGAATCGAAAACGTCATAAACCGGTTTGATGCCGGTCTCTTTCTGGAAGTCTGCCAGGGTCGTCGAACCGATGTAGTCCGACCAGTTATAAATATGCACAGTGCCAGCGGCCTGGACACTAACGGCAAGCGTCAGCCCGGCACCGATGAGCAGCGCATTGCGCAACAAAGAAAAAATTGGCACGTGGAGGTCCTCTAAAATTACTTGGGCCCAAGTTGCCCAGCGTTACATGACAGCCATGGCTGCCTGGCAACAAAACCGGCGCGCAACTTACCCTCGAAAAACCGTTCCAGCAAAACTTTTATACAGATACCTGTAGCAGCTGCCGCAGGCTGCGTTCAACTGCGAAGCAGTTGTGCTGTCGAAAAGCGGAGGTCCTTCGGACCTCAACGCAGCCTTCGGCAGCTGCTACAGGGTTTTACTTACTTACCGGATTTGATCTTGGTCCAGCTGCGAGTCAGGATCCGCTGGGTCGCGGCCGGCAAGTCGGCAATCGCGTACAGCTTGGCCAGCACGTCTGCCGGCGGGTAGATGCCTGGGTCGGCGGTGATGTCTTTATCGACCAATGCGGTGGCTGCCGCGTTACCGTTCGGGAAGCGTACGGCGTTGGTGATTTCAGCCATGATTTCCGGCTTCTGCAGGAAGGTCATGAACTTGTAGGCGCCTTCGACGTTTTCGGCATCTTTAGGGATGGCGACCATGTCGTAGAAGCTGCCCGCACCTTCTTTCGGAATGTTGTAGCTGACTTTCACCTTGTCACCGGCTTCAGCCGCGCGGGTCTTGGCCTGGTAGATGTCGCCCGAATAACCCACGGCTACGCAGATGTTGCCGTTGGCCAGGTCGGAGATGTACTTGGACGAGTGGAAGTAGGCGATCGAAGGGCGGACTTTCAGGAACAGCGCTTCGGCTTCAGCCAGTTGTTTTTTGTCCTGGCTGTCGGTTGGATAGCCCAGGTAGTGCAACGCCACCGGAATCATCTCGGTTGGCGAGTCCAGGACACTGATACCGCACGACTTCAACTTGGCGGCGTTTTCAGGTTTGAAGATCAGATCCCAGGAATTGGTTGGCGCATCGGCACCCAGTGCTGCCTTGACCTTCTCGGCGTTGAAGCCGATACCGATCGAACCCCACATGTACGGGAAAGCGTGTTCGTTGCCCGGGTCACTCACCGATACCGCTTTGAGCAGGTCAGGGTTCAGGTTTTTCCAGTTAGGCAGCTTGGACTTGTCCAGCTTCTGGTAAACGCCGGCCTTGATCTGCTTGGCCAGGAAGTTGTTCGACGGTACGACGATGTCGTAGCCGGACTTGCCTGCCAGCAACTTGGCTTCCAGGGTTTCGTTACTGTCGAATACGTCGTAAACAACCTTGATCCCCGACTCGGCTTCGAACTTCTTGACGGTATCCGGTGCGATGTAATCGGACCAGTTGTACACGTGAAGAACCTTGTCGTCCGCCTGAACTGCGCCCGCCATCACGCCCATCAGGGACATGGCGAGGAGGGTCTTGCCAGCTATCTTCATACCTAATGCCTTCATGCGTAATGCTCCAATTTTTCTTTTTAACCACGTTCTTGTTAACCAAGAGCCAGCGGCCTATTCCTGGGCAACTAAAACAACCGGTAGTCTGGCAAGATCCAAGGCAGGCTTTCAAGGAAAGACCTATCCTTCGTTTGCTCTGAGCGAAATGCGAACTTCACACCCCGCTCAGAGCCTAGCACTTAGCCCTGCAATGCACTGAGGGTCAGGTCCAGACACTTGCGTGCCTTGGTCACCAACTCATCGATTTCAGCCGGTGTAATCACCAGTGGCGGAGCGATGATCATGGTGTCGCCGACGGCGCGCATGATCAGGCCGTTTTCGAAGCAGAACGTGCGGCAAATCATGCCGGCGCCCTTACCTTCGTAACGCTTGCGAGTGGCTTTGTCCTGCACCAGCTCGATCGCCCCCAGCAAACCCACCCCACGCACTTCCCCCACCAGCGGGTGATCGTTCAGTTCCCTTAGACGCTTTTGCAAATAGGGTGCCGTTTCTGCATGAACGCGCTCGATAATTTTTTCTTCGCGCAAGATGCGGATGTTCTCCAGTGCCACCGCAGCAGCCACCGGGTGCCCGGAATAGGTGAAACCGTGGTTGAAATCGCCACCTTCATTGAGCACCGCAACCACTTCGTCACGCACGATCAGGCCACCCATAGGGATGTAGCCGGACGTCAGGCCTTTGGCGATGGTCATCATGTCGGGTTTGAGGTCGTAGAAATCGCTACCGAACCACTCACCGGTACGGCCGAAACCACAGATCACTTCGTCAGCCACGAACAGGATGTCGTACTTGGCGAGGATTTCCTTGATGCGCGGCCAGTAGGTGTCTGGCGGAATGATCACGCCGCCGGCACCCTGGATCGGCTCGGCAATAAAGGCACCGACGTTGTCCACGCCGACTTCCAGAATTTTCTCTTCCAGCTGATTGGCCGCCCAGATACCGAACTCTTCCGGTGTCATCTCGCCGCCTTCAGCGAACCAGTACGGCTGCGCGATGTGGACGATGCCCGGAATCGGCAAGTCGCCTTGTTCGTGCATGTACGTCATGCCACCCAGACTCGCGCCGGCCACGGTGGAACCGTGATAACCGTTCTTGCGGCTGATGATGACTTTCTTCTTCGGCTGGCCCTTGATCGCCCAGTAGTGACGAACCATACGCAGCATGGTGTCGTTGCCTTCAGAGCCGGAACCGGTGAAGAACACATGGTTCATGCCTTGTGGCGCGATGTCGGAGATGGCCTTGGCCAGTTCCAGCACCGGCGGGTGAGCCGTCTGGAAAAACAGGTTGTAGTAAGGCAGTTCGCGCATTTGTTTACTGGCGGCATCGGCCAGTTCATCGCGACCGTAGCCGATGGCTACGCACCACAGTCCGGCCATACCGTCGAGGATCTTGTTGCCTTCGCTGTCCCAGAGGTAAACGCCCTTGGCGTTGGTGATGATCCGTGGGCCTTTCTCTTTCAGCTGCTTGAAATCGCTGAACGGGGCCAGGTGGTGATCGTTGCTCAGGGTTTGCCATTCACGGGTTTGCGGGTTGTTGCTGGTCATGCGAATTCTCCTAAGATTTCAGTGAAAGGCGCGGCGATTTCCGGCCGAGCCCGGCGCATCAGACGGCGAAGAGCAGGAATTCCCGCTCCCACGAACTGATCACGCGCTTGAAGTTTTCATGCTCGGCCCGCTTGACCGCGACGTAGCCAGTGATGAATTTCTTGCCCAGGTACTTCTCGATAGTCGCGCTGTGTTCCATACGTTCCAGCGCGTCTTCGATGGTCAGTGGCAGGCGCAGGTTGCGGCGTTCATAGCCACGGCCCACCACCGGCGCACTCGGGTTCAAGCCTTCGACCATGCCGATGTAACCGCAGAGCAGGCTCGCGGCAATCGCCAGGTACGGGTTGGCGTCGGCGCCCGGCAGGCGGTTTTCCACCCGACGGTTTTGCGGCCCGGCATCCGGAACCCGCAGGCCCACGGTGCGGTTCTCCTCGCCCCACTCCACGTTCACCGGTGCCGAGGTGTCCGGCAGGAAGCGGCGGAACGAGTTCACGTTCGGCGCGAACAGCGGCAACAACTCGGGGATCAGTTTCTGCAAACCACCGATGTGGTTCAGGAACAGCTGGCTCATGGTCCCGTCTTCATTGGAGAAGACGTTCTTGCCGGTCTCGATGTCGATGATGCTCTGGTGCAAGTGCATCGCACTGCCCGGCTCGCCGGTCATGGGTTTGGCCATGAAAGTGGCTGCCACGTTGTGCTTGAGCGCGGCTTCGCGCATGGTGCGTTTGAACACCAGGATCTGGTCGGCCAGGGACAGGGCATCGCCGTGACGGAAGTTGATTTCCATCTGCGCCGTGCCGTCCTCGTGGATCAGCGTGTCGAGGTCCAGCTCCTGCAATTCGCACCAGTCGTAGACGTCTTCGAACAATGGATCGAATTCGTTTGCCGCTTCAATCGAGAAGGACTGGCGACCGGTTTCCGGGCGACCGGATCGGCCAACCGGCGGTTGCAGCGGGAAGTCCGGGTCTTCGCAGCGCTTGGTCAGGTAGAACTCCATTTCTGGCGCCACGATCGGCTGCCAGCCCTTGTCGGAATAGAGTTTCAGCACCTTTTTGAGCACGTTGCGCGGCGACAGCTCGATCGGGTTGCCTTGCTTGTCGTAGGTGTCGTGGATCACCTGAGCGGTGGGCTCGATGGCCCAGGGCACCAGGAATACCGCGTTCTGGTCGGGGCGGCAGATCATGTCGATGTCGGCCGGGTCGAGCAGTTCGTAATAGATGTCGTCTTCGACATAGTCGCCGGTCACGGTCTGCAACAGAACGCTCTCGGGCAGGCGCATGCCTTTTTCGGCAATGAACTTGTTGGTCGGCGAAATCTTGCCCCGGGTGATCCCGGTCAAGTCGGCGATCATGCATTCGACTTCTGTGATCTTGTGGTCTTTCAACCAATCGGTGAGCTGGTCGAGGTTGTTACTCATAAATGCCTCTAGGCTGAGTTTCCTGACTCTTATAAGTCAGGCGTTGTTTGACGCATCGGCGTCGCGTTGTAATGCGCGCTTACGACAGGCATCGCCAAATGCCTGAAAGATCGCAAGGTAATCCGGGTTTGAGCTTACCTGCCATTCGGGATGCCATTGCACTCCCAAAGCAAAACCCTCGCCCTGCGGGACCGAGACTGCCTCGATCAACCCGTCGGGAGCCAAGGCCTCGACGCAAAGACCCGGCGCCAGACGTTCAACGCCCTGACCATGAATCGAATTGACGTGTATCTCGCTCGCCAGGCCCAGACCTGCGAGCACACCACCCGGTTGAATGTGCACCGGGTGACTTGGCGCATACTGTCCTTCAAGCGGTAGGCTATCGTCTTCACGGTGATCCATGAATGGACCGGCTTCGTGGACTTTTTGATGCAGGCTGCCGCCGAACGCCACATTCATTTCCTGGAAGCCGCGGCAAATACCGAGTACGGGAATACCGGCCTCGACTGCAGCGCGGATCAACGGGAGGGTGGTGGCATCGCGTGCAGAATCATGAGCAGTGCCCGGTGCGCTGGCTGGGCCGCTATAGTGAAACGGTTCTATATTGGAAGGAGAGCCTGTAAAGAGGATGCCATCCAGACCGTCCAGAATATCGGACGGTGCCAGCAAATCAGCCAGGGACGGAAGAATCACCGGCAGCCCCTTGGCCGCTGAGGCCACGGCGCGGACGTACTTGTCGCCACTGATGTGATAAGCATGCAGACCGATCTGCTTAGAGCAGGCGGTCACGCCGATTAACGGCAGGCGAGACATGAAGCACCCCGGTATTATTGGTGTTATGGGTTTGAATCGAGCTTAGCCTTGTTCATTTTTTTACACAACACCCCCGTAAAAAATACAACACGGCCCGCTCAAGCCCGCAGACGCTAAAGCGCTCAAAGGCATAAAAACGCCCCAAAGTGCCTCAAAAAAGCCCCACGGGTGCTTTTTTAGGGCAAAAAAGGCCTCGCTTGACTTCGGCATGCCGTTCGGGTTGACTGAAACCCGAAGAGATCAATGATTGATATTTTTAACAACAAAGGTGTTGCATCATGTCGGTACCCCCGCGTGCCGTTCAGCTTAACGAAGCGAACGCGTTCCTTAAGGAACATCCTGAGGTTCTGTACGTTGACCTTCTGATTGCGGATATGAATGGTGTGGTGCGCGGCAAGCGCATTGAACGCACCAGCCTCCACAAGGTTTACGAGAAAGGCATCAACCTGCCGGCCTCTCTATTTGCTCTGGATATCAATGGCTCGACGGTGGAAAGCACCGGCTTGGGCCTGGACATCGGCGATGCTGACCGAATCTGCTATCCAATCCCTGACACCCTGTGCAACGAGCCTTGGCAGAAGCGCCCTACCGCGCAACTGTTAATGACCATGCACGAACTCGAAGGTGAACCTTTCTTCGCGGATCCCCGTGAAGTCCTGCGTCAAGTCGTTGCCAAGTTCGACGAGATGGGTCTGACCATCTGCGCCGCGTTCGAACTGGAGTTCTACTTGATCGACCAGGAGAACGTGAACGGTCGCCCACAACCACCTCGCTCGCCAATCTCCGGCAAACGCCCGCATTCGACACAGGTTTACCTGATCGACGACCTCGACGAATACGTCGACTGCCTCCAGGACATTCTGGAAGGTGCGAAAGAGCAAGGCATCCCTGCCGACGCGATCGTCAAGGAAAGTGCCCCGGCGCAGTTCGAAGTGAACCTGCACCACGTGGCCGACCCGATCAAGGCCTGCGACTACGCGGTCCTGCTCAAGCGTTTGATCAAAAACATCGCCTACGACCATGAAATGGACACCACCTTCATGGCCAAGCCTTATCCGGGCCAGGCGGGCAACGGTCTGCACGTACATATCTCGATTCTTGATAGAGACGGCAAAAACATTTTTGCCAGTGAGGATCCCGAGCAGAACGCCGCACTGCGTCACGCGATCGGCGGTGTGCTCGAGACCCTACCGGCGCAGATGGCTTTCCTCTGCCCGAACGTCAACTCCTACCGTCGTTTCGGCGCACAGTTCTACGTGCCGAACGCACCGTGCTGGGGTCTGGACAACCGTACTGTTGCAGTGCGTGTGCCGACTGGTTCCGCCGATGCGGTCCGTCTGGAACACCGCGTTGCCGGCGCCGATGCCAACCCGTACCTGCTGATGGCTTCGGTCCTGGCAGGCGTGCACCACGGCCTGACCAACAAGATCGAACCGGGCGCACCCGTGGAAGGCAACTCCTACGAGCAGAACGAGCAAAGCCTGCCGAACAACCTGCGCGATGCATTGCGTGAGCTGGACGACAGCGAAGTCATGGCCAAGTACATCGATCCGAAATACATCGATATCTTCGTGGCCTGTAAGGAAAGCGAGCTGGAGGAGTTCGAACACTCCATCTCCGACCTCGAGTACAACTGGTACCTGCATACCGTTTAAGCGGTTGCAGTAAAAACAACGCCGCCGGCTGAAAAGGCCTGCGGCGTTTTTTTATGGCTTTTTTTCAACGGGACCGAGGCGCCTGCTTCGCGAGCAAGCCCGCTCCCACATTTGATCTCTGCCGTACACAAACACTATGTTCACTGGAGATCAAATGTGGGAGCGGGCTTGCTCGCGAAGGCGTCCGGGCAGACAACATCAAACCCTGCTCGTACAATGCCCGCTGCCCCGCAGGAGACTTCAATGACGCGCACCGCCACCATTCGCAAACCCCGCGCCCGCAGCCAGGCCCGGATCGATTCGATACTCGATGCCGCCCGCACACTGCTGGCTGCCGAGGGCGTGGCCAGTCTGTCGATCTATAGCGTCGCCGAACGCGCGGAGATCCCGCCCTCCTCCGTCTACCACTTCTTTGCCAGCGTCCCGGCGCTGCTCGAAGCCCTGACGGCCGACGTCCATGCTGCGTTCCGTGCCTGCCTGCAAGCGCCCATCGACCATGACGCCCTCAACGGCTGGCGCGATCTGTCGCGAATGGTGGAACAACGCATGCTCGCGATCTACAGCGAAGACGCCGCCGCCCGACAGCTCATTCTTGCCCAGCACGGGCTGACCGAAGTCACCCAGGCCGACCGCCAGCACGACATCGAACTCGGCGACCTGATGCACAAACTCTTCGACCACCACTTCGAGCTGCCGAGATTGCCGACGGACGTTGATGTGTTTGCCCTGGCCATGGAACTCGGCGACCGCGTCTATGCGCGCTCGGTGCAACAACACGGACAGATCACCCCACGCATGGCCGAAGAAGGCATGCGGGTATTCGACGCCTATCTGGGTCTGTATTTGCCGCCCTACCTGTCCAAGCGCGACGCATAACGCAACGAGGTGTTCATGGCACACGTTCCAGACAACTACCTTGGCGTGTGGCAACGACGCCTGATCAAATTCCAGTCGGGGCGCGTCGACAGCGAAACAGCCGTGTACTGGCTGCAAACCCCGCGTTTGTTTGCCGACCTGCGCATCCCGCCGGCAACGCTTGCGGCGCTGCCGCTGGAGCAACTGAGTCACGCTGACTTGCTGACCCTGAGCGAGCAAAAAGGCTTCGCCGGCGTAACCGAGGTCAATGGCGACATCTGCCAGTGGCACCGCAAACTCGACTACCAGCCGGTCAGCACCGAAGAAGACATCGGGCGCATGCATTTCGAAACCAGCGAGCGCCTGGTCGAAACCGCCCTGGACGACAGCTACTACGAGATCTGGGAGCGGCTGCCGGACTCTCGCGGCACCTGTCGCGGTCAGTGGTTGCAGGCGGTCGATGATCCGGCGCGATTTGCCTGCCTGGTGCTGGCCGGTGACTACTTTCTGTTCGCCGCCAGCCGGGTTGTCGCGCTGGAACCCGGTGGTCATTTGCGCGAACACATCGACTCGGCCACCGCTCAGCCGCAGCTTGCCTGCGAACTCTCTTTCGGCCGTCACCACGCCGGGCAAACCCCGTGGCACATCGACTATTCCACACTGCCCATGCTGACCGGCCAGCCACTGTTGCCGGCAGACATCGATCCAAACGCAAGCGAGCTATTCAGCGACCCACGCCTATTGTCTTCACTCGGCTCCTACGCGCCCGCCGCCGGTTGGCGCTGCGCACCCGAGCCCTGAACACCCGCGCATAAAAAACCCCGAAGGGTTCACACCCTTCGGGGTTGAGCGCAATGCACGCGCTTACAACTTGGCGATCGACACCTCGGTGGATTTCACAAACGCGATCACTTCGCTGCCGACCACCAGTTCCAGCTCTTTCACCGAGCGAGTGGTGATCACCGAGGTGACGATGCCGGAAGCGGTCTGTACGTCGATTTCGGACAGCACGTCGCCGAGTACGATTTCCTTGATGGAGCCTTTGAACTGGTTGCGAACGTTGATGGCTTTGATTGTCATGATGTTGATTCCCGTCGTTGGATAAGGCTTGAGTTATTGAGCCCAACGCAATTGCGTGGGCAATGGTGAAACAGGTTCCGGTGCCGGCGGTTCGCCGGGCAACGCCAGCACGCGATTGAGGACTTCGGTTTCCAGCGCCGCCAGCCGATGGGAGCCGCGAACCCGAGGGCGCGGCAGCTCAACGTGCAGGTCGAGGCCGACTTCGCCCTCTTCGATCAGGATCACCCGATCGGCAATCGCCACCGCTTCACTGACATCGTGGGTGACCAGCAACACGGTGAAACCGTGCTTCTGCCAGAGCCGTTCGATCAGCTGCTGCATTTCAATTCGGGTCAGTGCATCCAGCGCGCCCAGCGGTTCGTCCAGCAACAGCAACCGCGGTTGATGGATCAGCGCGCGGGCCAGGGCCACACGTTGCTTCTGGCCACCGGACAAGGCGGCCGGCCATTCATTGGCGCGGTCGGCCAGACCGACCGACTCCAACGCTTCCAGCGCTTGCGGACGCCAGTTGCCCTTGAGCCCGAGGCCGACGTTGTCGATGACCTTTTTCCAGGGCAGCAAACGTGCTTCCTGGAACATCAATCGAGTGTCTTCCCGCGCCTCACTCAGCGGTGCGGAACCGGCCAGCAATTCACCGCCCGTGGGTTTGTCGAGACCGGCGAGCAAGCGCAGCAAGGTACTTTTGCCGCAACCGCTACGACCGACCACGGCGACAAACTGACCGGCCGGGATGTGCAGATCTATCTCGCGCAGCACTTGCCGCGAGCCAAAGGTTTTTTGCAGTTTGCGCACCACCAGCGGAATCCCGCGCAGCAGGCGTGGAGGTTGTTGAGCCGTCATGCCGCACCTCCTTTAACAACCTGATAGGCCGGGTGCCAGCGCAACCACACGCGTTCAAGTCCACGGGCCGCGAGGTCGGCGAGTTTGCCGAGCACGGCGTACAAAAGAATCGCCAGTACCACCACGTCGGTTTGCAGGAACTCCCGGGCATTCATCGCCAGGTAGCCGATGCCGGAGCTGGCGGAAATGGTTTCCGCGACGATCAACGTCAGCCACATGAAGCCCAGCGCGAACCGCACGCCGACCAGAATCGAAGGCAGCGCCCCCGGCAGAATCACCTGACGGAACAGGCTGAAACCGGACAAACCATAACTGCGGGACATTTCCACCAGCGCCGGATCAACGTTGCGGATGCCGTGATAGGTGTTGAGGTAGATCGGGAACAACGTGCCCAATGCCACCAGGAAAATCTTCGCCGACTCATCGATGCCGAACCACAGGATCACCAGTGGAATCAGCGCCAGGTGCGGCACGTTGCGGATCATCTGCACCGAACTGTCGAGCAGGTGCTCGCCCCATTTCGACAGGCCGGTGATGAAGCCCAGGGTCAGACCGATGCTGCCACCGATGGCGAAGCCCAGCGCCGCACGCCAGCCGCTGATCGCCAGGTGAGTCCAGATTTCACCGCTGCGCACCAGGCTGACGCCGGCTTCGATGACGGCGATTGGCGCCGGCAGAATCCGTGTCGACAACCAGCCCGCCGACACCGACAACTGCCACACCGCCAGCAGCAACACCGGCAACGCCCAAGGCGCGAGGCTATGGATAAGTTTCTTCATGGCGCGCCTCAGTTCTGCGACGCGGCTTTGGGAAGAATGTCGTTGGCGACCATCTCACCAAACGGGCTGACGTAACCGGCGCTTTTCGGCAATTCCGGACGTTCGATGTCCAGGTGCGGGAACAGTAATTCGGCGACGCGGTACGACTCTTCCAGGTGTGGGTAACCGGAGAAGATGAACGTGTCGATGCCCAGGTCCGCATATTCCTTCACGCGGGCGGCCACGGTCGGACCATCGCCCACCAACGCTGTGCCGGCACCGCCGCGCACCAGACCTACACCGGCCCACAGGTTGGGGCTGACTTCCAGGTTGTCACGGCTGCCGCCATGCAGCGCGGCCATGCGTTGCTGACCAACGGAATCGAAGCGCGCCAGCGAGGCTTGGGCACGGGAGATGGTTTCGTCGTCCAGATGAGAGATCAACCGATCCGCCGCTTGCCAGGCTTCGGCATTGGTTTCACGAACGATCACATGCAAACGAATGCCGAAGCGAACGGTACGACCGAGCTTTGCGGCTTTAGCGCGTACTTGTTCGATCTTCTCGGCAACGGCGGCCGGTGGTTCGCCCCAGGTCAGGACCATTTCGACCTGCTCTGCCGCGAGGTCTTGCGCCGCTTCCGAAGAACCGCCGAAGTACAGCGGCGGACGCGGTTGCTGGATCGGCGGGTAGAGCAATTTGGCGCCCTTCACGCTGATGTGCTGACCGTCGTAATCGACGGTTTCGCCTTCCAGCACGCGGCGCCAGATGCGGGTGAATTCCACCGAGGCTTGATAGCGCTCTTCGTGAGTCAGGAACAAACCGTCGCCGGCCAATTCTTCCGGATCACCGCCGGTTACCAGGTTGAACAACGCACGGCCGCCGGACAGGCGATCCAGCGTCGCGGCCTGACGCGCTGCCACCGTCGGGGAAATGATCCCGGGGCGCAGGGCGACGAGGAATTTCAAACGCTGGGTCACCGGGATCAGCGACGCGGCCACCAGCCACGAATCTTCGCAAGAGCGACCGGTAGGGATCAGCACCCCGCCGAAGCCCAGACGATCCGCCGCTTGCGCGACTTGTTGCAGATAACCGTGGTCGACGGCGCGAGCGCCTTCGGCGGTGCCAAGGTAATGGCCGTCGCCGTGGGTAGGCAGGAACCAGAAGATATTGAGGCTCATGGAGTGGTCTCCTTAGGGATTCGAATTACTGAGCTTTGGCAACGGCCGCCGGAGGCGTCCAGATCACGTCTTTGATGCTCAGCGGCTTTGGAATCAGCTTGAGCTGGTAGAAGCTGTCGGCGATTTTCTGTTGCGCGGCGACCACTTCAGGCGTGAGGAACAACGCGCCGTAGCCTTGGCGTTTCACCGACGTCAGGGTGATATCTGCCGGCAGACCGAGCAGTGGCGAGACTTGTTTAGTCACGTCCTCGGGATTGGCCTTGGACCATTCGCCGACGGCGCGCACTTCTTCCACCAGGGTCTTGATCACCTCAGGATTTTTCTGCGCATAAGGCTTGGTCGCGAGGTAGAACTGATGGTTGTCGACGATGCCTTGGCCATCACGCAGGGTACGTGCCTGCAACTGTTGTTCGGCGGCGGCCTGGTACGGGTCCCAGATCACCCAGGCATCGACGCTGCCACGTTCGAACGCAGCGCGGGCATCGGCCGGCGGCAGGAATACGGTCTGGATGTCGGTGTATTTGAGGCCGGCATCTTCCAGTGCGCGGACCAGCAGATAGTGAACGTTGGAGCCTTTGTTCAGGACGACTTTCTTGCCCTTGAGGTCCTGCACCGATTTAATCGCCGAGTCCTTCGGCACCAGGATCGCTTCGCTGTGCGGCGCGGGTGGTTCGTAGGCGACATAGAGCAGATCGGCGCCGGCTGCTTGAGCGAATACGGGAGGAGTTTCGCCTGTAACGCCGAAGTCGATGGAGCCGACGTTCAGGCCTTCGAGCAGTTGCGGGCCGCCGGGGAATTCAGTCCATTGCACGTCCACACCTTGGGCGGCGAGGCGTTTTTCCAAAGTGCCTTTGGCTTTGAGCAGCACCAGGGTGCCGTACTTTTGATAACCGATTCTTAGCGTCTCGGCTTGAGCTTGAGAAATAACGCCGAAGGACACAGCCGCAGCAAACAGAGCGACCAGACCACGACGCAAAATGACAGTGCGCATAGCGCTCTCCTTTTTGCAGTTGGGTTTTGGCTGCACCTGCTTGGCCGTTAGCGGCTGAGTAAGGTGAGTGGATCAAATTCAGGTGTGGCTTGAGTGCTGGCTTAAATGCTCCAGCGAGCACTCAACAAACGTTCATTCAACAGGTTCGGATCGATCGGCTTGGGCCGTCGGGCCATGGCGCTGAAAAACAGCTCCAGCGATTCATTCAGTCTTTCTTCCAGCTCCGGTGCCAACTGCGCCTGGACGCTGCCTTCGCCGTAAGCAATCTGGCTGTCTACGACGAAAATCCCGTGGAGCATTTCCTGGGCTTTCAACGCCGACAGCACCGGCTTGAGCGCGTAATCCACCGCCAGCATGTGGGCGATGCTGCCGCCGGTGGCCATTGGCAACACCACCTTGTGGGCCTGGGCGCGCTCGGGCAGCAGGTCCAGCACGGTTTTCAATGCGCCGGAGAACGACGCTTTGTAGATCGGCGTGGCGATCAGCAGGCCATCGGCGTTTTCAATCTGTTGCAGCAGGTCGATCACCTTCGGGCTGTCGAAGCGCGCATGCAGCAAGTCTTCGGCCGGGAAGTCCCGTACCTGGTAACTCACCACTTCCACACCTTGCTCCTGCAACCAGCGTTGGGAGCGCTCCAGCAGCACCCCGGAACGGGAGCGTTGGCTGGGACTGCCACCGAGTGAGACGACCAGCATTCAGACGATTCCTTGAACGGTGTTAGCGATTCGCGGTTTGCGATCTCGCTTTGATGGAAGTGACCTTAACAGGTGATTTTTATATCCATAAATCATATTTATTCATTTGGTTATTCTTTAAAGAACTATGCGGAATGACTTTTTCCAGACAAAAAAATAGGCCGTAGAAACGGCCTGAATATCCCCTGCTTTGTGGATACGGTTCAATCTGGATTCTGCGGTGCCTGGCCGGCCGTCTTCGCGAGCAAGCCCGCTCCCACAGTTGACCGCATTCCAATGTGGGAGCGGGCTTGCTCGCGAAGGCGGCTTCAGCCACACCGCAATTGATGGTTTATCTGTTGGGTTGTGGCGTCAGACGCAGGTACGGCTTCACCGCGCGATAGCCCTTGGGAAAGCGTTTCTTGATTTCGTCTTCGTCCTTGAGCGACGGCACGATCACTACTTCATCACCGTCCTGCCAGTTGGCCGGGGTGGCCACCTTGTAGTTGTCGGTGAGTTGCAGCGAGTCGATCACTCGCAGAATTTCGTGGAAGTTACGGCCGGTGCTCGCTGGGTAGGTGATGGTCAGCCGAACCTTTTTGTTTGGGTCGATCACGAACAGCGAACGCACGGTCAGGGTGTCGTTGGCGTTCGGGTGGATCAGGTCGTAAAGGTCCGACACCTTGCGGTCGGCGTCGGCAAGTATCGGGAAGTTGACGAGGGTGTTCTGTGTTTCGTTGATGTCCTCGATCCACTTGTGGTGCGAGTCCACCGGGTCCACGGACAGGGCAATGGCTTTCACACCGCGCTGCGCAAACTCGTCCTTGAGCTTGGCAGTGAAGCCCAACTCGGTGGTGCATACCGGGGTGAAGTCCGCCGGATGGGAAAACAGCACGCCCCAGCTATCGCCCAGCCATTCGTGGAAACGGAGGGTGCCGGCGCTGGAATCCTGTTCAAAGTCGGGGGCGATATCGCCCAGTCTGAGGCTCATGGTGCTGCTCCTGGTGAGTGCTTGTTGAGGTCAACTGTGCCTGCATTTCTTATTCATTAAAAAGAATAAATATCGATTTGTTTAGATCTTAAATGAATATTAAAAATGTGTTCACTGGACCTCGACAGCGGTCAGTACGACTATCGCCCACAAGGTTCGAGAAGGCCTTGAGTTGCTGCACAAAGAGGGAAACTTCGAGGAGGGTTTACGGGGGTGAGCCTGACTTGAAAACGCAAAAGCCCCGCCCGGCGAGATGCCGGGCGGGGCTTTTTTTTACTTCAGTTACGCGAGTGCTATTACAACAGCGGGATCGAGTAGCTGACGATCAGACGGTTTTCGTCCTGGTCGCGCTGGCCTGGGACGTCGTTGCGCCACATGGCGTTTTTCCACGTGAGGCCCAGGTTTTTCAGTGGGCCTTCCTGGACTACGTAAGCCAGGGTCAGATCGCGTTCCCATTCGGAACGGCCGGAACCGGCCACTGCGGTGCTGGAGCTGCTGATGGTGTCGATGTTGTCACCGCGCAGGTAAACGATGCCGGCAGTGGCGCCTGGCAAGCCAACCTTGGCGAAATCATACGAGTAGCGAGCTTGCCAGGTGCGTTCGCCGGCACGGGCGAACTTGGCAATCTGCGAGTCGGTAATGATGTAAGCCGACGAGCCATCACCCTGGTTCAACCAAGGGAAATCGCTGCTGCCGTTGCTGACCTGATAACCACCACCGAAGGTGTGACCGGCAACGGAGTACAGGAACAGGCCGCTGTAAAGGTTGTTGTCAACTTTGCCCCGACCAGCGCGGAAGCCCTGATAGTTACCGGAGCTGTAGTAAGTCGAGTCGTGGCCGTTGGCACCATCGTCAGAGCTGTTGAAGTAACGCAAGTCAGACTTCAGCACACCAGGACCGATCGACCAGTTGTGAACCAGACCCAGGAAGTGTTGCTTGTAGAAATCTTCCAGGTTGCCGTAGTAGTACTGAGCAGTCAGGTCTTTGGTGATTTTGTAGTCGCCACCACCGTAGATGAACTTGTTGCTGTCACGGCCGGATGCAGTACGACCGTTTGCACCAGCGATCGACAACTCTTCGTTGTTGCTGGAGTTACGACCCTTGACGTGCTCGATCTGACCACCGACCAGTGTCAGGTCCTTGATCTCGTTCGAAGTGATCTGACCGCCCTGGAAGGTTTGCGGCAGCAGACGACCGTCGTTGGTCACGATCACCGGCAGTTTTGGCTGCAGGGTGCCCAATTTCAATTCGGTCTGGGAAATCTTGGCTTTAGCAGTAAGGCCCAGGCTGGAGAAGTTATCAACTGCTTCGCCGTTGGACTTGCTTGGAAAAACAGTACCGCCATAAGAACCATAGTTCGTGGCAGTTGCAGGGCTCGCACCATTAGTGCCACCGCCGGAATCCAGACGCACGCCCAACAGGCCGATAGCATCGATACCGAAGCCGACGGTGCCTTGGGTGTAGCCGGAGATGAAGCGCAGGTCGAAGCCTTGGCCCCATTCTTCAGCTTTGCTCTGAACACCGGCAGCCTTGTTGGCAGGAGTGCCAGCAGCACTGTCACGGTTATCGTTATTGATGTAGAAGTTACGCAGCCCCAATGTAGCTTTGCTGTCTTCGATGAAACCGGCGGCGCCTGCCTGCTGCGCCAAAACCCCTACGGCCACAGCCAGGGCCAAGGTGGACTTGTTCATTTGTTTCGCTCCTATCGTTTCTAATTCTTGAGGTCCTGGGTCGAATGCCCTGGATCCTGAAATGCTCGGTCAGTGCCAGACCGTGTGACTACGACGATGGCCTGCCCCCTGTGATTTTGGCCCGCATAATAAACACAAAAAGAATTATTTCATCATTTTTCATGCCATTCAGGAATATAGCTTCGCGCTATTACTCTGAGTCGGGACACAAGGTATCGGCTCATAAGCCACCCACTTTAGGCGTTTGACTTAAAAGCTAAAAAGAATAAAAAATTACTACATAAGCTCAATTTGGAATATTGAAAAAAGCACAAAAAAAACCTCGCCGGCGGGCGAGGCTTTTTCTGACGGCTATTACAAGAAGCTGTAGGTGTAGTTGAAGATCAGACGGGTCTGGTCTTGATCAGGAGTGCTGGTGTTGCCACGGTAGGTACCGTGACGCAGCGTTGTACCAAACCCTTTAAGTGCACCCGTTTGAATCACGTAGTCAATACGCGCGTCGGTCTCGTGCTCACTCAGGTCTTTACCAGTACCGTTGGTAGCCTTGATGTCTTGGCCATTCAAGTAACCAATCGACGCTTTCAAACCTGGCACGCCCAGTGAAGCGAAGTCATAGGAGTACTGACCGTAAGTGGTGTTTTCACCGGCACGGATAAAGCTGCCCACGGTGGCGTCGGTGAACGAGTAGAAACTGGAGCCGCCGGCACCTTCTGGACGACCGCCATCGACAAGACTGCCTTGGTTCAAGAAAACGAAGCCGCCGTCATCGCTGACACGCTGATGCCCGAGCAGAAACGCGCTGCCACCCAGGGTATAGGTGAACGTGCCGTTCCAGGTCTTGTTATCGACCACGCCCTTTTTCTTGAAGTAGCCATTGTTATTGCTGAATTGATAGCCGGCGTCGCCGTTCTTGCCGTCGGAGCTGCTGTCGAAATAACGAAGATCGGTCTTGAACGACTGGTTCGGAGCGATTGGGTAGACGTGTACCAAGCCGAGGAAGTTCTGCTTGTAGTAGTCTTCCAGGTTCGCATAGTAGTACTGCAGCATGAGGTCTTTGGTGACCTTCCAGTCAGCACCGGCGTAACGGAACTTGTTGCTGTCCTGAGTACCGCCAGCCACTGCCAGGCCAGTGTCATTGGAGGAGGCACGACCTGAAGCGTGCTCCAGTTGACCCAGGTTGAAGGTCACGTTGTCGATTTCTTTGGAGGTGATGGTGCCACCTTCAAAGGTCTGCGGCAGCAGACGGCTGTCGTTCGCGATCAGGATCGGCAGGTTAGGTGCCAGAGCGCCACCCAAGTGGGCCTCGGTCTTCGAGAAACGCGCCTTGACGTTGGCATCCAGACGGCTCCACTCGTCGGCCGATTCCTTACCATCACTAGGGAAGAATGAGTTGTCATTACCGGTCGGGTGATGACCCTTGCCACCATCCAGATGGAAACCGACCAACGCCTGGGCATCGATACCGAAACCAACGGTACCCTGGGTGAAGCCAGACAGGTAATCGAACTTTAGCCCCTCAGCGGTTTCACGCTGTCTGTACTTGGCATTAGCAGGACTAGTGCCACTCGGGGTATTACGCGTATCAGCGTCGTAATACATGGTCCGAGAACTAACGGAAGCCTTGCTGTCTTCGATGAAACCCGCGGCGCCTGCCTGCTGCGCCAAAACCCCAACGGCCACGGCCAGAGCCAAGGTGGACTTGTTCATTGTTTCGCTCCTCTCGTTTCTAATTCTTGTGTTCCTGGTCCTGGGTCGTATGCCCGGGTTCCTAAGATGCGCGATTAGCGCCAGACCGTGACTCACAAGTCAATCGTAACTTTGTGTGTCTACGACCATAGTCTAATCCCCAGTAAATTCATTCCTTGCCGGGCCATAAACCCAAAAAGAATTATCCAATTCTTTTTCATACCGTTTAGGAATTTAGCTCTGTACTTTCCCATTGAACCGGGACGCTGCACCGGCTCCTAAGCTAATTCCTAAATGGTATTTTTTAGCTTTTTTTAGATCGATTAGCTTTGACGCAACTCGCAATCAATCCCTATCGAAAGGCAGCGCCATGACGACCAAACGCGCACTATCCAGCTTAATTGTTACAGTTTGTGTATTGCTAGTAGTTTCTTTGAGCGCACACGCGGCGAACCTCACGGTCGGTTATCAAACCGGTATCGACCCCAGCAAAGTCCCCCAGGCAGATGGACTGTACGAGAAGACCATAGGCCAGAAAATTGACTGACGTCGTTTCAATAGCGGCCCGGAAGTGGTTACGGCCATTGCTTCCGGTGACGTGCAGATTGGCAACCTCGGCTCCAGTCCGCTGGCGGCGGCTGCTTCGCGCAATCTGCCGCGTTGTCGCGTTCATCGTTTCAGCCCAGATCAACGCCGCTGAAGCCCTCGTGGTACGCAACGGCAGCGGCATCGAAGTCTTGGTCGCGCGCAAGGATTACGCCGAGAAGCACCCAGAGGTTGTGGCCAAATTCGCCAAGGTCACGCTGGACTCGTTCGCCGACTATGCCGCGCATAAAGACAGCTGGACCGCTGACTCGGTACCGGTGCAGAAAATCGCCAAACTGACCGGTGCCAACGCCGTCGATGTGCCGGAGTTGCTGGCCGGATCCACGTTCCCGGATGCTAAAGCTCAACAGACCACCGCGCTGCTGGACGGCGGCACGGCCAAGGCGATTGGCGAGACGGCGAAGTTCTTGAAGGAACAAGGGAAGGTCGAGACGGTGCTGCCGGATTATTCGCCGTATGTCAGTGCGAAGTTTGTCACCCAATGATTGCTGACGGCTGCTGCGCAGCCGATCGCGAGCAAGCTCGCTCCCACAGGGATCTTTGGCGTTTACAAAACCACTGTGGGAGCGAGCTTGCTCGCGATGGGGGCCCTGCGGTTACAAGGTTTTTTCGAAGATCTTCGAATTACGCTGATAGTTGTACAGCGACGCCCGCGCCGACGGCAGACGCTCTACGCTGCTCGGCACAAACCCACGCTCGCGAAACCAGTGAGCGGTCCGGGTCGTCAGTACGAACAAGGTTTTCAGCCCCTGCGCCCGGGCGCGGGTTTCGATGCGCTCCAGCAGCTCGTCACCACGACCGCCATGGCGGTATTCCGGGTTCACCGCCAGACACGCCAACTCCCCCGCATCCGAATCAGCAATCTGATACAGCGCCGCACACGCGATGATCATGCCTTCGCGCTCGACCACACTGAACTGCTCGATCTCACGCTCCAGCACCTCGCGGGAACGCCGCACCAGAATGCCCTGCTCTTCCAGTGGGCTGATCAAATCCAGCAAACCACCGACGTCTTCGATCGCCGCTTCGCGCACAACCTCGAACTGCTCCTGGGCCACCAGAGTACCGCCACCGTCACGGGTGAACAGTTCGGTCAGCAGCGCGCCGTCTTCGGCGTAGCTGACGATATGACTGCGAGCCACACCGCCGCGGCAGGCCTCAGCAGCCGCATCCAACAGCTCAGCCTGATAGTTGCTGCCCAGGCGCTGCAGATGCGCCGGCACTTGTTGCGGACGCAACTCACGAACCAGACGACCGTTTTCATCGATCAGACCCAGGTCGGCGCCGAACAACAGCAGTTTGTCCGCCCCCAGATCGATGGCCGCGCGGGTAGCGACGTCTTCGCAGGCGAGGTTGAAAATCTCACCGGTCGGCGAGTAACCCAGTGGCGACAACAGCACGATGGAACGCTCATCCAGCAGGCGATTGATGCCCTTGCGGTCAACCCGACGCACTTCGCCGGTGTGGTGATAGTCGACGCCTTCCAGCACGCCAATCGGCCGCGCGGTTACCAGGTTGCCGCTAGCCACCCGCAGACGCGAGCCCTGCATCGGCGATGAAGCCATATCCATGGACAGCCGCGCTTCGATGGCGATACGCAGCTGGCCAACCGCATCGATCACACACTCCAGCGTCGCGGCATCGGTGATGCGCATCCCGTGGTGGTAATGCGGGGTCAGGCCGCGCGCAGCGAGGCGGGTTTCAATTTGCGGACGGGAACCGTGAACCAGCACCAGTCGCACGCCCAGGCTGTGCAACAGCACCAGGTCGTGGACGATATTGCCGAAATTCGGGTGCTCCACGCCGTCGCCGGGCAGCATGACGACGAAGGTGCAATCGCGGTGGGCGTTGATGTAAGGCGAAGCATGACGAAGCCAATTAACGTATTCGGGCATGAACCTGGGCCTGTAATAAATAGCAGCCAAAAAATGGGCGAAACAGAAAACGCACAGCGGGCTGATGGTTATCGTCGGAACAGGCTTGGCGACACGCGCGCTCTCCTCATGAATACGGGTTGGGACATTGGCAATTTAACCGACATGTCTGTCATAGCACAGACCCTGTGGGAGCGGGCTTGCTCGCGAAGGCGGTGTGTCAGTCGCATCTGATGTGTCTGACACACCGCCTTCGCGAGCAAGCCCGCTCCCACATGGATTTGTGCTCAATTGACTGGCATTGGCTTTTTGGCCGGTGTCAGGCAGTAATATTCAATCAGTTGACGTAATAGATGCACCGTAGGCTGCAAACGTGACATTTCGAGGTATTCCCCCGGTTGGTGCGCACAGGCGATGTCGCCAGGGCCGAGCACCAATGTTTCGCAGCCAAGACGCTGAAGATAAGGCGCTTCGGTACCGAACGCCACTGCTTCGGCACGATGGCCGGTGAGCTTTTCCGCGACCCGGACCAATTCTGCATCCTCGGCCTGTTCGAACGGCGGCACTTCGGGGAACAGCGGCGCGTAATCGATCTTCACCTGATGCCGTTCGGCAACCGGGTTAAGCCTCTGCAAAATCTCCGCGCGCAGGGCTTTGGGGTCCATGCCCGGCAGAGGCCGCAGGTCGAACTCCAGCGAACACTGGCCACAAATGCGGTTGGGGTTATCGCCACCATGGATGCAGCCGAAATTCAGGGTCGGCGTCGGTACACCGAACTGCGGATTACGAAATTTGCGCTGCCACAACAGTCGCAAACCGCGCAGTTCACCGATGGCGTCGTGCATGGCTTCGAGGGCGCTGTGGCCGAGGCGTGGATCCGAGGAGTGGCCGCTCTGACCGAGGATGTCGATGCGCTCCATCATGATGCCTTTGTGCATGCGGATCGGCTTGAGCCCGGTCGGCTCGCCGATCACCGCCGCACGACCCAGCGGCCGCCCGGCTTCGGCCAAGGCGCGAGCACCGGACATTGAGCTTTCTTCATCACAGGTAGCAAGGATCAACAACGGTTGCTTGAACGGCTGATCGAGCAGAGGTATGACGGCTTCGATGGCCAGCGCGAAAAATCCCTTCATGTCGCAACTGCCCAGCCCGACCCAGCGGCCGTCGACTTCGGTCAGCTTCAGCGGATCGGTTTGCCACAACGCGCCATCGAACGGCACCGTGTCGCTGTGACCGGCCAGCACCAAGCCACCGGGGCCGGAACCAAAACTGGCCAGCAGGTTGAATTTGCCGGGGCTGACCTGCTGGATATCACAGGCAAAACCCAAATCACCGAGCCACGTTGCCAACAGGTCAATCACTGGACGGTTGGATTGATCGAGGCTGGCCTGCGTACAGCTGACGGACGGCGCAGCGATCAGCGCAGCGAATTGATCTTTCATGGACGGCAAAAGCATCGCTGACTCCAACTCCCGACTTGAACCCCATCATAGAACCATCTGGCGACAGGAATAAACCGCCGCGGCGCGTAGGTTTGGTCAGTGCTGTACACTGCACGACCTTGGCAGCCACACATTCCCCCCGGCTGCGCTCCCGATCCTGGATTTTCCGGCCATGCAGAAAGAAACCGAAATCAAACTCCGCGTCAGCCGAGAAACCCTCGCTGCCCTGCGCGAGCACCCGCTCCTGAAAAAACGCAACAAAAGTGGCTGGGAACGCCGTGAGTTGATGAACCAGTACTTCGACACGCCTGAGCGCGACCTGGCCCGCGCCAAGGTTGCCCTGCGCCTGCGCCGCGATGGTGAAGAAGTGATTCAGACCCTCAAGACCCGCGGCCAGAGCGTCGCCGGTTTGTCCGAGCGTAACGAATACGACTGGAACCTGCCCAAAGCCAAGCTCGACGTGAAGAAACTCGACGGCGAATGCTGGCCTGAAGAGTTGGCCGAGCTGGACAAGAAAACCCTGAAGCCGATCTTCACCACCGATTTCGTCCGCGAACGCGCTGAAATCGCCTGGGGCCGTGGCAAGACCAAAGTGGTCATCGAAGCCGCACTGGATCTGGGTCACGTGATCGTGGGCAAGCAGAAAGAAGAAATCTGCGAGCTGGAACTTGAACTGCGCGAAGGCGAGCCGGCCGCCCTGCTGGAACTGGCCGCCGAACTGGCCGCGACCCTGGCCCTGATGCCATGTGACATCAGCAAGGCCGAGCGCGGTTATCGCCTGTACGACGCCAACAGCTACTCGTTGAGCCTGCCGGCGCCACAGATCACCGCCGAAACCCCGCTGGACGACGCTTTTGCCGCGCTGAGCTGGCACTTGCTGAGCAGCAGCCAGCGTCTCGCCGAGCAGTATCGCTTCAATGGTCACTGGCGCCTGTTGCTGGACTGGGTCGAAAACCTGGCTGAGTTGCGCGCGCTGCTGAGCAGCCTGGGTCAAGCCGCACCGCGTCAGTCGACGCACGATCTGCGCGTCGCGCTGGATGCCTTGCTCGAAGACTGGCGTCCGCTGGTGCAAGCCGGTGTCGACGACGAAGACGTACGCAAAGCCGCGCCGGAGCAGTTCCTCGAAGAACTGGAAGACCCGCGTTGGGGCCTGTTCTCGCTGAACACTTCGCGCTGGTTGCTGGCCCGCACCTGGGCTGCCGATCGCAACGTCCGCGGCAATCGCCAGGGCGCTGCGCAATTGGGTAGCTGGCTGCCGCGTTTGCTGGGTGAAGAAGCGACTTCCCTGCAACTGCAGCGTTACCAGCAACAACCGGAAGACCTGGCCGAGCAACTGCCGCGCATCGAGCGCATCCAGGCTTGGCTGCACCACGCCCGCAGCGTGCTGGACATCCCGGAAATGGATCGCTTGTACGGTGAGCTGAAACAGCTGGCGCAATTGGCCAACGAGCCGATCACCGACGAATCGCTGGATGCGCGCAAGCAGCAGGCGATTGCGGTGTATCAGAATCGTGCGTGGAAGATGCTGCTGCGTATGTAATACCGCCATCGCGAGCAAGCTCGCTCCCACATTAGACCGCGTCCATTCAGACAACTCGGTTAACTGTGGGAGCGAGCTTGCTCGCGATGAGGCCTGCACATCCACCGCAAAAACATCAGACCGGCAAACTCGTCGTGGATTTGATTTCCGATAACGCCACGATCGAGTTCACCTCCTGAATCCCCGGCACCATCGACAATTTCTCGAAGAAAAACCGCTCATACGCCTCAATGTCCGCCGTAACAATCCTCAGCAAGAAATCCACCGACCCCATCAGCACATAACACTCCAGCACTTCGGGAAAACCGCGAATCGCCTCGGTGAATTCGGTGAAGTTCGAACGCCCGTGAGCGTTGAGTTTGATTTCGGCGAAGATCTGCGTGTTAAGCCCGATTTTTTTCCTATCAAGCAGCGTCACCTGCCCCCGAATAATCCCCTCCTCCTTCATCCGCTGTATCCGCCGCCAGCACGGCGATTGCGACAGCCCCACCTGCTCGGCGATCTGCGCGCTGGAGAGCGAAGCGTCCTCTTGCAGCAACGCCAGAATCTTGCGGTCGTAGCCATCCAGCTCGCTATGCATAAAAAAACCTTTAATTGATAACTTACCGAATCAAGCAATTCAAACAATCGCCAATAAGCCCAATCATAGATAAGAAATGCCCGGCACCGAATGTAAAAATTCCTCCAGTGATTTTGGAGACCGACCATGCCGCATCTAGAAGCCGTGAACACCCCGCACACCCGCGCCGATGTCTGGAACGTCAGCAACGCCCACTGCCGTGTTCATTACCAACTGTTGGCCGAGGCCGAACCGGACCTGCTGTGCCGGGCGCTCAACCTGTTCGCTTTGCAGTTTCTGACGCCGCAACAGGTCAACGTGCAGCGGATGGACGATCTGCTGTCGATCGACATCGTGATAGACGGCCTGAGCTGGCACCGTGCCCAAGTGATCGCGGAAAAATTTCGTAACCTGATCAGCGTCTGTTCGGTTGATCTGCAAGCGGTTGATTGCGTATGGAATGAACCGGCTCAGGCGGCGGGCTGAAAAAACTCGACACGGCTTCGTCGGGTAGTGGCCCAACGGTCTGCGGCTCCGCGACTATCCTTTGCGAACTGTTGTTCATGAGGAGCCCGCATGTCCGTTCAACTTGCCATTCAGGACCGCTGGCTGGATCTCAATGATTTGCTGCGTGAACTGGTCGCCCAAGGCTTTATCAGCCAGGACTCGGCCGAGCACGCGCTCAATGCCCGACGCCGTCACGCTGCCAATAGCCAGATGCACCCGCTGGAATTCATCGCCAGCCAACACCTGGACGACCTTAGCCGTCCCGGTAAACACCTCGACCTGGAAAGCCTGACCCTGTGGCTGTCACAGCAGGCCGGTCAGCCTTATCTGCGTATCGACCCGCTGAAAATCAACGTTGCAGCGATTACGCCGCTGATGTCCTACGCCTTCGCCCAGCGCCACAAGATTCTTGCGGTGTCTATCGACCGCGACGCCGTCACCGTGGCCAGCGCCCAGCCCTACGTCACCGGCTGGGAAGCCGACCTGACCCATGTGCTGAAACTGCCGATCAAGCGTGTGGTCGCCAACCCGGTCGACATCCAGCGCTTCAGCGTGGAGTTTTTCCGCCTGGCCAAATCGGTCAGCGGCGCGACCAACGCCGATCAGCAGGTGAACACCCTGGGCAATTTCGAGCAGCTGCTCAACCTCGGCGCCAGCGACCAGGAGCCGGACGCCAACGACGCGCACATCGTCAACATCGTCGACTGGTTGTTCCAGTACGCGTTCCAGCAACGGGCCAGCGATATCCACATCGAACCCCGGCGCGAACAAGGCACGGTGCGCTTTCGCATCGACGGCGTGCTGCACAACGTCTATCAATTCCCACCGCAAGTGACCATGGCCATCGTCAGCCGCCTGAAAAGCCTCGGGCGGATGAACGTCGCGGAAAAACGCAAACCCCAGGACGGCCGGGTCAAGACCAAAACCCCGGACGGTGGCGAAGTCGAGCTGCGGCTGTCGACATTGCCTACCGCATTCGGTGAAAAAATGGTCATGCGGATCTTCGACCCGGAGGTACTGCTCAAGGACTTTGATCAGCTGGGCTTCTCCGCCGAAGACCTGCGCCGCTGGCAAGACATGACGAGCCAGCCCAACGGCATCATTCTGGTCACCGGCCCGACCGGTTCCGGCAAGACCACCACGCTCTACACCACCCTGAAGAAACTGGCGACGCCGGAGGTCAACCTCTGCACCATCGAAGACCCGATCGAAATGGTCGAGCCGGCGTTCAACCAGATGCAAGTTCAGCACAACATCGACCTGACCTTCGCCGCCGGTGTGCGCGCGCTGATGCGACAGGACCCGGACATCATCATGATCGGTGAGATCCGTGATCTGGAAACCGCTGAAATGGCGATCCAGGCCGCGCTCACTGGCCACTTGGTGCTGTCGACGCTGCACACCAACGATGCGCCGAGCGCGATCAGCCGCTTGCTGGAACTGGGTGTGCCACATTACCTGATCAAAGCCACGGTACTCGGCGTCATGGCCCAGCGCCTGGTCCGCACCTTATGCCCGCATTGCAAGGCGCCGCTGACGCTGGATGAAGAAGACTGGCAAACCTTGACCCGGCCCTGGCAGGCACCGTTGCCGAACAACGCACACCGCGCCATCGGTTGCCTGGAATGCCGCGATACCGGTTACCGCGGCCGCGCCGGGGTCTATGAAATCATGCAGCTGACGGACGGCGTCAAAGCACTGATCAATCCCGACACCGATTTGCTGGCCGTGCGGCGTCAGGCCTTCAAGGAAGGCATGCGCAGTTTGCGGTTGTCGGGGGCGCAAAAAGTGGCGGCGGGTTTGACGACGATTGAGGAGGTGCTACGAGTAACGCCGCAGAGCGAGCAAAAGTAGGCGCGGTCGTCATGGAACTCGATTGGGGGATTGGCAATCAAACGCCGTAGTTAACCCAGTGGAGTCACCCAATATGCGTCTCAAACTTGCTGTCGCTACCATCGCCTTGTTGTCCCTTCCTGTCGGTTCGGCGATGGCCGATAGCTTTTGGCGTAACGTCATCTCGTCCGGTGCGACTACCGGTTCGACCTACCTGACCTTCAAGGATCACAAGCTGATCGTTGCCGCCCAAGACGATGCCGGCAGCTTTGTCGCCAGTGACGGCGGCATTCGCGGTCCATACCTGGAGGCCGCGATGCAGAAAGTCCGCGCTGACAACCCTGGCCTGCAGGCCACGGACATGGAACTGGCGAACGCGATCCTGGCGAAGAATGCCGTGGCTTCGGAATAAGCGTTGTTGCTGAATAAAAAATGCCGCTCTCAATGAGCGGCATTTTTTTGAACCAGAGAAATTGCACAGCTATTTCCTACGTAGGCTAACGCCAAAACGCTGACATGCAGTCGAGTTTTCACCGACCTACTGATGAAAGCTCTGATATGAGCGCCAGACGTACGAACTCAAACTTTGTCGATTCGGATTACCCCCACAAGCGAATCGACTCACATGAAAAAACCAGTCTTATCTTTACTTCTGCTGGCCGCCTACAGTCACGTTTCCCAAGCCGAAGGCCTGTACGGCTCGATAAAAATCCAGAGCGTCCAGCAAGAACTTGCCGACACCCTGCTCACAAGTCCCAGGGTGAACAACCGTATCGTCAGTCCGGAGCGCAACAAAGATGTCGGCGGTTCCGTTGCGCTCGGCTATGAGTTCATAGGTGGCTGGCGCCTGGAAAGCGAGTACACCATCAAGCAGGACTCGGAGTTCAAGAGTTACTGGGCGCCATTCAACGCCAACGTTAACAACATGCAGGTCTCATCCAAGCGCCTGATGTTCAATGCCTATAAGGACTTCCCCTTGACCCAAAGCCTATCGCTGTACGCCATGGCCGGCGCAGGCGTGGCCCATATCAATTCCGAAGGCTACCAGTCCAACCCTTCACGTCGATTTGCCAACAATACCCAAAACAATTTCGCCTACAACTTGGGCGTCGGTGCAGACCTCAAACTGACCCGGCAAATTACCGTCGGCACCGGCTACCGCTATGTCGACATGGGTAAGGTTGAAACCGGCTATAACACCTTCACCAACCGCATCAATGCGCGGGACGAACAACTAAAGGGCAAGCTTCGAGAACAGAATCTTTACGTTGAAGCGCGGATGTCGTTCTGATTCATGACTCAAAAAAATGCCGCTCTCAATGAGCGGCATTTTTTTTGCCCGAATACAAAACGGTGTGTCAGCGGTAATCATCCACCGGCACGCAAGCGCAAAACAGATTGCGGTCACCATAGACATTGTCCACCCGGTTCACCACCGGCCAGTACTTGTGCGCCTTGGTGTGAGCGTCCGGCGTCACCGCCTGCTCGATGCTGTAGGACCGCTCCCAAACCCCGGTGATGTCCGCCAGGGTATGCGGTGAACGTTTCAGCGGGTTGTCATCGGCTGGCCAGTTGCCGTTCTGCACCTCGGTGATTTCCGCGCGAATACTCAGCATCGCCCCGATAAACCGGTCCAGCTCTGCCTTCGATTCACTTTCGGTCGGTTCAACCATCAATGTCCCCGGCACCGGAAACGACATGGTCGGTGCATGGAAGCCATAGTCCATCAGCCGCTTGGCGACGTCCTCCTCGCTGATCCCGGTCAGCGCCTTGAGTGGCCGCAGGTCAAGAATGCATTCGTGAGCCACACGCTCGTTGCGCCCGGTGTAAAGCACCGCAAACGCACCGGACAAGTGCTGCGCCAGGTAATTCGCGGCGAGGATCGCCACCTCACTGGCATCCGCCAGTTGTGGCCCCATCATTGCGATGTACATCCAGCTGATCGGCAGGATGCTCGCACTGCCCCAAGGCGCCGCGCTGACTGCGCCGTTCTGCGCCAGCGGTCCGTCGATCGGCACCACCGGATGGTTGGCCACGAACGGCGCTAGATGCGCCCGCACACCAATCGGCCCCATGCCCGGCCCGCCGCCACCATGTGGAATGCAGAAAGTTTTGTGCAGGTTCATGTGGGACACGTCGGCGCCGATGTCCGCCGGGCGCGCCAGTCCGACCTGAGCGTTGAGGTTGGCGCCATCCATGTACACCTGGCCGCCGTGGCTGTGGATAACTTCGCAGATTTCGCTGATGCCTTCCTCGTACACGCCATGGGTCGAAGGATACGTCGCCATCAGGCAGGCGAGTTTGTCTCCGGCTTCTGCGGCCTTGCCCTTGAGGTCATCCAGATCAACGTTGCCCGCCTCGTCGCATTCGACGATCACCACGCGCATCCCGGCCATCTGCGCCGAAGCCGGGTTGGTGCCGTGGGCCGAGGACGGGATCAGGCAGATATCCCGCGCGCCCTCATCACGACTCTCGTGATATTTACGAATCGCCAGCAACCCGGCGTACTCGCCTTGGGCCCCGGAGTTGGGCTGCATACAGATCGCGTCGAAACCGGTGATAGCGCAGAGCCAGCGCTCCAGTTCTTCGATCATCAGCGAATAACCCACCGCCTGCTCTTTCGGCACAAACGGGTGCAGGTTGGCGAACTGCGGCCACGTGATCGGGATCATCTCGCTGGTGGCATTGAGTTTCATGGTGCAGGAGCCCAGCGGGATCATCGATTGATTGAGCGCCAGGTCCTTGTTCTCCAATTGCTTGAGGTAGCGCAGCATCTCGGTTTCGCTGTGATGGGCGCTGAACACCGGGTGACGCAGATAAGGCGAGGTACGCAGCAGACCTGCGGGAATGCCGCAAGCAAGGGTTTCAGCGTCCAGTTCGTCGACGTTGAGCCCATGATCAGAACCGAGGAACACATCAAACAACTTCGCGACGGTGGATTCGTCAGAGGTTTCGTCGAGGCTCAGCCCCAACTGCCCGCGCCCGAGAATGCGCAGGTTGATCTGTGCAGCCTTGGCACTTTCGATGATTGCCGTCTGAGTGCCTCCGACCTCGAGCGTCAGCGTGTCGAAAAAGTGTGTGTTGAGGCGGGTGATTCCGTGGCGCTCCAGACCAGCGGCGAGGATGCTGGTCAGCCGATGGACGCGTTGGGCAATGCGTTTGAGCCCTTCCGGACCGTGGTAAACCGCATAGAAACTGGCAATGTTGGCCAGCAGCACCTGAGCGGTGCAAATGTTCGAGTTGGCTTTCTCCCGGCGAATATGTTGCTCGCGGGTTTGCAGGGCCATGCGCAGGGCGACGTTGCCGCGAGCGTCCTTCGACACGCCGATAATTCGCCCGGGAATCGCCCGTTTGTACTCATCGCGACTGGCAAAAAACGCCGCGTGAGGCCCACCGTAACCCATGGGCACGCCGAAACGCTGGGATGAACCGAACACTACGTCGGCGCCCAACTCCCCTGGCGGCATCAGTAACAGCAGACTCAGCAGGTCGGTTGCGACACACGCCAAGGCTTGCTGAGCATGCAGATGATCGATCAAGGGACGAAGATCGCGGATCTCGCCGTGGGTATCGGGATATTGCAGGAGCGCGCCGAACACCTGGTGCTGTTTCAAGTTATCCACAGTGTCGATGATGAGCTCGAAGCCGAATCCTTCTGCTCGGGTCTGTACCACGGAAATGGTCTGCGGATGACAGTTTTCGTCGACGAAGAACAGATTGCTTCTGGACTTGGCGACACGCTTGGCCAGTGCCATGGCTTCTGCCGCCGCCGTCGCTTCGTCCAGCAGCGAGGCGTTGGCCAGTTCCAGGCCGGTGAGGTCGATGGTCAATTGCTGGAAGTTCAGCAGCGCTTCGAGCCGCCCTTGGGCGATCTCTGGTTGATACGGCGTGTACGCGGTGTACCAACCGGGATTTTCCAGCACGTTGCGCACAATGACGGTCGGTGTGAGGGTGCCGTGGTAACCCATGCCGATCAGGCTGGTCCAGACCTGGTTTTGCTCGGCGTAACCGCGCAGTTTGGCCAGTGCGGCTTCTTCGTCGAGCGCGGGTGGCAGGTCGAGCGGCCTGTTCAGGCGGATTCCTGGCGGCACCGTCTGCTCGATCAACTCGACCCGGCTGCCGAGGCCGAGGCTGTCGAGCATCGCCTGTTGCTCGGCGGCATCGGGCCCGAGGTGGCGGCGAAGGAAGGCATTGGAGTCGCGTAACTGGCTCAAGGACGGCAACTGGGACATGACGGGCTCTCTCTTGACTGGCGCTCAACGTCGATGCAACACGGTCAAACCAGCATAGCAGTCGATACCTGGCGCCAACGGCCATTGCGGATCATCATGCTCGGCATGTGCCCAATGTCCGCTGATCAGGTAACTGTATTTATGAGCCAACTGCCTTTCCTGCCGTTCTCCAAACCCACCATCGACGAAGCCACGATTGCCGCTGTTGGCGACGTGTTGCGCTCGGGCTGGATTACCAGCGGCCCCAAGGTCCAGGCCTTTGAACAACAACTCTCGGAGTTTTTTGGCGGGCGCCCGGTACTCACTTTCAATTCCGGCACCTGCACCATGGAAATCGCCCTGCGCATTGCCGGGGTCGGACCGGGCGATGAAGTGATCACCACGCCGATTTCCTGGGTGGCCACCGCCAACGTCATTCTGGAAGTCGGCGCCACGCCGGTGTTTGCCGACATCGACCCGATTACCCGCAACATCAACCTGGATCAGCTGGAAGCGGCAATCACCCCGCGCACCAAAGCGATCATTCCGGTGTACCTCGCCGGTTTGCCGGTGGACATGAGCCGGTTGTATGCGATCGCCAAAAAACACGGGTTGCGGATTGTCGAAGACGCCGCGCAAGCCTTGGGTTCGAGCTGGAACGGCCAGCGCATTGGCTCGACCGGCGATTTCGTGTCCTTCAGTTTCCAGGCGAACAAAAACGTCACCTCGTCAGAGGGCGGTTGCCTTGTATTGAACAATGCCGAGGAAGTGCGACTGGGGCAAAAGTACCGTTTACAGGGCGTCACCCGTAGCGGCTTCGATGGTCTGGATGTCGATGTGCTGGGCGGCAAGTTCAACATGACCGATGTTGCGGCGGCCATCGGCCTTGGGCAATTTGCTCACATCGAAGCAATCACTGCTCATCGCCGTGAACTGGCCAGGCACTATTTCGCTTGTTTTGGCGAGGATTTCGAAGTGTTGTATGGGGCTCAACTACCCCCGGCGGATTTCGAGAACAGCAACTGGCATTTGTTTCAGTTGGTGCTGCCAGAGCGTAAGGATGGCCAACCGGCGCGGGCTACCTTCATGGAGCAGATGCAGGCACTGGGGGTTGGTATCGGCTATCACTACCCGCCGATCCACCTGCTGAGTCTTTATCGCGAGCGCGGATTCAAGGAAGGAATGTTTCCGGTGGCCGAACGGGTCGGTCGCCTGATTGTTTCACTGCCGATGTTTACCGCCATGACTAAAGCGGATGTTGAGCGTTCGGTGGCGGCGGTGAAAGCCGTTCTAAAGCCATAAAACCTGTGGGAGCGGGCTTGCTCGCGAAGGCGGTGTATCAGTCGAAATGAATGTTGACTGATACACCGCCTTCGCGAGCAAGTCGAATCGTCGCACCGCCGCTCCCACATGGATTTCGCAGGACGAAGATTACTCGCCGATAGCGGCTTTGTAGCCTGCTGCGTCGAGCAGCTTGTCCAGGTCAGCCCCGTTGCTTGGCTTGAGCTTGAAGATCCAGGCGCCGTACGGGTCGGAGTTGAGCAACTCAGGGTTAGCGCTCAGTTCTTCGTTGATGGCAATCACTTCACCGGCAATCGGGGAGTAGATGTCCGAAGCAGCTTTAACCGACTCCACCACGCCGGCTTGATCTTCGGCAGCAAACACGTTGCCGACTTCGGTCAATTCAACGAACACCACATCGCCCAAGGCTTCCTGAGCGTGATCGCTGATGCCCACGGTGACGGTGCCATCGGCTTCTAGACGGGCCCACTCGTGACTTTCGGCAAAACGCAGGCCGGCAGGAATATCGCTCATGTTCTGTGTCCTCAAGAGAATTGTCAGCGGTCGTTGCCCGCCAGAAAAGGTTAGATCAAGGTTTTGCCATGGCGTACGAAGGTCGGTTTGACCACTCGGACCGGGTACCACTTGCCACGGATTTCCACTTCTGCGCGGTCGGCTGTCGCCATCGGCACGCGCGCCAGTGCTATCGACTTGCTAAGCGTAGGAGAGAAACTACCACTGGTGATCTCCCCTTCGCCAACATTGGCGATGCGGACCACTTGATGAGCGCGCAAAACTCCACGCTCCTCAAGGACCAGACCGACCAGTTTGTGCTGCACGCCACCCGCCCGCTCGGCTTCAAGAGCGCTGCGACCGATGAACTGGCGAGTGGCCGGTTCCCACGCAATGCTCCAGGCCATGTTGGAAGCCAGTGGTGAAACGTCTTGATGAATGTCCTGACCGTAGAGGTTCATGCCGGCTTCGACCCGCAAAGTATCGCGCGCCCCGAGGCCGATCGGCGAGATGCCCGCGCCCACCAGATCGTTGAAGAATCCTGGCGCTTGATTGGCTGGCAGAACGATTTCCAGGCCGTCTTCGCCGGTGTAACCCGTGCGCGCGATAAACCAGTCACCGTCGGGCTGGCCTTCAAAAGGCTTGAGCATCTGAATCAGGTTGCCGCGGGACTGGGTCACCAGTTCGGAGATTTTGTGCCGGGCCTGAGGACCTTGAATGGCAAGCATCGCCAACTCGGAGCGTTCGTTGAGCTGCACCTTGAAACCATCGAGGTGAGCCTGCATCCAGGCGAGGTCCTGATTACGGGTGGAGGCGTTAACCACCAAACGATATCCGTCGTCGAGACGGTAGACGATCATGTCGTCGACGATGCCGCCGCGCTCGTTGAGCATGGTGCTGTACAAGGCACGGCCAGGGCTGTGCAGACGTTCGACATCATTGGCCAGCAAATGCTGGAGCCAGGCCTTGGCCTGAGGGCCGCTGACATCGATCACGGTCATATGGGATACATCGAAAACCCCGCAATCGCGGCGCACCTGATGGTGTTCCTCGACCTGCGAGCCGTAATGCAAAGGCATATCCCAACCGCCAAAATCGACCATCTTCGCGCCGAGGGCGAGATGAAGGTCATACAGAGGCGTGCGCAGTCCCATGGGTTTCTCCTTCCGGGCGTGGCGAAGGTGCGGGCCGGTGCTGCACGGGGTGAAAGCCTTGAAACAGAAGGCTTTCAGCCGATTTCAGCTACCAGGTCTGTAGGACGGACCGCACCGAATGCCGCGCATTGTAGCCTCAAGGTGTAGGACTGACACCTAGGCGTTTCGATGCCCTGAACGTCGAATCAATCCGATGACCGGTAGCAGGCCGACCAAAACCAGAGTCAAGGCCGGCAAAGAGGCCCTCGCCCACTCGCCTTCGCTGGTCATTTCGAAGATGCGCACCGCCAGCGTGTCCCAGCCAAACGGGCGCATCAGAAGGGTCGCGGGCATTTCCTTGAGTACATCGACGAACACCAGCAACGCAGCGCTCAACGTTCCTGGCAGCAATAACGGCAGATACACTTTGAAAAACAGTCGTGGCCCACTGACGCCAAGGCTACGTGCCGCTTCGGGCAAAGATGGCCGTATTCGCGCCAGACTGCTTTCCAGCGGCCCATAAGCCACCGCGATGAAGCGCACCAGATACGCCAGCAACAACGCCGAGAGGCTGCCCAGCAACAATGGCTTGCCGGCGCCCCCCAGCCAACCCGACAACGGGATTACCAGTTCGCGGTCCAGGTAACTGAACGCCAGCATGATCGACACCGCCAGCACCGAACCTGGCAAGGCGTAGCCGAGGTTGGCCAGGCTGATGCCGGTGCGGATCGCTCGGGTCGGAGCCAGACGCCGGGCAAACGCCAGCACTAAAGCAACACTGACGGTGATTAGCGCCGCCATGCCGCCCAGGTACAAGGTATGGACGATTAGCCCCGCGTAACGTTCATCCAGATCGAAACGCCCGCGCTGCCAGAACCACACCACCAGTTGAAGCACTGGAATGACGAAAGCGCAGGCGAACACCAAACCGCACCAACTCATGGCCGCCAGCGCTTTGAAACCGTGCAGGTGATACAGCGCCTTGACCCGTGGCCGTTCGTTGCTCGCCCGGTTGGCCCCGCGAGCACGGCGCTCGCCGTACAGCACAACCATCACCACCAGCAGCAACAGGCTGGCCAGTTGCGCGGCGGTGGAGAGGCTGAAAAATCCGTACCAGGTCTTGTAGATGGCGGTCGTGAACGTGTCGAAGTTGAACACCGACACCGCACCGAAATCCGCCAGCGTTTCCATCAGCGCCAGCGCCACGCCAGCGCCGATGGCCGGGCGCGCCATGGGCAAAGCGACTCGCCAGAACGCTTGCCACGGGGATTGCCCCAAGACTCGCGCCGCTTCCATCAAGCCTTTGCCCTGCGCCAGGAACGCAGTTCGCGCCAACAGATAAACATAGGGATAGAAGACCAGCACCAGCACCAGAACCACGCCGCCAGTGGAGCGCACGCGCGGCAGCCTCAAGCCCGAGCCGAACCATTCACGCAACAGGGTTTGCACGGGGCCTGCGAAATCCAACAGGCCGACGAAGACGAATGCCAGCACGTAGGCGGGAATGGCGAATGGCAGCATGAGCGCCCAGTCCAGCCAACGCCGACCGGGGAATTCGCAGAGGCTGGTGAGCCAGGCGAGGCTCACGCCCAAAAGCGTCACGCCGATACCGACACCGAGTACCAGGGTCAGGGTATTGCCCAGCAGGCGCGGCATCTGGGTATCCCAGAGGTGGGACCAGATCTGATGATCGATGGTTTGCCAGGACAACAGCAAAACGCTGAGTGGCAGCAGGACCAGCGCAGCGATGGCGAAGACCAGGGGATACCAGCGGCGTTGGGCGGGGTGGGCCAAGGAAGGTCTCTCGCGGATAAATCGTGGAATTTAGGAACGCAAAAAGATCGCAGCCTCGTTTCACTCGACAGCTCCTACATTGGGATGGCGTACCCATGTAGGAGCTGTCGAGTGAAACGAGGCTGCGATCTTTTGATCTTTAACGCGCTGGACTCAATTCCAGCCCGCCCGATCCATCATGCGAATCGCTTCAGCCTGACGCTTGCCGGCAATTTCCACAGGCAAGGTATCGGCGACAAACTTGCCCCAGCTCGCCACTTCTGCAGAAGGCTGAACCGCCGGGTTGGCCGGGAATTCCTGGTTCACGTCAGCAAAGATCTTCTGCGCTTCAGGTGTGGTCATCCATTCCACCAAGGCCTTGGCCGCTTCCGGGTGCGGAGCATGTTTGGTCAGGCCGATACCCGACAGGTTCACGTGCACGCCACGGTCGCTCTGGTTCGGCCAGAACAACTTCACCGCCAGGTCAGGCTTCTGCTTGTGCAGACGGCCGTAGTAGTACGTGTTGACGATACCGACGTCGCATTGACCCGCGTTGATGGCCTCCAGCACCGCGATGTCATCCGAGAATACGTCGGTGGACAGGTTACTCACCCAGCCCTTGAGAATCTTCTCGGTTTTGTCGGCGCCATGAACTTCGATCATGGTGGCAGTCAGTGACTGGTTGTAGACCTTCTTCGCTGTGCGCAGGCACAGGCGACCTTCCCAGTTCTTGTCGGCCAGACCTTCGTAGGTGGTCAACTCACCGGGTTTCACCCGATCGGTGGAGTAAGCGATGGTCCTCGCCCGCAGGCTCAAGCCAGTCCAGGCATGGGCGGATGAGCGGTATTGCAGCGGGATGTTGGCGTCGATCACCTTGGAAGTGAACGGTTGCAGGATGCCCATTTGCTCGGCCTGCCAGAGGTTGCCGGCATCGACGGTCAGCAGCAGATCCGCGGTGGCGTTCTCGCCCTCGGCCTTGATCCGCTGCATCAGCGGCGCTTCCTTGTCGGTGATGAACTTCACCTGCACGCCGGTTTTCGCGGTGTAGGCATCGAAGACCGGTTTGATCAGCTCGTCGATACGCGAGGAGTAAACCACCACCTCGTCAGCGGCCTGGGCTGCGGTGCTGCCAATCACGGTCAAGGCGAGTGCGGTCAGTAGACGCTTCGGTACCAACATGGGAGCGATCTCTCGATTGAAAAATTGAAGCCAAATGATATGGACTCAAATTTAGCTTCTCAATCGAACAGTTCGCGGAGGAGTTACCAGATGTTGCACAAGTTGGAATGTGTGGTGGATGTACCGACGTCTTCGCGAGCAAGCCCGCTCCCACAGTTGAAATGCATTCCCATGTGGGAGCGGGCTTGCTCGCGAAGAGGCCATCTGCCGCAATGAAAATCTCAGGCCTTGGCGAGTGCCGGTAGATCCCCGATCAATCCCAGCGCTTCACGCACGAACAGCGCCTTGGCTTCGGGCATCTGGTCGACCATCTTCAACCCGGCATTGCGCAACCAGCGCACCGGCAACGGATCAGCCTGGAACAGACGTTCGAAACCCTCCATCGCCGCCATCAACGCCAGGTTGTGAGGCATGCGCCGACGTTCGTAACGGCTGAGCACTTTCACATCCGCCAGACGCTCGCCACGCGTGGCCGCCTGCAACAGCACTTCGGCCAGCACGGCGGCATCGAGAAAACCAAGGTTCACGCCCTGCCCGGCCAATGGGTGAATGGTGTGGGCCGCATCACCGATCAACGCCAATCCTTCAGCCACATAACGCTTGGCATGACGCTGCCGCAACGGCACGCACAGACGCGGGTCGGCGCTCAGCACCGAGCCCAGTCGGCCTTCGAAGGCCCGCTCCAGCTCTTTGCAGAAACCTTCGTCATCCAGCGCCATCAGGCGTTCGGCTTCGCTCGGGGTGGTCGACCAGACGATCGAACACCAATCCTGCTGACCGTCACGCTCCAGCGGCAGAAACGCCAGCGGACCGTTGTCGGTGAAACGCTGCCAGGCAGTCATTTGATGAGGCTTGGCGCTGCGCACGCTGGTGACGATCGCGTGATGCATGTAGTCCCACTCGCGCGTCGCCATACCGGTCAGACGCCGAACGGCGGAATTAGCGCCATCCGCTGCGATCACCAAAGGTGCGCGCAAGGTGCGGCCATCGGCCAGGGTCAGCAGCCAGTCGTCGCCGGAGCGACGCATTTGCTCCAGGCGCGCGTTGGCCAGCATTCCGAGGTCGCAGTCGTGCAAACGGTCGAGCAAGGCGTCCTGAACCACGCGGTTCTCGACGATATGGCCCAGCACGTCGGCATGCACACTGGCCGCCGAAAAATGGATTTGCCCGGTGCCGCTGCCGTCCCAAACGTGCATGTCGGTGTAAGGGCTGCTGCGCCGATTGTCGATGCCGTCCCAGACGCCCAGACGTTCGAGAATCCGCTGGCTGGCAGTCGATAAGGCGCTCACTCGCGGCTCGAACGAAGCCTGGGCATCGAAGGGTTTGACGCTCATCGGGCTACCGTCCAGCAGCAGGACTTCCAGCCCGCTGTCCTGCAACGCCAGCGCCAGGGCACTGCCGACCATTCCGGCCCCGACAATCAGCAGATCTGCGCGCATTTCCATGCTTTAAGCCTGTCTCGCTTGCGGCTTGAGCCGCATATAAAGGGATTTTCCGACCGCCACTTAAGCATCGGGACGCGTACCCAAACCCATGGCCTGCCGCGCGAACCAGCGTTTGGCCGGCGGCAGCAGATCGAGACCGAGCAGACCGATGTTGCGGCCCAGGGAAACCAGCGGTTGAGTGCTGCCGAACAAACGGGTGACCTGATCGGAGAAACCCACGGTCAGGTTCTGATCCAGACGCTGACGCTCGCGGTAGGCCTGCAAGGTCGCAAAGTCTCCGGGAGATGTTTCGCTGGCCAGCAACGCATCGGCCAGCGCTTGAGCATCACGCAAAGACAGGTTGAAACCTTGCCCTGCAATCGGGTGCAGGCTGTGGGCAGCATTGCCGAGAATCGCCAGATGCGGACGCACCTGCTCTTCGGCCTCGATCAATGTCAGCGGGTACAAATGCCGCGCACCAACCTGCTTCAAAGTGCCGAGGCGATAACCGAACACGCCTTGCAACTCGCTGAGGAAGCTCTTTTCATCGAGGGCCGCGAGCCGTTGCGCGTCCATTCCCAATCGAGTCCAGACCAGTGCGCAGCGGTTTTCCGGCAACGGCAACAAGGCCATCGGCCCGTCATCGGTGAAACGCTCGAAGGCCATGCCGTTGTGCGCTTCACTCGGTGTGATGTTGGCAATCAACGCGCTCTGGTTGTACGGGCGCTTTTTGATGCCGATCCCCAGTTGCTCGCGCAGGCCGGAACGGCCGCCATCAGCCAGCACCGCAAGATCGCATTCCAGAGTGGTTTCGTCGTTGAGGGTCAGGCGATAGCCATCGATCAGCGGCTCCATGCGCGTGACTTCCGCTGGGCAACGCCAGCTGATCACGTCCTTGTCCAGCCCCTGCCAGAGGCATTGGCCGAGCCAGGCGTTTTCCACCACATAACCCAGCGCCGGAACGCCCTCTTCCATCGCCGACAATCGCGCGGTGGAGAAGCGTCCACGGTCGGAGACATGAATCTGTTTGATCGGCTCGGCGCGGCGGGAGATTTCCTGCCACACGTCCAACCGTTGATAAATTTGCTTGGCACCGTAGGACAACGCCGAAGAACGGGCGTCGTAGCTCGGTTGATAAGTATCGCCGGGAGCGAACGGTTCGATCAGCACGATCTTCCAGCCACGAGCCTTGGCTCCGGCCTGAAGTGCCAACGCCAGGCTGGCGCCGACCAGACCGCCACCGATGATTGCCAGATTGACTCGACTCATGCCGCTTGTGCCCGCGCGGCGGCCATCAAGGCCTCGATCTCGGCGACCGTTTTCGGTACGCCTTTGGTCAGGATTTCACAGCCGCTTTTGGTGACCACTACGTCGTCCTCGATGCGCACGCCAATGCCGCGCCATTTCTTCGCTACGTTCTGGTTGCCCGGGGCAATGTAGATGCCCGGTTCCACGGTCAGCGCCATGCCGACTTCCAGCACGCGCCATTCACCGCCGACCTTGTATTCGCCGACATCATGCACATCCATGCCCAGCCAGTGGCCGGCGCGGTGCATGTAAAACGCTTTATAGGCTTCGCTGGCGATCAACTCGTCGACGTCGCCCTGCAACAGGCCCAACTTCACCAACCCGGCAGTAATCACCCGGACCGTGGCTTCGTGGGCTTGATTCCAGTGTTTGTCCGGGGCGATTTCCGCAAACGCAGCTTCTTGCGACGCCAGCACCAACTCGTAGATCGCCTTCTGTTCCGCTGAATACTTGCCGTTGACCGGCCAGGTGCGGGTGATGTCGCTGGCGTAGCAATCGATCTCGCAACCGGCATCGATCAACACCAGATCGCCGTCCTTGAGCACTGCGTCATTCTGCTGGTAATGCAGGATGCAGCTGTTGCGCCCAGCGGCGACGATCGAACCGTAGGCCGGCATTTTCGCCCCGCCCTTGCGGAACTCGTAGTCGAGCTCGGCTTCGAGGCTGAACTCATGCAGCCCGACTCGGCTGGCCTGCATCGCGCGGATGTGTGCCTGGGCGGAAATCCGTGCGGCTTCGCGCATCACTTTCACTTCTGCCGCCGATTTATACAGGCGCATGTCGTGAAGCAGGTGATCCAGAGCAACGAATTCGTTCGGCGGCTGGGCGCCGAGGTGCGCTTTAGAGCGGATCACGTTGATCCAGTCCATCAGGTGCCGGTCGAATTCCGGGTTGCTGCCCATGGCTGAATACACCCGGTCGCGACCTTCGATCAGGCCCGGCAGGATGTCGTCGATGTCGGTGATGGGGAAGGCGTCGTCGGCGCCAAAGTCGCGAATCGCGCCTTCCTGCCCGGCGCGCAAGCCGTCCCACAACTCCCGTTCGGCATTGCGTTCACGGCAGAACAATATGTATTCGCCATGTGAACGCCCAGGCATCAAAACGATGACCGCCTGAGGCTCGGGAAAACCGCTGAGGTACTGGAAGTCGCTGTCTTGACGGTAGACGTGCTCGACGTCGCGGTTGCGGATCGCAACGGCGGCGGCGGGCAGGATGGCGATGCTATTGGGTTCCATCTGCGCCATCAGGGCCTTGCGGCGACGGCTGTATTCCGATTTCGGGATATGAATCATGGGCAGATGGCTTTCCCTGGCACGCGATTAATGCAACGACGGTTTGGCGGCAGCGGGCGCGTCCGGCTTTTTGGTTTCGGTGAACAGCAGCAGCGGCGCGACGCGCAGGTACTCCATCACTTCCATGTAATCGCTTTCGCCGTCGTCGGACTCTTCCAGGGCGTCTTGCACCTGTGAAATAGCCGCCAGATCCTGAAGTACTTCGGTGGCCTCGGTGCTCAGCATGCTGCTGTCACGGCAGTTCAGGCCGAAACCGCTGAGGAAGCCCTGGCACCATTGGCCCAGTGCGGCGGCGCGGTCGGCCAGCGGCTCGTCATCGGTCGGCAGCAGCAGAACGACGGTCACGTCGTCGCCAGTGAGCTCGCCCTTGACCATCTCCTGCAAGCCAATCAAGGCGTTGCGGACATTATCCTGCGGCTCGCTTTCGAGCAGCTCGGCGGCATCAATCAGCCAACCTTCGGCATCGAAACCGGCACCGGCGCAACTGCGGCCGAGCAGCAGGCCATGCAGTTCGGCAGGCGAGGCATTATGACCGCTGGAAGTCAGCAGTTTGGCGAAGGCTTGGTACGGGGAATTCTGAATGGGCATGGGCAGCTAGGCGCCAGACGGCGCTATGTCTAGAATGAAGGCCTTGTATCCTACATCGACAGACTCGCCAAGACTATTAAAGGCTGTCCGCCAGCTATCACCCATCTGACACAATTTCAGTGGACCCAATGGAAGACACCGACCTGCAAGCGCTAATGGCCAGACTCGAACTGCTAATTACCCGCGTCGAGCAACTAAAGAGTCAAAACGGACTCCTATTAGCTCAGGAAAAGACCTGGCGCGAGGAACGCGCTCACCTCATTGAAAAGAACGAAATCGCCCGGCGTAAGGTCGAATCAATGATTTCGCGCCTCAAGGCCCTGGAGCAAGACTCATGAGTTCAAGCAATAGCGTTACCGTGCAGATCCTCGATAAAGAATATTCGATCATCTGCCCCCAGGAAGAGCGCAGCAATCTGGTGAGCGCCGCCCGTTACCTGGACGGCAAAATGCGCGAAATCCGCAGCAGCGGCAAAGTCATCGGCGCCGATCGCATCGCCGTGATGGCCGCCCTGAACATCACGCACGACCTTCTGCACAAGGAAGAACGCCCGGATGTGCAGGCCAGCGGCTCGACCCGCGAGCAGGTTCGCGACCTGCTGGATCGCGTCGATCTGGTGCTCGCAACCGATCCGGACGTCACCAAGGGCTGAAACGCGAAACCGCTTGGGGTATACTCGCATCACTCCCTGGGGTGCTTGCCAGTTGGCGATGTCCCTGAGCCGATTTGCTATACCCTGGAGGTTGCACGTTGGGCTGGTGTGCATGTCCGCTAGACGGAAAGCCTTAAAGCCTACTGCATCTTCCACCTTGAACTTTCGGGTTCAAGGGCTAAGTCGACAGCGGTACATCCGGGGAGCCTGATTCCAGTCCGATGCCGGTTTAAATACCGGCATCGGCTTTTTTACGGGTACGCTTTATGTACCCGCACTGCCGAAGCCCGAATTCATGACCGAACCTGCGCTGCTGCCCCGCCCGCAACTTCGACGCATGCTGCGCAAGGCCCGCCGCGCACTGACACCCAGTCAGCAGCGCCAGGCCGCTCGCGGGCTGTACACGCAATTGGCTCAGCACCCGCTGTTTCGCCGCGCAAAACACATCTCCCTTTATCTACCCACCGACGGTGAAATCGATCCGCGTGTTTTGCTGCGTGCCGCTCAACGTCGAGGCAAGGCAACGTATCTGCCGGTGCTCAGCGCCTGGCCACGAACCAAAATGGTGTTCCAGCGAATTCGCCCCGGTGAAAAACTCAAACCCAACCGCTTTCGTATTCTCGAACCCCGGCACAACCTCGCCCGGCAACGCAAAGTCTGGGCGCTCGATCTGGTGCTGTTGCCATTGGTGGGGTTTGACGATGTCGGCGGACGCCTGGGCATGGGCGGTGGTTTCTATGATCGAAGCCTGGCGTACCTGGCACGACGTAAAAACTGGCGCAAGCCAACGCTATTGGGGCTGGCCCATGAATGTCAGAAGGTCGAACGATTGGCTCAAGCGAGCTGGGATGTGCCGTTACAGGGAACGGTGACAGACAAGGCGCGGTATTTCGCCGGCTAGACGCCACTGGAATCAGCGGCGTCCGAAGACAGTTTCAGCGTTTGAAGGCCGACGGCTGTTGTTGCTGCGCGATTTCGATCGGAGCGTCGGTCTTGTTGCTCCACAGGCTTTGGGCATAGCCGGTGGTCACGACGCCGAGGCCGAACAAAATAACCAAAATCCATAGTAAATCCGGTTTGCGTTTCATCGATTGCCCCCCAAAGGCACATCAACACGATGACAGCAGCGGTTTCCGTTGTAGGTGTAGGCCGTGCAGCAGCGTCAAGCTTAGAAGGCCGGCATTTTGCGACAACGTGAACCGACACGCAAACGCTGGCGTCAACCGACCGTCGGTTTGTCATAAAATTCCCCGACAACTTGCCCACCCACTTCGCAAGGAGCAAAAACCATGGCTTATTGGCTGATGAAATCCGAGCCCGACGAGCTCTCGATCAAGGGCCTGGAGACGCTTGGCAAAGCGCGCTGGGACGGGGTTCGCAACTACCAGGCGCGTAATTTTCTGCGGGCCATGGCGGTGGGCGAAGAGTTTTTCTTCTATCACTCCAGCTGCCCCGAACCGGGGATCGCCGGGATCGGAAAGATCGTCGAAGCCGCGTATCCAGACCCGACGGCGCTGGAGCCGGAGAGTCATTACTACGATCAGAAGGCCACGCCAGAGAAAAACGCCTGGAGCGCGATCGATGTCGCGCATGTCGAGACGTTTCCCAAAGTGCTTAAGCTGGATTATCTGAAACAGCAGGCGGCGCTGGCCGAGATGCCGCTGGTGCAGAAAGGCTCGCGACTGTCGGTGATGCCAGTGACGGCCGAGCAGTGGGCGGCGGTGATTGCATTGCGCTGACGGACGCCAAAAGATCGCAGCCTTCGGCAGCTCCTACTCCGAGCGCGGTTCCCTGTAGGAGCTGCCGAAGGCTGCGATCTTGGCAATCATTCAGACAAACCAAGACTCACTGGATAATGAGGTTGTTGAACAACAGATCCTCAACCACAGGCTTGCCGGTTTCGTCGTTCATGATTTGCTGGGTCTGCTTCAGGGCTTCCTGACGCAGCTTTTCCTTGGCCTCGACGTTGTTCATCGCTTCAGTTGTCTGCTGGGCAAACAACGCCACCAGCTGATTACGAATCAACGGCTCATTGGCTTTCACCAGTTTGGTCGCCTCATCACCGGTCACTCGCAATGCCACATCGGCCTTGTAGACCTTGAGCTTCGGCGTCCCGTCCAGCCCGTAGTTGCCCACGAACGGCGGGCTCAGGGTGATGTAATTGACCTTCGGAGCTGCACCTTCTTTGGCTTCTTCGGCCATCGCTGCCACAGGCAGAGACAGGGCCAGCAACAACATGATCCACGCTTTCACAATTCGCTCCTTATCCGGTTTGCGGCCTAGCATAACGACCCGCCGCTCAAGCACAAGCTTATGGCTGACTATCAGGGCCGGGCATGCTCGTTGACCCATCGACTCACACACCTACACTTATCGGCCATCACTCCCAAAGGAATAGCCCTGATGAAAGCCGTGCTGTGCAAAGCCTTCGGCCCTGCCGAATCGCTGGTGCTGGAAGACGTCGCCAGTCCTGTCGCGAAGAAGAATGAAATCCTGCTGGACGTGCACGCCGCCGGGGTGAATTTCCCGGACACGTTGATCATCGAGGGCAAATATCAGTTCAAGCCGCCCTTCCCGTTTTCTCCGGGCGGCGAAGCGGCTGGCGTGGTCAGCGAAGTAGGCGAAAAGGTCAGCCACCTCAAGGTCGGCGACCGGGTCATGGCGCTGACCGGCTGGGGCAGTTTCGCCGAACAGGTCGCGGTGCCGGGCTATAACGTGCTGCCCATCCCGCCATCGATGGACTTCAACACCGCCGCCGCGTTCAGCATGACCTACGGCACTTCGATGCACGCGCTCAAGCAACGGGGCAACCTGCAACCGGGTGAAACCCTGCTGGTTCTCGGCGCTTCCGGCGGTGTCGGTCTGGCCGCCGTGGAAATCGGCAAAGCCATGGGCGCCCGCGTGATCGCCGCCGCCAGCAGCGCCGAAAAACTCGCGGTGGCCAAATCTGCCGGTGCCGATGAGCTGATCAACTACAGCGAAACCAGTCTCAAGGACGAAATCAAGCGCCTGACCGATGGCCAGGGCGCCGACGTGATCTACGATCCGGTGGGCGGCGACCTGTTCGACCAGGCCATCCGCGCCATTGCCTGGAACGGGCGCCTGCTGGTGGTCGGCTTTGCCAGCGGTCGCATCCCCGAACTCCCCGTGAACCTCGCGCTGCTCAAAGGCGCAGCGGTGGTCGGCGTGTTCTGGGGCTCGTTTGCCCAGCGCCAGCCTCAAGACAACGCGGCGAACTTCCAGCAATTGTTTGGCTGGTTTGCCGAGGGCAAGTTGAAGCCGTTGGTGTCGCAGGTATATCCACTGAGCAAAGCGGCGCAGGCGATCAATGATCTTGGCCAGCGCAAAGCGGTTGGGAAAGTGGTGGTTCAGGTTCGCTGAGCCCAAAGAAGCAGTCTGGACTTCAAATGAAGTTGTTCAGGCCGTTTTTTATTGTCCGGGACTAAAACAACTTCCGAATATCCTCCGGCAGCAAACTCATGTATTTGCGGGCTGGGCTCGCCCGGCAATCCCTGACGATTCTCGGTACCCGCTTATTCAATTTGGCAATCAAGGCCAGACGCTGCTCGTTCTGCAACTGTGTCGTATAAATCACGTTCGACAGATAGGCGCGAGTGTAATCAAACACTTTTGAATCAACCCACGCGAACTCCGGAAAATCGACCAGCGCCTCATTGAGGTCACGACATCTCAGTTGTTTGAGCCACTGGTTGGTATGAATGGGCGTGTCCAGATCCAGTCTGAAAACCATCGGCGCAATCACTTCCTGCTCGGCGGGCATGTCGCCTTCTACCGTCCATGGTTTGAAGCGCCACTGCGCTAGCGCCTTCCGCGTCGCTTCGGCCAGATCAGCATGATCGCTTTGCAAAATGCTCACATTGCTGACCGAGCCATCGGCATTGGCAGTGAACCTGACTCGAACTTCACCTGTTATCCCGGCCCTGAAAAGCGCCCTGGGGTAAACCGGTTTGGGATTGTTTTCCGGGACCAGAAACACTTCCTCGGCCCGAACACCAACCGACACAACCAACAAAAGCACACACGCAAACCACCGCATAACCCCTCCCCTTCACGACCGATTGCCAGACCCGGCATCTGCACAAAGGTTAAAGCTCGGTGATCTGCAACAGAACGTCATGACTTCCCATTCAATCGAAGGACATTTCCCAAAGCCTCGTCCTACCCTGGACCAAAATGCGGCACGTAGACCTGCAAGTAACGTTTCCCACAACGCCCTACATTTACACCTGAGCGACATGTTCATAAAAGAACATGAAATCTCCAGCATTTCCGCTATTTGGCCGATGCGAACCGGTGCTATTTTCGGTAACGAAACTGTAACATTCGCATCCGCAGTCAAAACAAGAAATCTGGAGCTCTTGAATGTTTGCTTTCTTTCGTCCTGCCGCACATCAGGCTCCATTGCCTGAAGAAAAAATAGACAACACCTACCGACGCCTTCGCTGGCAGATCTTCGCCGGTATTTTTATCGGCTACGCCGGTTATTACCTGCTGCGCAAAAACTTCTCCCTGGCCATGCCCTATCTGATCGAAGAGGGCTATACCCGCGGTGAGCTGGGCCTGGCGCTGTCGGCCATCGCCATTGCTTACGGCCTGTCCAAGTTCCTGATGGGCATCGTGTCCGACCGCTCCAATCCGCGTTTCTTCCTGCCCTTCGGCCTGTTGGTATCGGCCGGTGTGATGTTCATTTTCGGTTTCGCGCCCTGGGCAACGTCCAGCGTGACCATCATGTTCATCCTGCTCTTTATCAATGGCTGGGCCCAGGGCATGGGCTGGCCACCGAGTGGGCGGACGATGGTGCACTGGTGGTCGCAGAAGGAACGCGGTGGCGTAGTGTCCTTGTGGAACGTGGCGCATAACGTCGGTGGCGGCCTGATCGGCCCGCTGTTCCTGCTCGGCATGGGCCTGTTCAATGACTGGCACGCAGCGTTTTACGTGCCGGCGGCAGTCGCCATGGCGGTGGCGGTGTTTGCCTTCGTCACCATGCGCGACACCCCGCAGTCGGTGGGCCTGCCGCCCATCGAGAAGTACAAGAACGACTACCCGGAAGGCTACGACGCCAGCCACGAAGAAGAATTCAGCGCCAAGGAAATCTTCGTCAAATACGTGCTACGCAACAAAATGCTCTGGTACATCGCCCTGGCCAACGTCTTCGTCTACCTGTTGCGCTACGGCGTGCTGGACTGGGCACCGACCTACCTCAAGGAAGCCAAGGGCTTCAACGTGGATAAAACCTCGTGGGCCTACTTCTTCTACGAATGGGCAGGTATTCCGGGCACGCTGTTGTGCGGCTGGATGTCGGACAAGATCTTCCGTGGCAACCGTGGCCTGACCGGCATGGTGTTCATGGCATTGGTGACTGTTGCGACCCTGGTGTACTGGCTCAACCCGGCGGGCAACCCGACAGTCGACATGATCGCGCTCGTCTCGATCGGCTTCCTGATTTACGGCCCGGTGATGCTGATCGGCTTGCAAGCGCTGGAATTGGCACCGAAGAAAGCCGCCGGTACGGCAGCGGGCTTCACGGGCCTGTTCGGTTATCTGGGTGGTTCGGTCGCGGCCAGTGCAGCGATGGGCTACACCGTGGACCACTTCGGCTGGGACGGCGGTTTCGTGCTGCTGATCGGCGCATGCTTACTGGCGATGGCCTTCCTTGCGCCGACGCTGTGGCACAAACAAGTCGCCAGTCAGAGTCGCGAAGCAATCGCCTGATCGGCCTTTGATTTGCAGCGCTTGAGCCGCGCCTCCAGATTCCGGTCTGGCATGGCGTGGCTACGCAGGGCGTGGGCGGTCTGCTCGACATAATCGCGAGTCGTGCCGTAACGCCCGCAAGCGTTTTCGAACACGTGGCTCAGCACGTGATCCGGCAAGTTGCCCGCATAGCTGGGCAGATGCCGCTCCAATACAAACCCCAACGCCTGAACCTGACTTCCGTCTTCAAGACGGCAGTTGAGCCAGTGTGGACGGTAGGACGGGAATGGCATTTCGCGCTGCCAAAGTGCGTAAAGAGACGCTTCAAGTTGTTCTTCAGGCAAGCGATAGGCGAAGCCGCTGCAAGAACCACCGCGATCCAGGCCAAATACCAGCCCAGGCACTTCGGGCGTGCCGCGATGTTCGTGGGACCACAAATACAAACCGCGATGGTAGCCATGCACACGACCGCGCACTCGCTCCACTGCTGCGCATTCGGGACGCCAGATCAGCGAGCCGTAAGCGAACAGCCACACCGGCCCGCCCTTGTGGCGCGCCATCGTCGACTGCATCGAGCTGAGTAATTGTTCGTGCGTGAGCTGCGGCCCCAGATCGAGCCGCGGAGGGTAAGCCAGATTCAAAAAAGCAGATTCAATGGCACTCATGGCGATGAAATTTCGGCCCTGCAATCATTACAAAATATAAGCAACATTCACGTCATAGAACATATAGCAGTAACACTAAAACGAAAAGTGCTAAGAGACGGTCGACCTTCCGGAGCAGCCATAAGCAATCAAATGCCAAAGCTGAAGGCCTGCCCATATACCCTAATATCATTTAGAAAAATTCTTAAATACCGGAATGAAATATACATAAGCATTAGCGCGTCTAGGATAAAGCCCACTTAGGAGAAACTTCCTACACATCCTTCAGTTTTCCCGCCTGTCCGTTGCAGTATGTATGGCGTATAACGGCCACCCACAGGCGCAAGCCAAACTGCCTTACAGGCCTGAACAATGAAAAAACCATGGATTTACGGATTACTTCTGGTGCTTATGGCGCAGCAGTCGCGGGCAGAAGATACCTCCGAGAAAGACACGGGCTCCTGGTATTTGCAGGCCAGTGTCTTTACCAAACACTACTCCGACGACTCCGATCACAATAACAATCAGGAGCTCATCGGCCTTGAGCGTGAGCAAGCGTCCGGTTGGTTGTTTGGTGGCGCAACTTTTCGCAACTCGTTCAGCCAGCGTTCAAATTATGCGTATGCGGGCAAACGCTACGAGAGCGCCGACTATCCCGTGTACTTCAAACTGAGTGGTGGCTTGCTACAAGGTTACAGCGGCAAGTCTAAGGACAAGATCCCCCTGAATCACTTCGGCGTCGCGCCGGTGATCATTCCTTCAATAGGTGCACACTACGGACCGTTGGCAGCCGAGCTGGTGTTGCTCGGCTTCAATGCCGTCATGGTGACGACCGGGGTGCGCTTCTAGAACGGTTCGCCCACCTACGATCGCGGGGCGTAAGCAAATACATCGGCGCGCATTTGATGAGCGTCCATCCCAGCTTCGACCAAAGCATCCAGTGTGCCGTAGACCATGGCCGGAGAGCCGCTGGCGTAGACATGCAAGAATTTCAGATCCGGGAAGTCCTCACACACCGCCTCATGCAACATCCCGCAACGCCCCTGCCAGCCGCATTGATCGCTGACGACTTTATGCAGGAATAGATTGGGCAGTTTCAGCCATTCATCCCAATGTTCGATCTCGTAAAAGTCTTCAGGACGACGCACGCCCCAATACAGATGCACCGGATGTTTGAAGCCCGTGGCACGGCAATGTTCGATCAGGCTATGGATCTGGCCCATGCCGGTGCCCGCGGCAATCAGCACCAGTGGACCGTCCGGCAGTTCCGCCAGATGGGTGTCGCCGAACGGCATTTCGATCCGCACCATCGGGTTGCGTTGCAACTGGTCGATCAAGCTCAGCGCACTGCTTTCGCGCGCCAGTACATGGATTTCCAGATCACGCCCGCCATGCGGTGCCGAGGCCAGGGAGAACGCGGATTTCTCGCCGCTCTCGCGCTCGATCATCAAGTACTGACCGGCGTGATAACGCGGCGACTTGCCGGCCGGCGCTCGCAGTCGCACACGCCAGGTATCGCCGCCGACGTCCCTGCATTCAATGACCTGACACGACAAGCTGCGCACCGGCAATTCTCCCAGCGCGAGCACGCCATCCCACAGCACGATGCAGTCTTCCAGCGGCTCTGCTATGCAAGTGTAGAACTCGCCATGGTCGCGCACACCGCCTTCCTGTTCGACCCGCCCTTCCACCAGCAGTGCGGCGCACACGTGGCAATTGCCGTTTCGACAGCTTTGCGGGCATTCGTAACCCAGACGCCGCGCGCCATCGAGAATCCACTCGCCGGGCAGAATCTGTAGCACTGCTCCGGAGGGCTGCAAGGTTACACGCATCAATCTATTCCTAACTGATTCCAGATGGCATCGATCCGCTGGGTAACGGCTTCGTCCTTGACGATCACCCGGCCCCACTCGCGAGTGGTTTCGCCCGGCCATTTATGCGTGGCATCGAGCCCCATCTTCGAACCCAGGCCGGAAACCGGCGAGGCGAAGTCCAGGTAATCGATCGGCGTGTTGTCGATCATCACCGTGTCGCGCTTGGGGTCCATGCGCGTGGTGATGGCCCAGATCACGTCGTTCCAGTCGCGTGCGTTGATATCGTCGTCAGTGACGATAACGAACTTGGTGTACATGAACTGTCGCAAAAACGACCAGACACCGAGCATTACCCGCTTGGCATGGCCGGGATACGACTTCTTCATGGTCACGATGGCCATGCGGTACGAGCAGCCTTCGGGCGGCAGGTAGAAGTCGGTGATCTCGGGGAACTGCTTCTGCAGGATCGGCACGAACACTTCGTTCAGCGCCACGCCGAGAATCGCCGGCTCATCCGGCGGACGGCCGGTGTAGGTGCTGTGGTAGATCGGTTTGATGCGGTGGGTGATGCGCTCGACAGTGAACACCGGGAAGCTATCGACTTCGTTGTAGTAACCGGTGTGGTCGCCGTACGGACCTTCGTCGGCCATCTCGCCCGGATGGATCACGCCTTCAAGGATGATCTCGGCGGTCGCCGGCACTTGCAGGTCGTTGCCACGGCACTTCACCAGCTCGGTGCGATTGCCACGCAATAAACCAGCGAAAGCATATTCGGAAAGGCTGTCCGGCACAGGCGTTACAGCGCCAAGAATGGTCGCCGGGTCGGCGCCGAGCGCCACGGACACCGGGAACGGTTGACCAGGATGCTTCTCGCACCACTCGCGGTAATCCAGCGCGCCGCCACGATGGCTCAGCCAGCGCATGATGACCTTGTTGCGGCCAATCACTTGCTGACGGTAGATACCGAGATTCTGGCGATCCTTGTTCGGACCTTTGGTGACGGTCAGGCCCCAGGTGATCAGCGGGCCGACGTCGCCCGGCCAGCAGGTCTGCACCGGCAGCATCGCGAGGTCGACGTCGTCGCCTTCGATGACCACTTCCTGGCAGACCGCATCTTTGACCACCTTCGGAGCCATGGCGATGATCTTGCGGAAGATCGGCAGCTTGGACCAGGCATCTTTCAGGCCTTTCGGTGGCTCGGGCTCCTTGAGGAACGCCAGCAGCTTGCCGATCTCGCGCAATTCGCTGACCGCCTCTGCGCCCATGCCCAGCGCCACGCGCTCAGGGGTGCCAAACAGATTGCCGAGCACCGGGATGTCATAACCGGTGGGTTTTTCGAACAGCAGCGCCGGCCCTTTGGCGCGCAACGTGCGATCACAGACTTCGGTCATCTCCAGCACTGGAGAGACGGGGATCTGGATGCGTTTCAACTCTCCGCGCTGCTCAAGCTGCTGCACGAAATCCCGAAGATCCTTGAATTTCATTGACGATGGCACCCCTAAAATAGGCGTACATCCTACCTGCTCTGCCGACCAAACAGCAGCCTGTCAGTGCATAGCCAGCAATCAATTGTGATTTGCACCCAGCAGCACCGGAGCAAACAATGGGCTCAACCGGGCACTGCCTGTGTCTGACAGATGATCCTCGTCTTTGAACTGCGAATGGCCATTGACCTCGATACTGCAAACCTGCTCCGCACACATCAACGGCGTAGGATCGATAACATGTACGCCTGGGTCGGCGGCGCTCATCGAGTTGAACAAGGTACTGAGAAAATGCTGGCGTGCCAGGTGCTCTTCGAGTGGTCGGCCCAGCCCCTCGGCCGAACGACCGACCCGGGCCAGACTCGTCAGTCGATCGATGGCGCCCTTGCGCTGCAGCGGCACTTCCTTGAACAACCAGACTTGCGCGCCCGCCGCCCTTAATGCCGTCACCCGTGCCTTGAGCGCTGTGGCCATGCGCTCCTCGGCCCGAGCCGTATTGTCATGCTGATTGAGCAGAACCTTTTTATCGCCGTCTTCGCGACCGTAAACGTAAAGACTCCAATTGGATGCCAGCACCACATCCTTAATCTGCAGGCTACGAACCCGCTCCATTGTCTGTTCGTTGAAGTCCTTGCAACGCTGACGCAAGTCATTGCTCTGAATCGGCGGACAGGCACTCATGCTGTAAAGCCACACCGGGCGACTGTCGCGCTTTGCGCTACTTTCGATCGCAGGCAACAGCGCGGCAGCATGGCTATCGCCCCAGAACATTTGCGTCGCCGGAACCTCTTCGTTACCACCCACCAGACACGCCTTGTCCAGTTTTTTGTCCGAGGTTACCAACATGCATTTCATCTGCCCGGCCCGCCAATCCCGAGACTGCGCATATTCCAGCGCTTTGCCAGTAAGGCGTTGAGGAAAACCGTCCGCCGATCGCACCATCGAACCTGTGACCGCCAGAGCGGCCATGGCCAGCAAGCCCCCCAACAACACGGGTTTGCGTCCGGCAAGCAGGCGGCGTTCACGAAATGGAAGTTCGACGAAGCGCCAGCTCAACCATGCAAGGCCGAGCGCCAATAGTATCCAGCCCGTAGCCTCCAAGGGCTGAATGCCGTCGATCGAGATGGCATTGGCATAGACATAGACCGGCCAGTGCCACAAATACAAGGAATAGGAGAGCAAGCCGATCCATACCAGCGCGCGAGCACTCAACACCTGACCGGCCCATGTAGAACCGTGCCCGCCTGACCAGATCAGCGCGGTTGCACCGAGCACGGGCAGCAAAGCCGCCCAGCCTGGGAACACCGTAGCCTTGTCAAAGGTGAAAACTGCCACCAGGACCGCCATTAACCCGGCCACTCCCACAGACTGATAGAGCCAGGGCCGTACGGCCTGTTTTGACGCCGGCAAGACCGCGAGCATCGCACCGCACAACAACTCCCAGGCGCGTGTCGGCAGCGAAAAGAAAGCGACGTCGGGCTTGCGGTCGATATAAGCGATATTGAGCCCGAGAGACACCAGCAGCACGACAAACAGCATCCAGCGCCAATGGCGAACATGGCGCATCAACAACACCATCAACAGCGGAAAGAAGATGTAGTACTGCTCTTCAACGGCCAGGGACCAGGTATGAAGCAACGGTTTCAAATCCGACGCGGGCTGGAAGTAACCGTCTTCGCGCATGAACAGAATGTTTGAAATAAACAGCGACTGATAACGAACCGTCCTTCCCAACTCGGAGAAGTCCTTGGCCGTCAGCAACAACCAGCCCAGAACCAGCGTCGCCAGCAGCACCACGCTCAAGGCCGGAATGATCCGTCGTGCACGGCGAGCCCAGAAATCGACGAAGCTGAAACGCTGCGCGGCGATCTCGCGGAACAGGATGCTGGTAATCAGGAATCCGGAAATGACAAAGAAGACATCAACACCGACAAAGCCACCGCTGAAAGTGCTGAAGCCAAAATGAAACATCACGACTGGAATAACGGCCAGAGCCCGCAATCCGTCAATATCACGGCGATTGCCAAATGTGTGCATAACGTCCCTTGTCGTTTCAGATACAAAACCGATTGAAAAAGGGACTCACCGTTAGCGCGACTGCGAATATTCGACGAAGGTCAACGTGGGGAAAGACCCGTCAGAACACTTGATTCAATCGCCGGCAAGATTGAATGCAACGGCGATAGATCAGCTGTTAGCGGGCGGCGGCACCCATTGAATGGGCGCCAGTTTACACCACAGTAAGTATCAATCCAGATACAAAATATCCTGCGAAAAAAAAGAGCGCCCTTTTCGGGGCGCCCTTTTTTGAAGCGTATGTCCCGTCCTGAATGGGTTTAACCTGCTTCAGGACTAGACAGTACTTCGTGTTACTTACGCTTCATCGACAGGAAGAACTCATCGTTGGTCTTGGTCGTTTTCAGCTTGTCGACCAGGAATTCGATGGCAGCGATTTCGTCCATCGGGTGCAGCAGCTTGCGAAGGATCCACATGCGTTGCAACTCGTCGTCGGCAGTCAGCAACTCTTCGCGGCGGGTGCCGGAACGGTTGATGTTGATGGCCGGGAAGACGCGTTTTTCGGCGATACGACGATCCAGCGGCAGTTCCATGTTGCCCGTGCCTTTGAATTCTTCGTAGATCACTTCGTCCATCTTCGAGCCGGTTTCAACCAGCGCGGTGGCGATGATGGTCAGCGAACCGCCTTCTTCGATGTTCCGCGCGGCGCCGAAGAAACGTTTCGGTTTCTCCAGGGCGTGGGCATCGACACCACCGGTGAGTACTTTGCCGGAGCTCGGGATCACGGTGTTGTAGGCGCGAGCCAGACGGGTGATGGAGTCGAGCAGGATCACCACGTCCTTCTTGTGTTCGACCAGGCGCTTGGCCTTCTCGATCACCATTTCGGCAACCTGCACGTGGCGGGTTGGCGGTTCATCGAACGTCGAGGCAACCACTTCGCCGCGCACGGTGCGCTGCATTTCGGTTACTTCTTCCGGACGTTCGTCGATCAGCAATACGATCAGATGAACTTCAGGATTGTTACGCGCGATGTTGGCTGCGATGTTCTGCAGCATGATGGTTTTACCGGCTTTCGGCGGTGCAACGATCAGACCGCGCTGGCCTTTGCCGATCGGGGCGCACAGGTCGATGACACGACCGGTCAAGTCTTCGGTGGAACCGTTGCCGGCTTCCATCTTCATGCGCACGGTCGGGAACAGCGGGGTCAGGTTCTCGAAGAGAATCTTGTTTTTCGCGTTCTCGGGACGATCGTAGTTGATCGTGTCGACCTTGAGCAGCGCGAAATAACGCTCGCCTTCCTTTGGGGGACGGATCTTGCCAACGATGGTGTCACCGGTGCGCAAGTTGAAGCGACGGATCTGACTCGGCGAGACGTAGATATCGTCTGGGCCGGCGAGATAGGAAGCGTCAGCGGAGCGAAGGAAGCCGAAGCCGTCCTGGAGAATCTCCAGCACGCCATCACCGGAGATTTCCTCGCCGCTTTTAGCGTGCTTTTTGAGCAGGGAGAAAATCACGTCCTGCTTGCGCGAACGGGCCATATTTTCTATGCCCATCTGTTCGGCCAATTCGAGCAGTTCGGTAATCGGCTTTTGCTTGAGTTCAGTCAGATTCATATAGGAATGACGTAATCATTTATGGAGGGGGGGAAATTAAGCTTTTGGCTTAATGAGGCCGCGCCGCAGAGAAGGCGACAGGATCGCGTACTTATTCGAAAAGGAGTGCGTCGGCGACGGCTAGCAGGGGGCAGTGGAGAAACCAGTGCGGGGCCGAATGTACCACCTGAATTTCGGAGCGTCTAGCCCTCAATAACGAAAAGGCCCCGCGATGTGCGGGGCCTTTTTGATGACGCTTTAAACGACGCTTAGATGTTGGCGTCGAGGAAGGCAGCCAGTTGCGACTTCGACAGCGCGCCAACCTTGGTCGCTTCAACGTTGCCGTTCTTGAACAGCATCAGAGTCGGGATACCACGCACGCCATGCTTGGCCGGAGTTTCCTGGTTTTCGTCGATGTTCAGTTTGGCAACGGTCAGCTTGCCTTTGTAGGTTTCAGCAATTTCGTCCAGAACAGGAGCGATCATTTTGCAAGGGCCGCACCATTCAGCCCAGTAGTCGACCAGTACAGCGCCTTCGGCCTTGAGGACGTCGACGTCGAAGCTAGCGTCGGTGACGTGTTTAATAAGATCGCTGCTCATGGAAGTCTCCAGGTTGTAAGCAAAAAAACGTGGCCCATCATAGCCGCCCTTCCCTCGTTCAGGAAGGTGCAGATGATTGAGTCTCGCTATGGTGCCGCATGAGTTTGGGTATAGCCCAAGTCACGAGGTGGCGGGAGCGACGAAGGCAATTCCTGTTCGCAGTGCCGCGTTACGCACATGTTCGTGCATGGCCTTCTGCGCTGCGCCGGACGCCCGCCGGGCCAGTGCGCGAAGGATTTTGCGGTGTTCCTGCCAGGTTTCCATGGCGCGCTCTGCCCGGATGAACGGTAGTTTCTGGCTCTCTAGAAAAATGTCGGCGCTGGCCGTCAGAATGCTCAGCATCGCCTGATTGCCGCTCGCTAGCAGGATGCGCCGGTGAAACTCGAAATCCAGTCGCGCCGCGGCCTCGAAGTCGCCGGCCTTCAATTCGATGCGCATGGCGGCGACGTTATCTTCCAGTGCATCGAGCTCGTGAGTACTCAGGGTCACCGCGGCCAAACCGGCAGCGAAGCCTTCCAGGGCATAGCGCAACTGGAAGATGTCCAGCGGCGAGGCCTGGGCCGCGAACGGCCAACTCAGCCCCGCATCGCCTCGCGGCAATTCAACCGGTGACTGCACGAACACGCCTTTGCCCGGCTGGATGCTGATCACGCCCAGCGCACTCAGCGACGACAACGCCTCTCTCAGCGACGCCCGACTGACCCCTAATTGCACCGCCAAATCCCTTTGCGAGGGCAAGGCATCGCCCGGCCCGAAACCTTGCTCGGTGATCAGTTTGCGGATGGCTTGCAGCGCCACTTCAGGTACGGCTCGGGAGATCGAGTTCATGGTTTTTCAGAGAAACCGGGCTAATGAGCGGCTAGTTGTAAAGCTATTCGCGACGCCCGGCAAGTCGTGCCCCATGGGGGTTCGGCGAATTCCCGCGATGCGCTATCGGGGTGCGAAACCGCGCACGACTGTTCAGACCAGTAAGACCGAGTAACACCAGCAAAACCGTGGCCTTGCGCCCCCAAAACCCGATGTTGGCATAGCCCGTGCTCTGTCGATCCGCAGAATTCATTCCTCGCCGATTCGGAGATTTGCCATGACCCAGCGTTACAGCGCCCTCCTCGCAGCCCTGTTTGCCAGCCTGATGCTGAGCCAGGCGCCCGCCCACGCCGACGGTCTGGAGGATGTGGTCAAGCGCGGCGTCCTCAAGGTTGCCGTGCCTCAGGACTTCCCGCCCTTCGGCTCGGTCGGCCCGGACATGAAACCGCGCGGCCTGGACATCGATACGGCAAAACTGCTGGCCGACCAACTCAAGGTCAAACTCGAGCTGACGCCGGTCAACAGCACCAACCGCATTCCGTTCCTGACCACCGGCAAGGTCGATCTGGTGATCTCCAGCCTCGGCAAGAACCCCGAGCGCGAGAAGGTCATCGATTTCTCCCGTGCCTACGCGCCGTTCTACCTTGCCGTTTTCGGTCCGCCAGACGCCAGCATCAAAAGCCTGGACGACCTCAAGGGCAAAACCATCAGCGTCACCCGGGGTGCCATCGAAGACATCGAGTTGACCAAAGTCGCGCCCGAAGGCGTGAACATCAAGCGCTTCGAAGACAACAACTCGACCATCGCCGCTTACCTCGCCGGGCAAGTCGATCTGATCGCCAGCGGCAACGTGGTGATGGTGACCATCAGCGAGCGCAACCCGAAACGCATTCCGGCGCTGAAAGTGAAGCTCAAGGATTCGCCGGTCTATGTCGGCGTGAACAAAAACGAGCCGGCGCTGCTGGACAAGGTCAACCAGATCCTCGCCACCGCCAAGACCGACGGCGCGCTGGAGAAGAACTCCAGGACCTGGCTCAAAGAGCCGCTACCGGCCGATCTCTGACTGTCGTGCGACGCCGTTTAAACAAGGAGCCTAAACATGGCTTATCAGTTCGATTTCATTCCGGTGGTGCAAAACACCGACCTGCTGCTGCGCGGTGCGCTGTTCACCCTTGAACTGACGGCCATCGGCGCGGTGCTCGGGGTGGGTCTGGGCACCGTCGGGGCGCTGGTGCGGGCGTGGAACATCCGCCCGTTCGCCGGCATTTTTGGGGTCTACGTCGAGTTGATCCGCAACACGCCATTTCTGGTGCAGTTGTTTTTCATCTTCTTCGGCCTGCCGTCACTGGGTGTGCAGATTTCGGAATGGCAGGCGGCGGTGCTGGCGATGGTGATCAACCTCGGCGCCTATTCCACCGAGATCATCCGCGCCGGCATCCAGGCAATTCCTCGAGGACAGCTTGAAGCCGCTGCAGCGCTGGCAATGACGCGCTTCGAAGCCTTTCGCCACGTGGTGCTGCTGCCGGCGCTGGGCAAGGTTTGGCCGGCATTGAGCAGCCAGATCATCATCGTGATGCTGGGTTCGGCGGTCTGCTCGCAGATCGCCACCGAAGAGCTGAGCTTCGCCGCCAACTTCATTCAGTCGCGCAACTTCCGCGCCTTTGAAACCTATGCGCTGACCACGCTGGTCTACCTGTGCATGGCGCTAATGATCCGCCAATTGCTGAACTGGATTGGTCGCCGCTACATAGCCCGGAGCAGCCAATGAGCGATTTCACATTCTGGGACGTCGTACGCAACCTGCTCACCGGCCTGCAATGGACCCTGGCGCTGTCGCTGGTGGCGTTTATCGGTGGCGGACTGATCGGCTTGTTGATCATGGTCATGCGCATCTCGAAGAAATCCCTGCCGCGCAGCTTCGCACGCACCTACATCGAGCTGTTCCAGGGCACGCCGCTGTTGATGCAGCTGTTTCTGGTGTTCTTCGGTGTGGCGTTGGCCGGGGTGGAGATTTCGCCGTGGATGGCCGCGGCGATTGCCCTGACGCTGTTCACCAGCGCCTACCTGGCGGAGATCTGGCGTGGTTGCGTCGAATCGATCCCCAACGGCCAGTGGGAAGCCTCGTCGAGCCTGGCGCTCAATCCTCTGGAGCAACTGCGCTACGTGATCCTGCCGCAAGCGCTGCGCATCGCTGTAGCACCGACCGTGGGCTTCTCCGTGCAAGTGGTCAAAGGCACCGCCGTCACCTCGATCATCGGCTTCACCGAACTGACCAAGACCGGCGGCATGCTCGCCAACGCAACCTTCGAACCGTTCATGGTCTACGGCCTCGTGGCCCTCGGTTACTTCCTGCTCTGCTACCCCTTGTCCCTCAGTGCCCGCTACCTGGAAAGGAGACTGCATGCCTCTGCTTAGAATTTCCGCTTTGCATAAATATTACGGCGATCACCATGTACTCAAAGGCATCGACCTGAGCGTCGAGGAAGGCCAGGTGGTGGCGATCATCGGCCGCAGCGGCTCGGGAAAATCCACATTGCTGCGCACGCTCAATGGCCTGGAATCGATCAACGACGGCGTGATTGAAGTCGACGGCGACTACCTCGACGCCGCTCGTGCGGATCTGCGCAGCTTGCGACAGAAAGTCGGGATGGTGTTTCAGCAGTTCAACCTGTTCCCGCACCTGACGGTCGGCGAGAACGTGATGCTCGCACCGCAAGTGGTGCAGAAAGTGCCGAAAGCCAAAGCGGCCGAACTGGCGCGGGAGATGTTGGAGCGGGTCGGGCTGGGGGAGAAATTCGATGCCTTCCCGGATCGGTTGTCTGGCGGGCAGCAACAGCGGGTGGCGATTGCCCGGGCGCTGGCGATGTCGCCGAAGGTCTTGCTGTGCGATGAGATTACCTCGGCGCTGGACCCGGAATTGGTCAATGAAGTGCTGAGCGTGGTCCGGCAACTGGCCAAGGAAGGGATGACGTTGATTATGGTCACCCACGAAATGCGTTTTGCCCGGGAGGTTGGGGATAAGTTGGTGTTCATGCATCAGGGCAAGGTGCATGAGGTCGGGAATCCGAAGATTCTGTTCGCGAATCCGCAGACGGCGGAGCTGGCGAATTTTATCGGGACGGTTGAGGCGGCGAGCTGATCGATCTTCGGCGCCTGCGAGGCAGCTTTCGCGAGCAAGCCCGCTCCCACAGTTGACCGCGTTCTTACTGAGGTACTCGGTTGAATATGGGAGCGGGCTTGCTCGCGAAGGGGCCATCAGCAACACCGCAAATATTCCCGCGGTAAAAGATCGCAGCCTTCGGCAGCTCCTACGCGTTGGCGGCAGCGTTTGATCGTGGCACGATGTCGAGGTTATCGACCGAGACCCCCTGACCATGCCGCAATCCCAAGCCAAGAATCTGTCCCTGATCGCCGCAATCGACCTGGGCTCCAACAGCTTTCACATGGTCGTGGCCAAGGCCCAGAACGGCGAAATCCGTATTCTCGAGCGTCTCGGGGAGAAGGTTCAGCTGGCCGCAGGCATCGACGATGAGCGCCAGCTCAGTGAAGAATCCATGCAACGCGGGCTCGATTGCCTTAAGCGTTTTGCCCAACTGATCAACGGTATGCCGCCCGGCGCCGTGCGGATCGTCGGCACCAACGCCCTGCGTGAAGCCCGTAACCGTGGCGAATTTATCCGCCGCGCTGAAGAAATCCTTGGCCACCCGGTGGAAGTCATCTCCGGTCGTGAAGAAGCCCGCCTGATTTACCTCGGCGTTTCCCACACCCTCGCCGACACCCCGGGCAAACGCCTGGTGGCCGACATCGGCGGCGGCAGTACCGAATTCATCATCGGCCAGCGCTTCGAACCGCTGCTGCGCGAAAGCCTGCAAATGGGCTGCGTCAGCTACACCCAGCGCTATTTCAAGGACGGCAAGATCACCCCGGCCCGCTACGCCCAGGCGTACACCGCGGCGCGGCTGGAGATCATGAGCATCGAACACGCCCTTCACCGCCTGACCTGGGATGAAGCCATTGGCTCCTCGGGCACCATTCGCGCCATCGGTCTAGCGCTCAAAGCGGGCGGACACGGCACCGGCGAGGTCAATGCCGAAGGCCTGGCCTGGCTCAAACGCAAGCTGTTCAAACTCGGCGACGTCGAGAAGATCGATTTCGAAGGCATCAAGCCCGACCGCCGGGCGATCTTCCCTGCCGGCCTGGCGATTCTCGAAGCGATCTTCGACGCGCTCGAGCTGCAACGCATGGACCACTGTGAAGGCGCCCTGCGCGAAGGCGTGCTCTATGACCTGTTGGGCCGTCATCATCACGAAGACGTCCGTGAGCGCACCCTCAGCTCGTTGATGGAGCGCTATCACGTCGATCTGGAACAAGCGGTGCGCGTTGAGCGCAAGGCGTTGCATGCTTTCGATCAAGTGGCTGAGGATTGGGAGCTGGATGACGGCGTCTGGCGCGAATTGCTCGGCTGGGCAGCCAAGGTCCATGAAGTGGGCCTGGACATCGCTCACTATCACTACCACAAGCACGGCGCCTACCTGATCGAGCACTCGGACCTGGCCGGGTTCTCCCGCGAAGATCAACTGATGCTCGCGCTACTGGTGCGTGGCCACCGACGCAATATCCCCCGGGACAAGTTTGCCGACTTCGGAGATGAAGGCATCAAGCTGATTCGCCTGTGCGTGCTGCTGCGCTTTGCGATTCTGTTCCATCACATCCGCGGCACCCAGGAAATGCCCCAGGTCGTCCTACAGGCCAATGGCGACAGCCTGGATGTGTTGTTCCCGGAAAACTGGCTGGACGAAAACCAGCTGACTCAGGCCGACTTCGGCCTGGAAGCGGAGTGGCTGACCCGGGTGGGCTTTGTGCTTAACGTTCGCTGAAATTGAAAAAGGCCTTCTTCGGAAGGCCTTTTTTGTGCCCGCAATTCAGCAGACGACGCAAGCCCGCTCCCACAGGTTTTGCGTATTAACGCACGGTCAGAATCGGGCTGCCCAAACGTTCCAGCAGTGTTGCCTGCGCGCTGCGCGGGTTCTGGTTGCCGGTCGGCGTGTTGCGGATGTAACGGCCGTCCGCCTGCAGGCTCCAGCTGTGAGTATTATCGGTGAGATAAAGCTCCAGCTCTTTCTTGACCCGCATGATCAGCTTCTTGCCCTCGACCGGGAAGCAAGTCTCGACGCGCTTGTCGAGGTTACGTTCCATCCAGTCGGCGCTGGACAGGAACATCTGCTCTTCGCCGCCATTGAGGAAGTAGAACACCCGGGTGTGCTCCAGGAAACGCCCGATGATCGAGCGCACGTGGATGTTGTGCGAAACCCCGGCGATGCCCGGACGCAGGCAGCACATGCCGCGCACCACTAGATCGATACGCACCCCGGACTGACTGGCCTTGTACAGCGCGCGGATGATCTTCGGATCGGTCAGCGAGTTGAACTTGGCGATGATGTGCGCCGGTTTGCCGTCGAGGGCGAACTGGGTCTCCCGGGCAATCATGTCGAGCATGCCCTTTTTCAACGTGAACGGCGCGTGCAGCAGCTTCTTCATGCGCAGGGTTTTACCCATGCCGATCAGTTGACTGAACAGTTTGCCAACGTCTTCACACAAGGCGTCATCCGAGGTCAGCAAGCTGTAGTCGGTGTACAGACGGGCGTTGGCCGCGTGGTAGTTGCCGGTACCCAAGTGGGCGTAACGGACAATCTCGCCAGCCTCACGACGCAAGATCAGCATCATCTTGGCGTGGGTCTTGAAACCGACCACGCCGTAAATTACCACCGCACCAGCCGCTTGCAGACGGCTGGCCAGTTGCAGGTTGGACTCTTCGTCGAACCGCGCACGCAACTCGATCACCGCAGTGACTTCCTTGCCGTTACGCGCCGCATCGACCAGCGCATCGACGATTTCCGAGTTGGCGCCGGAGCGGTACAGGGTCTGACGGACCGCCAATACATGCGGGTCCTTGGCAGCCTGGCGCAGCAGGTCGACCACCGGGGTGAATGACTCGAACGGGTGCAGCAACAGGATGTCCTGCTTGCTGATCACGCTGAAGATGTTCTCGCTGTTCTGCAGCAGTTTCGGGATCTGTGGGGTGAACGGCGTGTATTGCAGCGCTCGCTGACTGTCCAGACCGGTGATGCTGAACAGGCGGGTCAGGTTGACCGGACCGTTGACCTGATACAGCTCGGTCTCGTGCAGGTTGAACTGCTTGAGCAAGTAGTCGGACAGGTGTTTCGGGCAGGTGTCAGCGACTTCCAGACGCACCGCGTCACCGTAGCGACGCGAGAACAACTCGCCGCGCAGGGCGCGGGCCAGGTCTTCTACATCTTCGGTGTCGACGGCGAGGTCGGCGTTTCGGGTCAGACGGAACTGGTAGCAGCCCTTGACCTTCATGCCCTGGAACAGGTCATCGGCGTGAGCGTGGATCATCGACGACAGGAACACGTAGTTGTCGCCCGAGCCGCCCACTTCTTCCGGCAGCTTGATGACGCGCGGCAGCAAACGTGGCGCCGGGATGATCGCCAGACCGGAATCGCGGCCAAAGGCATCGATACCTTCGAGCTCGACGATGAAGTTCAAGCTCTTGTTGACCAGCAACGGGAACGGGTGCGTCGGGTCGAGGCCAATCGGGGTAATGATCGGCGCGATCTCGTCGCGGAAATAGCGGCGCACCCAGGTTTTGATCTTGGTGGTCCAGTGACGCCGGCGGATGAAGCGGACCTGATGCTTTTCCAGTTCCGGCAACAGAATGTCATTGAGGATCGCGTACTGGCGGTCGACGTGACCGTGCACCAGTTCGCTGATGCGAGCCAGGGCCTGGTGCGGTTGCAGGCCATCGGCGCCAGCCTGTTCACGGGCGAAGGTGATCTGCTTCTTCAGGCCGGCCACACGAATTTCGAAGAACTCGTCCAGGTTGCTGGAGAAGATCAGCAGAAACTTCAGCCGCTCCAGCAGCGGGTAGGACTCATCCAGCGCCTGCTCCAGCACGCGGATGTTGAACTGCAGTTGCGAGAGCTCGCGATGGATGTACAGGCTGCTGTCATCCAGACCGGGAATGGCAATCGCTGGCGCCGCTATTGCGGTCTCGGCCACCACCGCGGATGGAGCAGGCTCCAGTTCCGGCGGGGTTTCGGCGATTTGCTCCACCACAGGTTGAGCATCTTTTACGGCAACTTCAGTGAGTCCTTCGGTATTCATCGAATGTTCCTGGGAGGGCTATTTTTGCTCTCGTAACAATTGAGCAGCACGGACGGCAAAGTAAGTCAGGATGCCATCAGCGCCTGCACGTTTAAAAGCGGTCAGGGATTCGAGGATAACCCCTTCGCTCAACCAGCCATTCTGGATCGCCGCCATGTGCATGGCATATTCACCGCTGACCTGATAAACAAAGGTCGGCACTTTAAATTCTTCTTTGACCCGGTAGAGGATATCCAGATACGGCATGCCTGGCTTGACCATGACCATGTCCGCGCCTTCTGACAAGTCCGCCGCCACTTCGTGCAGGGCTTCGTTGCTGTTGGCCGGGTCCATCTGATAGGAGGCCTTGTTGGCCTTGCCCAGGTTCAGCGCCGAACCGACCGCATCGCGGAACGGGCCGTAATAGGCGCTGGCGTACTTCGCCGAGTAGGCCATGATCCGCACGTTGACGTGATCGGCCAGTTCAAGCGCTTCGCGGATCGCCTGGATGCGACCGTCCATCATGTCCGACGGGGCCACCACCTGAGCGCCGGCTTCGGCGTGGGACAGCGCCTGCTTGACCAGTGCGTCGACGGTGATGTCGTTCTGCACGTAGCCTTCTTCGTCGAGGATACCGTCCTGGCCGTGGGTGGTGAACGGATCAAGGGCAACGTCGGTGATCACACCCAGTTCAGGGAATTGCGCCCGCAATGCACGCGTGGCGCGCTGGGCAATCCCGTTCGGGTTCCAGGCTTCGGCGGCGTCCAGGGACTTGAGCTCCGGCGGCGTCACCGGGAACAACGCCAAGGCCGGAATCCCCAGCTCGACCCACTTGGCCGCCTCTTCAAGCAACAGATCGATGGTCAGGCGCTCGACGCCTGGCATCGACGCCACCGCTTCGCGACGGTTTTCACCGTCCAGCACGAACACCGGCAGGATCAGATCGTCGACGGTCAGAACGTTTTCACGGACCAGTCGACGCGAAAAATCATCACGGCGATTGCGACGCAGGCGGGTTGCAGGAAACAAACGGTTGGCGGGGGTAAAGCTCACGGCAGACTCCTGAGCCCGCACTGGCGGGCGAGCGTGACAGTTATAAGCGGGCATTATGACGAACAGATGACAGTTGTGCTTAGCCCTGTGACACGCAGCCGCATTCCATTGTCCTTGTAGGAAATGTTCACGTCGAGACACATTTGGACACTTTCATGAATGTTCCCGAAGGGTTAGGCTGCGCGTTCATTTCGCCAGCATCCAGACAATGCTCCAACAATTTCTTCAGGAATTCGGCTACTTCGCCCTCTTTCTCGGCACGTTTTTCGAAGGCGAAACCATTCTGGTACTCGCAGGCTTCCTCGCGTTCCGCGGATACATGGACCTCAAAGTGGTCATGATCGTGGCGTTCCTCGGCAGTTATGCCGGTGATCAGCTCTGGTATTTCCTGGGGCGCAAGCACGGCCGCAAGTTGCTGGCGCGCAAACCGCGCTGGCAAATGATGGGTGATCGGGCACTGGAACACATCCGCAAGCACCCGGACATCTGGGTGCTGAGCTTCCGATTTGTCTATGGCCTGCGCACGGTGATGCCGGTGGCGATCGGCCTGTCGGGCTATCCGCCAGGACGTTATCTGCTGCTCAACGGGATTGGTGCCGCGATCTGGGCCGCCGCGCTGGCTGCCGCCGCCTATCACTTCGGCGCGGTGCTCGAAGGCCTGCTTGGCAGCGTCAAGAAGTACGAGCTGTGGGTGCTCGGCGCCCTACTGATACTTGGTTTTTTCCTGTGGTTGCGCCGACGCTTCAAGAACGCCCGTCTGGCGAAGAAGATCTACGCCGACGAGCAGGCTGAACTGGCCAAATCTGCCGAGACTAAGACGCCAGGCGAGTGAAACGGTTTCTGCAACAGTAGAGACCGATTCCGCTGAGCAGGCTGTAACTCAGCAGGCCGACCCAGCCTGCCGCGCTGGCAGGCCACAGCCCAACGACCGGCGCCAGCCACACCAGCGGCACATTCGACGCCAGGCGCAGCAGCTCCAGCTTCAGCGCCCACGGACGATTCTCCAGGGCCACGCCCAACGTAAACAAACCCAACGCCACGGCACTCCAGCCGAGCACCAGCGCGGCGGTTGGCAAACTGTGCTCCAGGTTCATCAAATAGCTACCCAGCGCGATGTAGACGCAGAACTGCAACACGACATACAACTGCTGACGCCCGTCCAGCGGCACTTCGAATTTACGGAACTGACTCAGGTCTGGCTTGTTCATCGGGTACCTGGCCGCCACGTCCGCCGGCCGCCAACCGGTGCGCATGAACCAGATGCGCAGCTTGTCCCATTTGCTTTGCGCACGCCGCGCGTCATCCCACAGCTGCGCGTAGAACTGCACGTTCGCCCACACCGGATTCCAGCTCGCGAGCGGCGTAGTGACACCGAAAATCACCGGTTCGTTATCGTCCTCTTCCTGGAACGAGCCGAATAGACGGTCCCAAATAATGAACACCCCGCCGTAGTTACGATCCATGTAGAGAGCGTTCTGTGCATGGTGAGCCCGATGATTGGACGGCGTGACGAAGAACCACTCGAACCAGCCGAGCTTGGGAATGTGTTTGGTATGCACCCAGAATTGGTACAGCAAGTTCAGCGAGGCGACGCTGATGAACACCAGCAGCGGCACGCCGAGCACGGCCATCGGCAGGTAGAAGATCCAGCTCAACAGGAAGCCGGTACTGGTCTGGCGCAGCGCCGTGGACAGGTTGTAATCCTCGCTCTGGTGATGCACCGAGTGCGCTGCCCAGAGAATGTTGCGTTCGTGGCCCATGCGATGCAGCCAGTAGTAGCAGAAGTCGTAGAGGACAAAGGCGAAAATCCAGACCCAAACGCTGTCGGCGGAGAGTTCAAACAGCGCCAGGTGCTTGAGGGCAAATGCATACGTCACCAGGCCGACGCCTTTGGTCAACAGGCCGGTGGTGGTCGACAGCACGCCGGTGCTCATGCTGTTGATCGCGTCAGCCACACGATAATTGCTCACTCCGCGCCAACGGTCGGCCAGCAGTTCGACGGCAATCAGCACAAAGAAAAACGGCACCGCATACAGAATGAAGTCCATGACGCGCCCTGATCGGAATCTTGAGGACAGATCCTAGGTGTAGCCGCGAATTAACCCTATGGCAACGAGTGACAAATTAGTGGACATTTAACGCCATGAATCTGGAGAAAAGCCCATGAGCAAAAAAATTGCAGTGATCCTATCCGGCTGTGGCGTGTACGACGGCGCCGAGATCCACGAAAGCGTGATCACCCTGCTGCGCCTGGACCAGCGGGGGGCTCAGGTGCAGTGTTTCGCACCTAACATCGCGCAGCTACATGTGATCAATCACCTGACCGGCGAAGAAATGCCCGAGTCGCGCAACGTACTGGTGGAATCGGCGCGGATCGCCCGAGGCAACATCAAGGATATCCGCGAAGCGGACGTGGAAGACTTCGACGCGTTGATCGTGCCCGGTGGTTTCGGGGCGGCCAAGAACCTGTCGAACTTCGCCGTCGAAGGCGCCGGCTGCACCGTGCAACCGGAAGTCCTGGCGCTGGCTGAAGCCTTTGCCGAGGCCGGCAAACCGGTCGGGCTGATCTGCATCTCACCGGCGCTCGCGGCGAAGATCTATGGACCGGGCGTGACCTGCACCATCGGCAACGACGCCGATACTGCTGCCGCCATGAACAAGATGGGCGCTACACACGCAGACTGCGCGGTAACTGACATCGTTGAAGACAAAGCACGCAAACTGGTCAGCACCCCGGCGTACATGCTGGCGCAGAGCATCAGTGAAGCGGCTTCGGGCATCAACAAACTGGTCGACCGGGTACTCGAACTGACCCACGAAAACGACGCCTGACACTGTCCCAGTGTGGGAGCGGGCTTGCTCGCGAATGCGGTGTATCAGTCGACATCAATGCTGAATGACACACCGCATTCGCGAGCAAGTCGAATCGTCGCACCGCCGCTCCCACATTGAACTGGGCAAGGCTCAGGCTTTTCGGGAAAGTCGCGTGAGGATCCGGTCCAGCGCATTGGCAAACGCCTGCTTCTCACGCTCACCAAACGGCGCCGGCCCGCCGCTCATCTGCCCCTGTTCACGCAAATCGGTGAACAGGTTACGCACCGCCAACCGATCGCCCATGTTCTGCGCATCGAACTCTTTGCCCCGTGGATCCAGCGCCGCAACGCCCTTTTTCACCAGGCGATCGGCCAGCGGCACATCGCTGCAGATCACCAATTCGCCGGGGACCGCGTATTCCACCAGATAGTCGTCTGCGGCATCCGGACCACTCGGCACCACGATCAGCTTCACAAGGGCCAAACCCGGCTTGATCTGCGGCTGTCCGGCCACCAACACCACTTCGAACTGGCGCTTGAGGGCGAACTTCACCACCAGATCCTTGGCCGCCCGCGGGCAGGCGTCGGCATCGATCCACACACGCATTGTGTTTTCCTCTGTTGAAAAGCATCGCGGGCAAGTCGGATCGCCGCACCGCCGCTCCCACAAGGTTAGCGCTAAACCTGTGGGAGCGAGCTTGCTCGCGATTGTGAGCGCAGCGAATGCTTTTAAGAAACCTGCACCCGACGCTTCTCAGCCAGCCGACTACGGCTATACAGCACGATGATCGCGATAATCGCCACCGCCTGCGCACTCAGCGAATACGCATCAGCGTGGATCCCCAGCCAGTCGAAGTCAAAGAACGGCACAGGCCGGGTGCCGAAAATCCCGGCTTCCTGCAACGCCTTCACGCCATGCCCGGCAAACACCACCGACAACGCACACAGCAGGCCGGCGTTGATACTGAAAAACAGCGACAGCGGCAGCTTCGCCGAGCCACGCAGAATCACCCAAGCCAGACCGACCAGCAACACCAACGCCGTCGCACCACCTGCCAGTACCGCGTTATGGCCCGCTGGACCTGCCTGCAGCCACAAGGTCTCGTAGAACAAAATCACTTCAAACAGCTCGCGATACACCGAGAAGAACGCCAACGTCGCAAACCCGAAACGCCCACCGCCACCCACCAGGCTGCTCTTGATGTAATCCTGCCAGGCCGCCGCGTGACGACGGTCATGCATCCACACGCCGAGCCAAAGCACCATGACGCTGGCAAACAACGCCGTCGCACCTTCCAGCAATTCGCGTTGCGAGCCGCTGACATCGATCACATACGCCGCCAACGCCCAAGTCCCGAGACCGGCCAGCAGCGCCAGACCCCAGCCGACGTTGACGCTGCGTACCGCCGATTGCTGGCCGGTGTTTCGCAGGAACGCGAGAACTGCCGCCAGCACCAGAATCGCTTCCAGACCTTCACGCAACAGAATCAACAAACCGGAGATGTAGCTCAAAGACCAGCTCAAGCCATCGCTGCCCAGCAGGCCGGCAGACGTCTTCAACTTGGCCTTGGCCGCGTCCAGACGCTGCTGAACCTGAGCCACCGGCAAACCGTCCTGCAACGACTGACGGTAAGCCATCAGCGATTTTTCAGTGTCTTTGCGCACGTTGGCATCGACATTATCCAGAGAACTTTCGACCAGTTCGAAACCTTCCAGATAAGCCGCCACCGACAGGTCATAGGCCTGATCGTGATCACCCGTACGATAAGCAGCGATGCTCTTGTCCAGCGTTGCGGCGGTGTAGTCGAGCAACTGCGCCGGGCCACGCTTGACCTGCGGCGGTTGCGCCCGCTGCTCACGGAAGGTCGCCGCAGCTTGCGGCCCCTCGGCAACCTGCACTTCTGCGGGAGTCTGACGGGCCAGGTCGGCGATGTTGTAGGTCTTTTCGGATTTTGCAGCAGCCGGATCGGCGCTGAAGCTGGCGATGTAGGTCGCCAGGTCCCAACGCTGACGATCGTCCAGCTGATCGGCGAAGGCTGGCATGTCGGTGCCTTCGACGCCGAGGCCCAAGGTGCTGTAGATCGCGTAGAGGCTCAGGTGATCCAGCCGCGCCGCATCACGCAGATTGGACGGCGGCGGCGTCAGACCGACACCCGCCGGACCATCCCCGGCACCCGCGTCGCCGTGGCAAACCGAACAATGCTGAGCGTACAGCGGCGCACCACGGGTCGGATCCGGCGTAATGATCGGTGCCTGGCTGACTTCATAGGTCACGGCCAACTTGGCGCCGAGTTGCCGTGCCTGACGGCCGACATCCGCGCCGTCCTGACGCGCAGTGATCGCGTTGCGCAGCGTGCTGACGCCCTGCTCCAGCCCGGCTTTTTCCGGTTTGGCCGGCATCGCGGCGATCAAGCCTTGCAGCGCCTTGATGGATGCCAACTGCTCTTGGTACTCGGACTCATTAATGACCTTGCCCGCTTGCACCGTTTCCGGGTAATCCGCGCCGATGTAATCGAGCAAATGCAGCGCTTGCGGCGCGCCTTCCACGGTGTCGGCCAGCAGGTTGAAACTGCACAGGGCAAACAGCGGCAATACCAGCCAGGCCAGGAAACGGGACGGGGCAGTCATGAATGAATCTCAATTGGAAATACGAAGTAACACATTGTTCACTTCCAATGCCTTTCACTCAAGCTTTGTTGTGCGGTTCCTCTTGTTTTGAGGAATTGGCAGGAGGCCAACATCAAGAAGAACACGATGGCCAAGACTGGCAACATGATCGCCGCCAAATACCGTATCGAAGGTTCGATCAGCTCGATCGTCAAGCGCATTAGCGACTACTAGGACGTCTTCTACAAATTCAGCCCGCAATTGATTGACGTTGATCTGGCCGAGTGGATGGACGAAGGTCAGGACACCAAGCTAATGAACCATCGGGACATCCGTGTCTCGCTGAACCCTGAAACTAAAAAGGCGACCCCAAGGGTCGCCTTTTTTGTGCCTGGCGGCTTTACACCACCGCTTTGCGAAGGGTCGCCATGAACGCCGCCGCACCGATGAACAGCCCGGCAAAGGTGCGGTTCATGCGTTTTTGCTGCTTGGGCGTGCGCAACAGGCGCAACACCTTGGAAGCCAGCCCGGTGTAACCGGCCATGACAATCAGGTCGACGCAGATCATGGTCACACCGAGGATCAGGTACTGCGCCACCAGTGGTGCATGCGGATCAATGAATTGCGGCAACACCGCGAGCATGAACACCAACGCCTTGGGGTTGCTGACGTTCACCAGGAAACCCCGGAACACCAGCGCCATCGGCTTGCCGATTTGCCGGACGGCCGCGTCGTCGCTCATGTCATGGGGCAGCGCGCGCCATTGCTTGACCGCCAGGTAAACCAGATAGGCCACGCCAAACCATTTGATCGCGTAGAAAGCGGTGGCCGACGCCGCGAGGATTGCACCGACGCCGGCGGCGACAATTGCAATCTGTAACGCCAGACCCAGTTGCAGGCCCAGGGCGTTCCAATAACCGCGCCAGAAACCGTATCGCAGACCACTGGACATCGACGCAATGGCGCCGGCACCGGGAGACAGACTGATCACCCAGCAGGCGGCAAAAAACGCCAGCCATGTTTGAAGCACCATCGCACACCTCGACTCAGACTCGTGACAGACGTCTAAGCTAATGCGGCTTTGGGCCGATGACTACCGATTTTCTTTTACAGGACAGGGCGGACTGCCGACCAGCGTTTATGGCTGCCGGCCCTATCGCGAGCAAGCTCGCTCCCACATTTGATTTGTGTACGCCGCAGATCCCATGTGGGAGCGGGCTTGCTCGCGAAAGCGGTCTATCAGGCAACAGAAGTCTTACTTTTCAAAACCGTTGGAAGGGAATACATCGCTGCCGCGCCAGCGTCGAACCGAGCGCTGGAAGAACAGGCTGTTGGGCACTTGGACCATGGCGCTGCCGGTGCCGAGTTCTTCGGCTTCGATCAGCGTGGTGTAGAGCAGATTGATCGCCACCACCCGGCCTTTGACGCCTGGCTTGTCGGTGGTGTCCACCAACTCGACCACGTCGCCGAGGCGAAACGGGCCGACGGTGAAGATCAGGATTGCGCAAAGCAGATTGGAGAGCACGCTCCACATGGCGAAGAACGCCACTGCCGCTACCGCGACAAACCCGGACAACGCGGTCCAGAGCACCGTTGCCGACACCCCGAGGCGCTCCAGCACGAAAATCAGCGCGCTGCCCATGATCAGCCAGCGCAGGCCACCGCGCAGCGGCATCAGCAATTGCGGCGGCAACGGATAACGCTCACCCAGGCGAGTCAGGCACTTGGCGACGCAACGCTGGGCAACATATCCCGCCAACAGGATCAGCAGGATTTGCACGAAGAGCCAGATCGGCTCGATCCACACAGCAGGCAATGGCAGCTTGAAGGCTTCCATCAGGACAGCGCCTCCAGCTCCGCCTGCATGCTTTCGAGCAGTTCCAGCGCTTCCATCCAGGCTTCTTCCAGCTCCGCTTCACGGACCTTCAGCTTGGCCTGTTCGGCCAGCAGATCACGCAAGTCGTTCTTGCGCGCCGGCTCGTAAATGTCGCTGTCGCCGAGGCTGGTATCGATCTTCGCCAGTTTCTCGTGCAGCTTGCCCAGCTCGGCTTCGAGCTTGTCAGCCTCGCGCTTGTGCGGCGCCAGTTGCTGACGCAACGCAGCGGCGGCCTGACGCTGGGCCTTCTTGTCGGTCTTGTCCGGATTGACCGGCGTATTGCTGACCGGGGCGTTGCGCTGGCGGTAGTCCACCAGCCAACGGGTGTAGTCTTCCAGGTCGCCGTCGAACTCCTCGACCTTGCCGTCCGCCACCAGATAGAAATTGTCGGTGGTGCTTTTGAGCAAATGGCGATCGTGGGAGACCACCAGTACCGCGCCACTGAATTCCTGTAGGGCCATGGTCAACGCCAGGCGCATTTCCAGGTCCAGGTGGTTGGTCGGTTCGTCGAGCAGCAGCAGGTTCGGCCGGCCCCAAGCGATCAACGCCAGCGCCAGGCGCGCCTTTTCGCCACCGGAGAAGTTCAGCACCGGCTCATCGATCCGCGCGCCGCGGAAGTCGAAACCACCGAGGAAGTCGCGCAGCGTCTGCTCGCGCTCGGTCGGCGCCAGGCGCTGCATGTGCAGCAACGGGCTGGCCTTGGAGTCGAGTGAGTCCAGCTGATGCTGGGCGAAGTAGCCAACGACGGTGTTCTCGCCGCGGGTCAGTCGGCCGGACAACGGTTCGAGTTCACCGGCAAGGTTTTTGATCAGGGTCGATTTACCGGCACCGTTCGGGCCGAGCAAACCGATCCGCGCACCGGGGGTCAGTTGCAGCTTGACCTTCTCCAGCACGGCTCGCTCGCCGTAACCCAGTCGGGCGTCGGAGAGGTCGATTAACGGGCTGGAGATTTTCACTGATTCGCGGAAAACGAAATCGAATGGCGAATCAACGTGAGCGGCGGACAGCTCTTCCATCCGCTCCAGCGCCTTGATCCGGCTCTGGGCCTGACGGGCCTTGGTGGCCTGGGCCTTGAAGCGGGCGATGTAGCTTTCCATGTGCGCACGTTGCGCCTGTTGCTTCTCGTAGGCCTGCTGTTGCTGGGCCAGACGTTCGGCGCGAGCGCGTTCGAAGGCGCTATAACCACCGCGATACAGGGTGATCTTGCGCTGATCGACGTGGGCCACGTGATCGACCACGGCATCGAGGAAGTCCCGGTCGTGGGAAATCAGCATCAAGGTGCCGGGATAGCTTTTCAGCCATTCTTCGAGCCAGATGATGGCGTCGAGGTCCAAGTGGTTGGTCGGTTCGTCGAGCAACAACAAGTCCGAGGGACACATCAAAGCCTGCGCCAGGTTCAGACGCATCCGCCAACCTCCAGAGAAATCTCCTACCTGGCGATCCATCTGTTCATTGGTAAACCCAAGGCCGGCCAGCAGCTTTCGGGCCCGGGCATCGGCGGTGTAACCGTCGGCGCTGTCGAGTTCCGAGTGCAGGCGGGCCTGAGCGGTACCGTCATGGGCCGATTCGGCTGCCGCGAGGTCGCGTTGCACCTCGCGCAGGCGCAGGTCGCCATCAAGCACATAGTCGACCGCCACGCGATCGAGGGTGTCGATCTCCTGGCGCATGTGGGCGATGCGCCAGTCCGCCGGCAGGAAGCAATCACCCGAGTCCGGGTGCAGGTCACCCAGAAGCAAGGCGAACAGGCTCGATTTGCCGGCGCCGTTGGCACCGATGAGGCCGGCTTTGTGGCCGGCGTGCAGGGTCAGCTCGGCGTCTTCTAGCAGACGTTGAGGGCCACGCTGTAAAGTCAGGTTCTGAAGTCGAATCATAATGGCGGCGGAGTCTACCAGCTTCGCTCGCAACTGGCGCGAGTAGCACTATGTCCTCTGACCTGTGGAGCTTTTCCCTTAGTACTTACGCCCGTCCCGGCGTTGAACCCGCATGCCTGCAATTGCAGTCGGCGGGCATCAATGTGTGCTTGCTGCTCTGCGGGCTGTGGCTGGGAGAACGTGGCGTCGCCTGTAACGAACACCGATTGCAGCAACTGCGTAGCGTGGCCGAGCCGTGGGACGCAGACGTGGTGCGTCCGCTGCGAGCCTTGCGGGTGAATTGGAAAGTCGTCGCCGCCGACGATGGCGAACTGAATGCTTTGCGCGAGCAAGTGAAGGCACTCGAACTGGAAGCCGAGCGACATCTGTTGTTGCGACTGGAACGATCGGCGCAGAGTTGGCCGCAAGGTGAGGCGACCGATCTATCGGCCTGGCTGGAAGGTGTAACGGCAGGCGCCGCCCACCTGGACCGCGACGCGCTGCATCAGCTGCGCGTCGCGGTAAGCAGCACTTAGGAAGCGCTGGTTGGGGTGGTTGCTGCGATCGATGCGGCGGCCGGCGTTGGCGCTGGCGTGGCTGTCGAGGTGGCTGCTGCTAAAGCAGACGTTGCTACCGGAGCCGGGTTGGCTGGCTTGGCAACTGGCGCGGCGGCCGGCTTGGCAACTGGCGCGGCGGCCTGCTTGGCGGCAACCGGTTTTTTCACCGCTGGTTTGGCAGCGGCAGGTTTGGCTGCTGGTTTCGCTGCAGCAGGTTTTGCAGCAGGTTTTGCAGCAGTGGCTGGCTTGGCTGCGGCAGGTTTTGCAGCAGCAGTTTTGGCAGCCGGTTTGGCTGCAGCTTTTGCAGCTGGTTTTGCAGCTGGTTTTGCAGCTGGCTTGGCAGCAGTTTTAGTCGCGACTGATTTCGCGGCAGGCTTGGCAGCAGGTTTCGCAGCGGCTGGTTTTGCAGCTGGTTTTGCGGCCGGTTTGGCAGCTGCTTTCGCCGCTGCAGTTTTCGCCACCGCGGGTTTAGCAGCAGCGGTTCTTGCAGCCGGTTTAGCGGCAGCTGTTTTGGCAGCGGCGGGCTTGGCGGCAGGTTTGGCAGCGGCTGTTTTAGCAGCCGGTTTTGCAGCGCTGGCAGCGACTGGTTTTTTCGCCGCAGGTTTAGCGGCAGGTTTTGCTGCGGCTTTCACCGGTGCTTTGGCGGCCGGTTTGGCAGCAGACTTGGCCGGTGCTTTTGCAGCAGCCGGTTTGGCAGCGGCTTTCTTGGCAGGAGCCGCAGCAGGCTTGGCCGAACGCAGGGACAACGCCTTGCCGACAGCCTCTTTTACACGACCGATGCCCTGGGCCAGTTTCAGGCTTTCTTGAGCATCGCGCTTGAGTTGCAGAATGTAGCTGCGAGTTTCGGATTGACGATCCTTGAGGGCATCGAGCAAGTCCTCAAGCTCCTTCAACGCGCCCTTGGCTTTGGCTTGTGCCTTGGCCTTGCCGGCCGCCGCAGCGTCCTGCAATTTGGTACGGGATTTGTGCAGTTTTTCTTGCGCTTTTCCGCGTTGCTTTTCCAGTTTGGCGAGCAGTTTTTCAGCATCAGCCAAGGCTTGGGAACAAGCGTTTTCCAGGTGCTCGAGCAAGCTGCCCGAGAGTTGTTGGAGTAAGTGCAACGGAGTATTTACAGGCTTCTTGGTGGCCGACATGGTTTACCTCCTGGCTGACGTGGGTGCGGCTCATACTAGACCTCTGCTGCTACCGCCGCTAGGGCATGTTGACAGTATCCAAAGCGCTGCGTTGCAACGGATTGAAATTCTTCTGCGCTTGCGCAAAACCAGTTCACCGTAGAGCACATTCACACTGGCATAATCCCCCGCATCTCAGGTCGGAGAGTGCCCATGTCGCGCTACCTTTTTTTATCACTGTGCGTGTTTTTTTCCGTGGCCCAGGCCGCCGAAAAAACCAAAGAAAATGACACTCATGATCTCTCTTACAGCCTGGGCGCAAGTCTCGGCGAACGCCTGCGCCAGGAGGTTCCCGATCTGCAACTTCAGGCGCTGATCGAAGGTTTGCAACAAGCCTATCAAGGCAAACCCCTGGCGCTGAAAGATGAGCAGATCGAACAGATACTTGCCGAGCACGAAGCCCAGGCCGCCTTGCAACCGAGCACGCCGCAAAGTGAAATCGCCCTCGAAAAAGAGCGGGCCTTTCTCGCCGAGGAAAAAGCCAGACCGGGCGTTCGTGAACTGGCAGATGGAATATTGCTAACGGAGTTGGTGCCAGGCACTGGCGTCAAAGCTGGCCCCAACGGCAAAGTCCAGGTGCTGTATATCGGTCGCCTTCCCGACGGCACAGTGTTCGATCAGAACAGTCAGCCGCAGTGGTTCAGTCTCGACAGTGTGATCAGCGGATGGCGCAGTGCGCTGCAGCAAATGCCGGTCGGGGCAAAATGGCGTCTGGTGATTCCATCGGCCGAAGCCTATGGCGCCGAGGGTGCCGGCGACCTGATTGCACCGTTCACACCGCTGGTATTCGAAGTCGAATTGCGCGGTGCTACAAGCTGAATACCGGAAACGAAAAACGGCGCGCATAGCGCACCGTTTTTGGAGGTCTTGCAGGAAGGGGGTTCAGGCCTGAACCGAGTCCTCTTCCTTGTGAGCGGTGTGCAGCACTTCGATCAAGCAGTCTTCCAGTTCGAAGCGCTCGTGCAACAGGCCACCCAGCTCTTTGAATTTCTCCGCCACGCATTGACCTGCATCACACAGGTCGTTGAACGCGAGCAGCTTCTCGGTGATGACGTCGATGCGAGGGTAGATGGTCTCGGCCAGCTCGAGCCCGCGAGTATCACCAAACGCTTTGGCTTCGCCGGTCAGCTGTTCGTAGATCTCGAAGTGCCCGGCAGACACGTAATCGACCAGTACGCCGCAGAATTCCTGCAACGGCTTACGGTTCTCACCCAGTGCCTCAGGCTTGGCGCCGAGAGCATCATAGGCCCGAACCAGTTCGTGACGCTCCTGCAACCAGCGATCGATCAGCAGATGCACTCCACCCCAACGTTCCTGAGCATTCTGACAACTTTCGAGCATGGTGATCTCTCTTCCCTTGTGGGTCATGCTGCCCTACACCCGTCGCCACACTTGAAGGTCAAGTATCGGCCAGGCAGAGCGTCATTCGAGCAACATAATTCCAATGACACGTGCGGGCCAGATTATGCCCGCGCGACAATGGCTTCAAGGTACGCAGGAGATAAAGTTCATACAAGTGTTTAATCACCCGCCAGCGCCCGGTGCGACGAACCGCCGCTGAGCGGTCGCAGACAGGCTTTCCAGACAACGCGCAGCAGCTGATAAATTCCCAGAATTGTCATCGCCATGAAGAACAGCAGACTCCATTCAGGAATGCTCAGGTCGAACAGTGTCCAGGAAATCTCCGCGCACTCCGCCTCCCCTTTAAACATCTGCGTGGCCTGACACAACCAAGGCATGTCCTCGTACTGAACTGCCAGATTGGGCGAGCACGTCAACAGCTGATGCATTGGATCGCTCTGCAGCAACACCTGTCGCCACGCCGTGACCGTACCCGCCAGACTGCAAAACAGCCCGAGCATCCAATACAGGAAAGACCCGAAGCGGCCCGGCCCATGCACCGAAGCCACCAGGCAGATACCCGTGAGCAACGCGAGGCAAAAGCGCTGCAACAGGCACAACCCGCAAGGCTTGAGGCCGACCGCATATTCCAGGTAATAGGACACGCCCAGGGCCAGGGCACCGGCAATGAAAGCCATGAAAAACAAGGAGCGTGAGCAGGCCAAAGACATGGCATTTCCGTAACAGTAGAGACAGGCGGTTACGGTAGAGGAAAGCGCTGCAGCCTTTCAAGGCAGGCCAGCGGGGACACTTCAACAGAAGTGTAGGGAAATCCCGACAGGAACGAGAGGATTAGGTGTAGCCCTCTGTAGGACTTTGCCGATGATGGACTACAAAGGTAAAATCCCGACAGTTTGCAGGCGACTGGATCGCTCCTTCGAGCGACCCGTCTTCCACTCTTCAAGCGTGTATAGGAACCGGCAACGGTGCCGCCAGCAAGCGCTCGTCCAACAAGCCCAACCCCTCCTGGAACAACTGATTGCTGCGTTCTGTGTCACCCAGCTGCGCCAGCAGCCGCGCCAGTTCCGCGCAGGCTTCCGGGTTGCGCTGCACTCGCAGGCTGCTTTCCAGATAGTCCCGGGCCTTGCCCCAAAGGCTGCTTTGCAGACACAAGCGCCCCAGGGTCAGCAACAGGCTTGGGTCGGCCGGATGTTCCTTGAGCCAGCCTTCGGCGGTGTGCAGTTGACGTGCCGGATCACTGCCGCGAACGAGTCCGTAGAGGCGCGCCAGATGACTGTCGTAGTTGCGCTTGAGCGCCGTTCGCAGAATCTCTTCGGCTTCGACCTGAGCACCCAGTTGCCGTAGTTGCTCGGCATAAGCGAGCACCAGTTGCGGCTCCTGACGCTGAGCTGAGGTCAACTGCTGCCAGGCGCGATTGAGCGCTTGCAAGCCGACCGTCCCGTCTTCTTCCTGATGCGCCGCCAGGGACAGGTTCTCACCCCAGGCCCGGCGTTCCAGTTCGGCCAGCTCGGCCGGTGGCAGGACCTTGTCCTTTCGTAGCTCCGGCAGCAGGCGAATCACGGCAGACCAGTCGCCCCGCTGTTGGTGCAAGCGCTGCAACTGGCGCAAGGTCTGGACGTTATGAGGATGAAGCTCGTGCATGGCTTGCAGGGTCACCAGGGCGCCTTCGGTATCGCCGCGGTCGGTCTGCAATTGTGCGTGGCTCAGGGCAATTGCCAACTCTGCCTGGGGCTGTCGCTCTAGAGCGCGCTCGAGCAGGTTGTCGCTTTCCTCGTATTGACCTTGTTCGTTCGCTGCCCGGGCAGCGCCGAGGTAGTAAAGCAAAGGCTGGCGCTCGGCTTCCGCTGCCCGATGCAGATGACGCTGCGCACTGGCCCAGCGACCTTCGGCCAGATCCAGCTGACCGTGTTCAATTGCCACCTGCACACGGCGACTGCGATTGCGCCGCGACCAGGGATTGACCACGCCGCTGGAGGTCGTCACCAATTCGATCAACGCCTTGATGCCCCAGAACACCAGCCAGAGCACGGCGACCAACGCCAGGGTTGCCCACAGGCTCGATTCATAACGAAAGCTTTTGTAGGCGATCAGCACGTAACCGGAATGCTCGGCAATCGCCAGCCCCAGCGCGGCAGCCGCGGCGATCACCAGGAAGACGATCACATAGAGGCGTTTCATGGCGTCGCCTCCTGAGCGGTGTCCGCGGCAGGTTTGGCCATCGGTTTGATCGAGTCCTCGGCGTTGACATTACGCCGCGCCAGATACCCCTGAACCGCACTCAGCGTGCCGGTCAGGTCTGGCGTGATGACGGTGACCGGTTGCTTGCTCAACTCGCCAACCTGCTCAAGCATCACTTTGCTCTGAGGGTTGTCCGGGTTGAAGTTGCCCTTGAGCACGTCCCGCGCTTCGGCCAGCGCCTGGGTATAAACCGTGGCCTGGCCATTGAGCGCGGCCCATTGCGCCTGCTCCAGCGCCAGGCTCAGGGCCAGGCGCACCTGGCTCAGGCTCTGCCCGGCCAGCAACGGACGCACATTCTTGTCGGCGTTGAAGTCGATGCGGATGTAGCGCGAGACCTGATCCCACCATTGCGCCCAGCGACTGGCGCCGTCGCCATCGGCGGTGAGACCCAACAGGGATTCGCCACGGTCCTTGTACTCGGGTGCCAGCTCGGTGAGGCTGATTACCTGATCGCGCAGCGCCCCCAGCCGCAGGAACAGACCGGTGCGATCCGGCTGTTGGGTCCTACGCAATGCCACCAGGGTTTTGGCCACTTGCTCGCGAGCGGCAAAGGAGCCCGGGTCGTTCTGTTCTCGCAGAATTTCATCGGCGCCCTGCACCAAAGCCTGGGCACTACTGATGTCCTGCAACGCGGAAAGACGCAGGCTGGCCAGACGCAGCAGGTGCTCGGCCTCGGCCAGACGCCAATCCTTGCGGCTGGCGCCGAGAACCGTTTCCAGACGTTGATTCAAGCGTTGCTGATCACCTTGAAGTTGAGTGACCAAACGACTGCGCGCGTCGAGCTCGGCGGCGGCAGGCATTTGTTCCAGGCGAGCAGTCAGGCGTTGTTCATTGAGCTTCAGGTCCTGTGCCTGATCGTTCAATGCCTGGACCTGACTCAACTGTTGCTGAGTATTGGCTTGCAGGTGACGCACCTGCCAGACTCCCCAACCGCCCACGGCGACACCGGCAGCGCCCAGCAGCAGCGCGACGATTGCCAGCCCATTGCCTCGGCGCTGCACTGCGGCAGGTGGTCCGGCTTCAACCGGTGCTTCAACCGGTGCATCAAGCACTGGCTGGACGTCATCTTTAGGCAAGGCTGTTTCGCTCACGTATCCATCCTTTGCATTAGAAAACGGGTCCGGGATGCTCCCGTAACGCCGCCAGCAAAGCCGCGGCACTGGCGCCACGACAATCCACAACTGTTTGGGCCCCGGCGGCACATGCCAGCTCGGCGACCCTGGGGCTTGGAACAAACAACGGCAACCGCGCCAATTTCGGCCAGGCATCGCCGGCCAATCGATGCAGGTGCTCAAAACCCTGTCCACTGCTGACCACCAGCCCGTTCAAGCGTTCCGCTTCGATCAGGTCAGGCAGCGCCGCCGGCGGGTAGTACGGCAGGTCGCGGCGGTACAATTCCAGATACTCGACACTAGCACCAAGCTCGCGCAAACGCTCAGCCAGCAACTCGCGCCCGCCCTCCCCGCGCATGATCAGCACGCGTGGACCGGGCCGCGCGATTGCCTCGCGCAACTGAGGAAGTTCAAGCAAGGCCTCACTGTCATCGCCATCCACCGGAAAGCTGATGTCCAACCCGTGATCCTCGAGGATCTGCGCGGTGGCTGCGCCCACGCTGAACCACTTCAAACGAGGGGGTTGCGGCCGATACCTGTCGAGCAGTTCCACAGCAATTCTGGCGGCTGGTTTACTGACCACGATCACCGCGCAATAGCGATCCAGACCCTGCATCACCTCGCGCATTGTGTCAGAGGCAGGAATCGGCTCGATCTCCAAAAGCGGCAAACTGCTGCTGAAAATCCCCTTTTCGGCCAAAAGAATGCTCAGCGCCGCCGACTCATCCGCGGGACGCGTCAGCAGCAGGCGCCAGCCCGTCACTCGTGACCTGCCTCGCCGTAAACTGCTTTCAGGATGTCGTTGGCGCCTTGACTCAGCAGGTCTTCAGCCACTTGCACGCCCAAGGCTTCGGCTTCGCTACGTGGCGCACGAGCCTCGGCGCTGAGCAGCAGACCGCCGTTCGGATCACCGACAAGACCACGCAACCAGATCTGCTCGCCTTCAAGCACGGCATAGCAGGCGATCGGCACTTGGCAGCCGCCATTCAAATGTTTGTTGAGAGCACGTTCGGCGGTCACGCGGGTGGCGGTGTCCTGATGGTGCAGCGGTGCCAACAGCGCGTGAATTTCGCTGTCGACGCTGCGGCATTCGATACCCACCGCGCCTTGGCCACCGGCCGGCAGACTGTCGTCGACGCTGATGGCCGAGGTAATCCGATCTTCAAAGCCGAGACGAATCAGGCCGGCAGCAGCGAGGATAATGGCGTCGTATTCGCCGGCATCGAGCTTGGCCAGCCGAGTGTTGACGTTGCCGCGAAGGAAGCGAATTTCCAGGTCCGGACGACGGGTCAGCAACTGGGCCTGACGGCGCAGGCTGGAGGTGCCAACGATGCTGCCTTGCGGCAATTCGTCCAGGCTGGCGTAGGTATTGGAAACGAAGGCATCACGCGGGTCTTCTCGCTCGCAGATGCAGAACAGACCGAGGCCTTCGGGGAAGTCCATCGGCACGTCCTTCATCGAGTGCACGGCGATGTCGGCTTCGTTTTCCAGCAGCGCGGTTTCCAGTTCTTTGACGAACAGGCCCTTGCCGCCGATTTTCGACAGTGGCGAGTCGAGCAATTTGTCACCGCGACTGACCATGGGCACCAACGTCACGAGCAGACCCGGATGGGCCTCTTCCAGACGAGCTTTGACGTATTCGGCCTGCCACAGGGCGAGTGCACTTTTACGGGTGGCGATGCGGATTTCGCGAGAGGACATGGATCAATCCGTACTGAATAGATACGGCGGATAATAACAGCTCAGCCAAATCCACTTTGACTTGTATCAGAAACCGCGTGGCCTCCCTGGCCTCAGACATCCAGCAATCGGGATGAAACCCGCCCGTAAATGGCAGATTAAAGCTGTTGCATCATCTTGCGCACGCCGGCCACATGCCGTCGGCTGACGATCAGGGCGTCGCCGTTCAAGCCTTTGAGGAACAGCTGAAAATGCCCCAGAGGCGTGCGTTGCAGGCGTTCGATGCGTTCGCGGGCGACCAGCGCGTTGCGGTGGATTCGCACGAAGCGGTCGCCAAATTCATCTTCAAGGGCCTTGAGCGGCTCATCCAGCAGCACTTCGCCGCCTTCGTGGCGCAAGGTCACGTATTTGTGATCCGCAATGAAGTAGACCACCTGACCCAACGGGATCAGTTCGATACCTTTACGGGTACGGGCGCTGATGTGGCTGCGCGGACCGCTGCCACTTTCGGCGGCGGGACGGGTCAGGGCCGCGAGCTGGACGCGATTGGGCCGCTCGGCTTTTTTCAACGCTTCATGCAATTGTTCTGTACGCACAGGTTTCACCAGATAGCCTACGGCGCTGGCCTGTAAGGCTTCCACGGCAAATTCATCGGACCCTGTGCAAAACACCACGGCGGGCGGGGTTTCGCGTTCGCACAATCGTGCAGCCACTTGCAGGCCATCGAGGCCCGGCATGCCGATATCGAGCAGCACGATATCGGGTTTGTGGCTGTCGATCAGAGCCAACGCCTCATCGCCGTTCGTGGCGCTAGGCTCCAGGACACTGTATCCCTCGAGTTCGCCAACCATTCGGCTCAGGCGCTCGCGGGCAAGGGGTTCGTCATCAACGATCAGGACATTCATATTGCGCTGGATTCCTGCGTGAGTCTCGCACAAGGATAGCGTAGACAGGTGAAGTGACGTCCGTCACCGCGATCCACGCTAAGACTAGCGCGAGGGCCAAAAAGTGCCGCCCGACCGACGGCTAAATTTTCATCTGTCGTGCGTTTGGCGGCCCAGGCCCGCGTTGGCGAGGCATCGCCGTAGGGTTTGTTGATACACAATATGAACACCCCCTCTTCTTATAGTCAGCTGCAGCGTCTGGAACGGCGCTGATCCTATTGTCCAACTGTAGACGGTTGCCGGCACGATATTGCTCAATTGAAAAATATCGTTGCGCAATTCCCCAAGGCGCTGACTCGAGTATGGACCGCAGCATGAGAAAAAAACGTATCGACCAGTGTCAGCGACAGGATTGGCAACCCTGTTATTATCCGCGACAGCTTTCTACGCCATCTTTCTTCAGCCGACACGAGCGAATTCATGAGCACTGACAAGACCAATCAGTCCTGGGGCGGCCGCTTCAGTGAACCCGTCGACGCCTTCGTCGCCCGCTTCACCGCCTCCGTCACTTTCGACCAGCGCCTGTATCGCCACGACATCATGGGCTCGATCGCTCACGCCACGATGCTGGCCAAGGTCGGCGTGCTGACCGATGCCGAGCGCGACAGCATCACTGATGGCCTGAAGACCATCCAGGGTGAAATCGAGGCCGGCCAGTTCGACTGGCGCATCGACCTCGAAGACGTGCACATGAATATCGAGGCGCGTCTGACCGACCGCATCGGCGTCACCGGTAAAAAGCTGCACACCGGCCGCAGCCGTAACGACCAGGTCGCCACCGACATCCGCCTGTGGCTGCGTGACGAGATCGACCTGATCCTGAGCGAAATCACCCGCCTGCAAAAAGGCTTGCTGGAGCAGGCCGAGCGCGAAGCCGGCAGCATCATGCCGGGCTTCACCCACCTGCAAACCGCACAGCCGGTAACCTTCGGGCACCACATGCTGGCCTGGTTCGAGATGCTCAGCCGCGACTACGAGCGTCTGATCGACTGCCGCAAGCGTACCAATCGCATGCCACTGGGCAGCGCAGCACTGGCCGGTACCACCTACCCGATCGACCGCGAATTCACCGCCCAACTGCTGGGCTTCGACGCCGTCGGCGGTAACTCGCTGGACAACGTGTCCGATCGTGACTTCGCCATCGAGTTCTGCTCGGCCGCGAGCATCGCGATGATGCACTTGTCGCGCTTCTCCGAAGAGCTGGTGCTGTGGACCAGCGCGCAATTCCAGTTCATCGATCTGCCGGACCGTTTCTGCACCGGCAGCTCGATCATGCCGCAAAAGAAAAACCCGGACGTTCCGGAGCTGGTGCGTGGCAAGACCGGTCGCGTATTCGGCGCGCTGATGGGCCTGCTGACCCTGATGAAAGGCCAGCCACTGGCCTACAACAAGGACAACCAGGAAGACAAAGAGCCACTGTTCGACGCTGCCGACACGTTGCGCGACTCGCTGCGGGCCTTTGCCGACATGATCCCGGCGATCAAACCCAAGCACACGATGATGCGTGAAGCAGCCCTGCGCGGCTTCTCCACCGCCACCGACCTGGCCGACTACCTCGTACGTCGTGGCCTGCCGTTCCGTGACTGCCACGAAATCGTTGGCCATGCCGTGAAGTACGGCGTGGAAAGCGGTAAAGACCTGGCGGAAATGAGCCTTGAAGAGCTGCGCAAGTTCAGCGACCAGATCGATCAGGACGTGTTTGCCGTGCTGACCCTGGAAGGCTCGGTGAATGCCCGTGACCATATCGGCGGGACTGCGCCGGCACAGGTCAAGAAGGCTGTGGCTCGCGGCCAGGCATTGCTCGCCAGCCGCTAAACCGTCAAAAGCTTCGTCGGAACGCCGCCCGGAGCAGGCTCGCTCCCACATTAAATCGGTGGTGAACACAAACCTTGTGAACACCATAGATCCAATGTGGGAGCGAGCCTGCTCGCGAATGCGGTCTTGAAGACGCTAAAAATACCTACTTCTTGGACGCGAGCATCGCCAGAAACGCTGGCATCGCCGCTTCCTTATCCTTTGCAATCCGCTGCACATGCGGGTTCTGCTCCAGACGCTCCAGCAGCGCCTTGGCCGCCGGCATCTCAGCCAGCAAATCCAGGTCAAACAGCTTCTGCGCCACCGCACAGGCCAGCGGCACGCTGTAGAGGAAATACAAATCCGCAATGCTCAGGCTGTCGCCTGCCACATAAGGGGCGAACTTGCCGTGCCTGCCCAGTGAGGCAAACCCCAGCAGCAACTCGGCTTTGGTCTTGTCCTTGATCGCATCCGGCACAGTCATGCCGAAAAATGCTTCGCCGTAGCAGGCACGCCCCGGCAATTCGATGTACAGCTCGATTTCCTTGGCCAGTGCCAGGACCTGCGAACGCTCAAAGGGATCGCTTGGCAACAGCGGCGTGCCTTTCTGGCTGTGTTCGAGGTATTCGAGAATCACGCTGGTTTCGTTGACGAAACCCTGTTCGACACCCAGCACCGGCACCTTCCCGCGCGGGCTGATGGCTAATGCCTCGGGGCTCGGCCCCGGGTAAAACAATACTTCTTCGAACGGCAGTCCCTTCTCCAGCAGCGCCAGCTTGACCATGTTGTAGTAGTTGCTGACGGAAAATCCATAAAGCTTGAGCATCACATAGCCTCCAGGCCGTGCAGGGTTGGCAGGTGCCTTTTATAGAACGTCGCGACGTTTCTTGCCAGCAGCATCACAGCGCTGAATGCAGGTAAACTGGCCGCCTTAACTTGAGGAGCCTGCCATGAGCGAGCCAACTGATATCGACATCGACGAAGAAGAGTTCGCCGAAAATACCCTGGTCGAAGCCATCGAAAACCAGATCGAAAGCGACAACCCGCCGGCCGCCAAGGCGACCTTCAACAAGCTGACATTGGTGGGTTACGAGCGTGAAGAAATTCTCAATCTGATGGCCCACGTTCTGGCAGTGGAAATTGACGCGATCCTCGAAGAAGACCGCGCGTTCAACTCCGAATGGTATGAAGCTGCGTTGCGTGCATTGCCAGAGTTGCCGCCGGAAAAGAAATAAAATCAAAAGATCGCACCTGTCGAAGGCTGCGATCTTTTTCAATTCAGGCAACCGTTTCTCAGACCCTGACTACACTGAATCCACCCCGCTGCCGCACCACCCACCGGGGAATGCTTCCCAAGGCGAAAAAACCCTGTCGCGAGCACTGGACATGCCGCCCGAGTGGGATCACCTTAGGGGCGCTATCGTCCAATTCCTAGAAAGTCTGGAGTCCTTATGTCGCTTACCCCTGAGTTGGTTGCCGAACTGGAAATCCTCGCACTCTTCAACCTGGACAGTTCCCAGGAAGGTTTGAAAATTCATCAGACCGCTGCCCCGAAAGCCATTGCCGCCGCCCAAAGACTGTTCGACAAAGAACTGATCACCCAGCCAGATGGTGGTTATCTGACCAGCCTCGGTCGTGACGCCGCGCAAAATGTGCAAACCGTTCTGACCATTCTCAACGTCCGGGAAACTGCCTGAGCATTACCGTAGCGCCCACGGAAACCCCTGCTACGGGATTTCCGCGGGCACATTTCGTTACCGGCCCTGTTGCCTGCCGTCGCCCCGCGATAAAAATCTGACGCCGGAAAAACAAAATCAGCTTAAAAGTCCTGGAGCCGAGGCGCTAAACTGCCCCTCATCCGCAGACACCCACGTCTGAGCCCTGCGAGCCGGTTTGAGCTGACATGACCCGCACCCATGAAATCCGCCCCGATCTGGACGAGGGAATCGACCGCAAGGTTCTCAGCCAGCTGCGCGCACGTTTTCTGAAGCTCAACGAAGGCCGTATGGCCCGTGCCATGGAAGGGTTGTCGACCCGCCAGCAAGCGGTGCTGACCCTGTTGCCGCTGTTTTTCCACGTCAATCATCCGCTGTTGCCGGGGTACGTTTCGGGCAGCACGCCGGCCGGGCTGTCGAATTACGAACCCGACGCCAACACCCTCGCAGAAGCCCAACGCCTGACCCGCTCGTTTTCCTATAAGCCCCGCCATGGCAGCAATCCGCCGCGACCGATTCACGGCCTGTTCCTGATGGGCAGCCTCGGCACCCTCGCCCAGGCCGATCAGAGCGACATGGACGTGTGGGTTTGTCACGGGCCGGACTTGAGCGAAAGCGACCTCGCTGAACTGCGCAAAAAATGCCAACTCCTCGAAATCTGGGCTACCAGCCAGGGCGCCGAGGCGCATTTCTTCCTGATCGACCCGACCCGTTTCGTACGCGGCGAACGTGATACGCAACTGAGCTCGGAAGACTGCGGCACCACCCAGCACTATCTGCTGCTGGACGAGTTTTACCGCACCGCAATCTGGCTGGCCGGACGCACGCCCATCTGGTGGTTGGTGCCGGTCTACGAAGAAGCGAGCTACGACCGTTACACCCACACGCTGATGTCCAAGCGCTTCATCCGTGCCGATGAAACCCTGGACCTGGGGCATCTGGCCTATATCCCGCCGGGGGAGTTCATCGGCGCCGGACTCTGGCAGTTGTTCAAGGGCATCGAATCGCCGTACAAATCGGTCCTCAAACTGCTGCTGATCGAGGTCTATGCCAGCGAACACCCCAAGGTTCATTGCCTGAGCCTGCGCTTCAAGCAAGCGGTGTTTGCCAATCGGCTCGACCTTGATGAGCTGGATCCGTACGTCGTGGTCTACCGGCGCATCGAGGAATACCTGGCCGCCCGTGGCGAGCCGGAACGGCTGGAGCTGGTACGCCGGGCGTTGTATCTGAAGGTCAATCGCAAACTCACCGGCAGCAACAGTCGCACTCAGAGCTGGCAGCGTTCGTTGCTCAAACGCCTGGCCCACGAATGGCAGTGGGATCATCGTCAACTGGCCCTGCTCGATAGCCGCAGCCAGTGGAAAGTCCGTCAGGTCGGTTCTGAACGCAGGGCCTTGGTCAACGAGCTCAATTACAGCTATCGCTTCCTGACCCAGTTCGCCCGCAACGAACAGACCGTCAGCCTGATCAACAAGCGCGACCTCAACGTGCTGGGTCGCCGGTTGTACGCGGCCTTCGAGCGCAAGGCCGACAAGGTCGAGTTCATCAACCCTGGCATCGCCCCGGATCTGGCCGAAGATACCCTCACGCTGGTGCACGCGCCGAACAAAAAAGAATCGGGTCAAACTCAGTGGGGTTTGTACAACGGTAGCCTGACGGCCCTCGAATGGGAGCATTTCGCACCGATCAAGCGCAGCCGCCAATTGCTGGAACTGCTGACCTGGTGTCACCGCAATGGCGTGATCGACAGCAGCACTCGCCTGGCCTTGCATCCCGGCAGCAGCGACCTGAGCGAGTTCGAACTGTTCAACCTGCTCGGCAGCCTGCAACAGAGCATCGCCCTGCCGCTGACGACCGTCGCCGAAGAACCGTTACTGCGCGCCAGCGTGCCGAGTGAAGTGCTTATCCTGGTGAACGTCGGCGTCGATCCACTCAAGCACCACCGCGACCTGAACATCCTGATGACCACCGAGCGCACTGATTCCCTCAGTTACGCCGGCGTCCGGGAAAACCTGGTGCTGACCCTGGATCAGGTCACGCTCAACAGTTGGAACGAAGTGCTGGTCAACCGCTTCGACGGCCCTCACGCGCTGCTCGACTGCGTGCGCGATTACCTCAACAACCTGCCCGGCGGGCTACAACAACCCACGTTGCGGGTTCGTTGCTTCTGCCACAACCGCGCACAGTTCATCGCCCGGAGGGTCGAAGAGATCCTCGACACCGCGCAGAACCTGCTGTTGAGCAAACTCAATCATCGCTACCTGATTCAGGTCCAGCAGCACTACCACGTGCTGGAATTGGTGCCCGGCCAGGTCAATCATGTCGCCCTCGCCACGCTACCGGCGCTGGTCGATTACCTGGGCGAAGAGCTGGCAAGCTACAGCCCGCTGCACCTGGACCCGATGGCGCTGGAAGATCACGACCTGGCGCTGGTTCTGCCGATGGGCCAGCCCAATTGCATTCAGGTGTTCTACCGGATCAACGAGTACCGCGCCGACCTGTACGTGCTGGATGAATTCAATGCCCTGTGGCAGCAGCGCTTGCCCTACCACGACGAGCAAAGCCTGTTGGTGCCGCTGCAACGTTTCCTGCAATCGATCCAGTACCGGCGCGACGCCTTGCTGCCGATGGACGTCGCCCAGCCGCTGAGCCTGGACATCTTGTATTACCAACTGCTGCCCTCCGGCCCCGTGCGGGCGCGTCGGGTCGAAGCTCGGCCAGCACCGCAAACCCCGGTCAACAAACCGTTCTACGACGTGCAGGCGATTGTCGGTAAAGCCGCACCGGGACAGGTGCAGGTCACGTTGTATTGCAATCAGCGGGAGTTTTCAGAGCTGGAGCATGGCGACCAACTGTTCAGCGTGGTCGCCCGGGAAATCGTCGAGCAGCGCCGTGAAACCGAACGCTATCGCTGCTACATCACCGACCTGGACCTGTCGGGCCTGCTCGGTGATGGTCAGAGTTCAAGCATTTTGTATTTGCGCTACAAGGCTGACCTGGAGCGCGCACTGAACGAGGCGCTCGAGCAGGTCTGAGGGGGTTATTCCGGAAAGTGGCCGCCCTCGGCCGGCTGCGATTCGACTTCCAGCAGGGTCAGTTTCAGTGTCTTGCCACCCGGTGCCGGCCAGTCGATGTGCTGACCAACCTTGAGACCGAGCAGTGCGCTGCCGACCGGCGCCAGAATGGAAATCTTGCCTTCGTCGGCATTGGCATCCTTCGGATAAACCAGCGTCAAGTGATAGTCCTTGCCGCTGCCTTCTTCGCGGCAATGCACACGGGAATTCATGGTTACGACATCGGCGGGCACTTCATCGTGACCGACCAGGGTATCGGCGCGATCCAGTTCGGTTTGCAGCGCGATAACGCCCGGCAGCGTGTCATCCAGGCTGTCGATCAGGCGCTCCAGACGTTGCACGTCCAGACGGGTAAGGGTGATTGAAGGTGCGGTCATGATTTGGGCAGACTCCTTTCTTCTGCACAGAAAAAGCAAAACCCCGCCAGAAAAAGGCGGGGTTTTCACGAGCCTCGATGGGTTGAGGCGTTTCTCGACACTATCACAGCTCAATAAATATACAAGTCAGGGGTGACCACGGCCCTGACAGGGGAAAATCGTGAGCTCACTCAGAGTAGACCCTGTGGGAGCGGGCTTGCTCGCGAATGCGATGTGACAGTCAAAATTGATATCGACTGATACACCGCATTCGCGAGCAAGCCCGCTCCCACAAGTTGCGCGTCAGGCGCAGGATTTGCGCTGGATGGCCTGCGCGCAAATCACTCGCCGCCGATCGTCATCGGCCGAGCGCCATTCGCGGATGTCTTCGACATGGCGAAAACACCCAAGGCAGACCTTCTGTTCATCCAGCCGACACACACCGCTGCATGGCGAAGCCACCGCCGGGCTGACATTGCTGTAGAGCGGTTTTGGCGGTCGAACGGGCGCAGGCTGAGTCACGATCTCACAGGCCTTCGAAATCGAGCTCGGCGTCAGCTTGCTGCTTGACGATGCGCTCGAGCATTTCGCCCAGTTGCTCTTCGCTCTTGTCGCACATCCAGCGCTCGCTCTCTTCGTCGTAATCGAAGTGGAAACCACCGGACACGGCCGCCAGCCACAGCTGCCGCAGGGGTTCCTGACGGCTGAAAATCAACTGGCTGCCGTTTTCGAACTTGACGGTGAGCACACCGGCCGAGCTCTCCAGATCGATATCCAGGTCACACTCGTCAAAAATATCCTCCAGCGCTTGCTGGGTGGCATCGACCAGATCGTGGAAACGGGCTTCAGTCAAACTCATTGCGGGAACCTCAAAAAGTGTCTACTCACGCTCAAGCGCCGCAAGATACGGGCGAGCCCCGGTGATTGCAAAGGATAACGATCAAGCGTCGATATCGATATGGTAGCGCTGTACCTGTGGGAGCGGCGATGCGGCGACCCGACTTGCTCGCGAAGAGGCCGACACATCCAACATGTTTGTTGACTGAACCACCGCATTCGTCGGAACGCCGCCCGGAGCAAGCCCGCTCCCACATCTATTGCATATAACTCGCCGACATCATGCCAAGCCCCGCCGGACGGGAGCCCCGTCGCATAGGCAAGCTGCCGGGTGGCCGGTATACTCCGGCGCAATTAATGCATTTTCAAGGATTTCGCCATGAAGCGCCTGATCTCTTCCCTTGCTGCGCTCGCTTCGCTCGTCGCTTTTGTCAGCTTATTATCGGCCTGTGGTCAAAAAGGCCCGCTGTACCTGCCTGACGATAGCCAGGACCCTGCCGAGCAAGCCAAGTCCTCGCAAAAGCAGCCTGCGTCGAAAGCACACAAGCACGACGTCTACCAATAAGGGAACGCCATGGACGCTTTTAACTACCGTGACGGCGAGCTGTTCGCGGAAGGTGTTGCCCTGTCCGCCATCGCCGAACGCTTTGGCACACCGACCTACGTCTACTCCCGTGCGCACATCGAAGCCCAGTACCTGGCTTACGCCGATGCGCTGGTCGGCATGCCGCACCTGGTCTGCTTTGCGGTCAAGGCCAACTCCAACCTGGGTGTACTGAATGTCCTGGCGCGTTTGGGCGCCGGTTTCGACATCGTCTCCCGTGGCGAGCTGGAACGCGTACTGGCCGCTGGCGGCAGCGCCGACAAGATCGTTTTCTCCGGTGTCGGCAAGACCCGTGACGACATGCGTCGCGCCCTGGAAGTCGGCGTGCATTGCTTCAATGTCGAATCCACCGATGAGCTGGAACGTCTGCAAGTGGTCGCCGCCGAGCTGGGCGTTCGCGCGCCGATCTCGCTGCGAGTGAACCCGGATGTCGACGCCGGCACCCACCCGTACATTTCCACCGGTCTTAAAGAGAACAAGTTCGGCATCGCTATCGCCGACGCCGAAGACGTGTACATCCGCGCCGCCCAACTGCCAAACCTGGAAGTGGTCGGCGTCGATTGCCACATCGGTTCGCAACTGACCACCCTGCCGCCCTTCATCGACGCCCTTGACCGCCTGCTGGGCCTGGTCGACCGCCTCGGCGATTGCGGTATTTACCTGCGCCACATTGATCTCGGTGGTGGTTTGGGCGTGCGTTATCGCGATGAAGAGCCGCCGTTGGCTGCCGACTACATCAAAGCCGTGCGCGAGCGTCTCGACGGTCGTGACTTGGCGCTGGTGTTCGAGCCGGGCCGCTTTATCGTCGCCAACGCCGGCGTGCTGCTGACCCAGGTCGAGTACCTCAAGCACACCGAACACAAAGACTTCGCCATCGTCGACGCGGCCATGAACGACCTGATCCGCCCGGCGCTGTACCAGGCCTGGATGGACGTCACCGCCGTGCGCCCGCGCAACTCCGCTGCCCGTGCCTACGACATCGTCGGGCCGATCTGCGAGACCGGCGACTTCCTGGCCAAGGATCGTCAGCTGGCCCTGGAAGAAGGCGATCTGCTGGCCGTGCATTCGGCCGGTGCCTACGGGTTTGTCATGAGTTCCAACTACAACACCCGCGGCCGTGCCGCTGAAGTGTTGGTGGACGGTGATCAGGCATTTGAAGTGCGTCGCCGTGAGACGGTAGCCGAGTTGTTTGCTGGCGAAAGCCTGCTGCCGGAGTAAAACCATGCTGCTGCGTTTTACCAAGATGCACGGCCTGGGCAATGACTTCATGGTCCTCGACCTGGTCAGCCAGCATGCGCACATCCTGCCCAAACACGCCAAGCAATGGGGCGATCGGCATACCGGTATCGGTTTCGACCAGTTGCTGATCGTCGAAGCGCCAAGCAACCCGGACGTGGATTTCCGCTATCGGATTTTCAACGCCGATGGCTCCGAAGTGGAACAGTGCGGCAACGGTGCGCGCTGTTTCGCTCGCTTCGTGCTCGACAAGCGCCTGACCGCGAAGCGGCAGATCCGCGTCGAAACAAAAAGCGGCATCATCGAACTGGATATCCGCAGCGACGGGCAGATCGGTGTCAACATGGGCGCACCGCGCCTGGTGCCGGCCGAGATTCCATTTGAAGCGCCGGAGCAGGCCACGAGCTATCAGGTTGACGTCGACGGCACCCTGGTCGACCTGGCCGCCGTGTCCATGGGCAACCCCCATGCCGTGCTGCGGGTCAGCGACATCAACAATGCACCGGTGCATGAACTGGGGCCGAAAATCGAAAACCATCCGCGCTTCCCGGCGCGGGTCAATGTCGGCTTTCTCCAGGTCATCGACCGGAGCCGCGCGCAGCTGCGCGTCTGGGAACGCGGGACTGGGGAAACTCAGGCTTGCGGAACCGGCGCCTGCGCTGCCGCAGTGGCCGCGATCAGCCAGGGGTGGATGGATTCGCCGCTTTTGATCGACCTGCCCGGCGGGCGTTTGTCCATTGAATGGGCAGGCCCTGGCCAACCGGTCATGATGACCGGCCCGGCAGTGCGCGTTTATGAAGGACAAGTGCGTCTTTGAGAGAGTCGAATCCATGAAAGATAAGCCCCAGGTTCCCGCCCTACAGCCCGACGAATCCCCTTCCGAAAGCCTTGAGGCGGCGGCTATTGCCGCGTACCTGGAGGCTCATCCGGATTTCTTCGTCGAGCACGAAGAACTGCTCGCAACCTTGCGCATTCCGCACCAGCGTGGCGACACCATTTCGCTGGTCGAACGCCAGATGACTATCCTGCGCGACCGCAATATCGAGTTGCGTCATCGCCTCTCGCACTTGATGGACGTGGCCCGCGACAACGACCGCCTCTTCGACAAGACCCGCCGCCTGATTCTCGCGCTGATGGACGCCACCAGCCTGGAAGACGTGGTGATCAGTGTCGAAGACAGCCTGCGCCAGGACTTCCAGGTGCCCTTCGTCAGCCTGATTCTGCTGGGTGACAACCCGATGCCGGTGGGCCGTTGGGTGACCCATGCCGACGCGCAAACGGCCATCGGCGGCTTGCTCTCGGAAGACAAAAGCGTCAGCGGCAGCCTGCGTGAACACGAACTGGACTTCCTGTTTGGCGAAGAACAGCGCAAGCAGATCGGCTCCACCGCCGTCGTCGCCATCAGCTACCAAGGCATCCACGGCGTCCTGGCCATCGCCAGCCGCGACCCGCAGCACTACAAGAGTTCGGTGGGCACGCTGTTCCTCAGCTACATCGCCGAAGTCATGGGCCGCGTGCTGCCACGGGTCAACACCTCCCTGCGCTCGGTACGCTGATCGTGGAACGGCAACTGGACGCTTACTGCGAACACCTGCGCAGTGAGCGGCAGGTGTCGCCTCACACGCTGTACGCCTACCGCCGCGACCTCGACAAAGTGCTGGGCTGGTGCGTCAAACAGAACATCAGCAGTTGGGCAGACCTGGACATCCAGCGCCTGCGCAGCCTGATCGCTCGCCTGCACTCACAGGGCCAATCGTCGCGCAGCCTGGCGCGGCTGCTGTCGGCGGTGCGCGGGCTCTATCACTATCTGAACCGCGAAGGCCTTTGCGACCACGACCCGGCCAACGGCCTGGCGCCGCCGAAGGGCGAACGTCGGCTGCCAAAAACCCTCGACACCGACCGCGCACTGCAACTGCTTGAGGGCGCGGTGGAGGATGATTTTCTGGCACGTCGGGATCAGGCGATTCTGGAACTGTTCTATTCCTCAGGTTTACGGCTGTCGGAGCTGACCGGACTCAATCTGGATCAGCTGGACCTGGCCGACGGCATGGTTCAAGTGCTCGGCAAGGGCAGCAAGACCCGACTGCTGCCGGTCGGCAAAAAAGCTCGCGAAGCGCTGGAGCTGTGGCTGCCGCTACGGGCCATGACCAACCCGGCGGACGACGCGGTGTTTGTCAGCCAGCAAGGCCGGCGTCTCGGCCCACGGGCGATTCAGGTGCGGGTTAAGGCCGCTGGCGAGCGCGAACTGGGACAGAACCTGCATCCGCACATGCTGCGACACTCCTTCGCCAGCCATTTGCTGGAATCCTCCCAGGACCTGCGAGCGGTGCAGGAACTGCTCGGCCACTCGGACATCAAGACCACCCAGATCTACACCCACCTGGACTTCCAGCACCTGGCAACGGTTTACGACAGCGCCCATCCAAGGGCCAAACGCATCAAAGGCGATGAGTCATGAGAATTCAATTGATCACCTTCGACCTCGACGACACCCTGTGGGATACCGCCCCGGTGATCGTCAGCGCCGAAGCCGTACTGCGTGAATGGCTGACCGAGCATGCACCGAATCTGGGCGCCGTGCCGGTGGAGCATTTGTGGGCGATTCGCGAACGGATCCTGAGCAGTGAACCGGGCCTCAAGCACCGCATCAGCGCCTTGCGCCGCCGAGTCTTGTTCCACGCACTGGAAGAGGCTGGTTACGGCCATGGTCAGGCCTCAGACCTGGCCGATCAGAGTTTTGAAGTATTTCTGCATGCGCGGCATCAGCTGGAAATCTTCCCTGAGGTGCAACCGACCCTGGAGACGCTGGCCAATCACTACGCCCTCGGCGTGGTCACCAATGGCAACGCCGATGTGCGTCGGCTAGGGCTGGCGGATTACTTCAAGTTTGCCTTGTGCGCCGAAGACATCGGCATCGGCAAGCCAGATGCGCGACTGTTTCATGAGGCGTTGCAACGGGGTGGTGCGACGGCCGAGACGGCCGTGCATATCGGCGATCATCCGGGTGACGACATTGCCGGCGCCCAGCAGGCGGGATTGCGCGCGATCTGGTTTAACCCGACGGGCAAAGTTTGGGAAGCCGAGAAGGCACCAGATGCCGAGATACGCAGCCTGAGCGAGTTGCCGGCGTTGTTGGCCCTCTGGAACGCCCAACATTGATCCTGTTTAGTACAAAATCAAATGTGGGAGCGGGCTTGCTCGCGAAAGCGGTGTGTCAGTCGACATCAATGCTGACTGACACGGCCCCTTCGCGAGCAAGCCCGCTCCCACAGGGGATCACTGCAAATTCCAGATTTTTACACTGCCCATAAAAAAGCCCGCAGCGACGGCGGGCTTTTTCAGCAAGCAAGTAGCAGGCTCAGATAGGCCGGCTGCCGTACTTGTTGTCAGGCTTCTTGGGCGGATCGGCGACCACATTGGCCTCCACTTCCTGCACCTTGCCGCCCTTGGCCAGGAACTCATCCATGGCCCGCGCCAGAGCGTCACGCTCCTTGTTTTTTGCTTCGACGCTCGGCAGCTCATCGACCGATACCGCTGCCTTGGCTTTGCCTTTGGCGGTCGGAACGGGCGTTTCACCGCCATCGTCGTCAGCAACGTCTTCCGCTGCTGTTTCCAGACCTTCTTCGGTTTCGTCGTCGTCGCCTACTTCGAGGTCGTCGTTTTCCAGATCATCGTCGCTCATGTTCTACCTCATGACTTGCGAAAAGCAGATTAGTTATAGCCCAGCTTCGCCGTCTGTCGAAGGCCGCCGGAAAAAATTCTACAACCGCTGGCAACCAGCGGTTTATGCCTCTTCACCGTGCACGGTGGCGAGGACTTTACGGGCACCGCCAAAATCACGGTGCTCGCCCAGATAAACGCCTTGCCAGGTCCCCAACGCCAGTCGGCCTGCCGAAATCGGCAAACTGAGCTGACAGCCAAGCACGCTGGCCTTGAAGTGCGCCGGGAGGTCGTCCAGGCCTTCGTCGTTATGCTCATAGCCGTCTGTTCCTTGTGGGATCAGACGATTGAAAAATCGTTCGAAGTCGCGACGTACCGCCGGATCGGCGTTCTCGTTGATGGTCAACGACGCCGAGGTATGCTGCAGCCACAAATGCAACAGGCCGACCCGACATGCCTTGAGTTCAGGCAGGCCGGCGAGTAACTCGTCCGTTACCAGATGAAAGCCCCGGGGCCTCGCCCGCAGGGTAATCAGAGTCTGTTGCCACATACAGTTCTCCGCACGTTCGGGGCGCATTCTAGCGCGCTCTGGGAAAAAACAAAGGCCCTAATATTCCTTCAATCATGTAAGCCATTGGCCGCAGAAAAACGCTTGTCGTAAACGCCACTAAACGTGTACGAAAAAACCTTTCAGCAGTTCCTTCACTGACAAACTCCAGACAAAAAAATGCCCGGCAAGCCGGGCAAGTTTTTTTGTGCGCGTACTTACAAGTTGTAGCCGCGTTCGTTGTGGAGTGCCAGATCGATGCCGACCGCCTCTTCTTCCTCAGTGATACGCAGACCCATGACGGCGTCCAGCACTTTGAGAATGATGAAGGTGACGATCGCGGTGTAGATCACCGTGAAGCCCACGCCTTTGCACTGAATCCAGACTTGTGCGGCGATGTCGGTGACGGTGCCGAAACCACCCAGCGACGGTGCAGCGAAGACACCGGTCAGGATCGCGCCGAGGATACCGCCGATACCGTGCACGCCGAAGGCGTCCAGGGAGTCGTCATAGCCGAGTTTGCGTTTCAGGGTGGTGGCGCAGAAGAAGCACACCACGCCGGCAGCCAGACCGATGACCAGAGCGCCCATCGGGCCCACGGTGCCAGCGGCTGGGGTGATTGCAACCAGACCGGCCACAACACCCGAAGCGATACCCAGGGCACTTGGTTTGCCGTGAGTGATCCACTCGGCGAACATCCAGCCCAGTGCAGCGGCGGCGGTTGCGATCTGGGTCACCAGCATCGCCATACCAGCAGTGCCGTTGGCCGCTGCGGCGGAGCCGGCGTTGAAGCCGAACCAGCCAACCCACAGCATGGCAGCGCCCATCAGGGTGTAACCGAGGTTGTGCGGCGCCATCGGGGTGGTCGGAAAGCCTTTACGTTTGCCCAGTACCAGGCAGGCGATCAGACCGGCCACACCGGCGTTGATGTGCACCACGGTGCCGCCGGCGAAGTCCAGCACGCCCCAGTCCCACAACAGGCCGCCGTTACCGGACCAGACCATGTGCGCGATGGGTGCATAAACCAGAGTGAACCAGACGCCCATGAAGATCAGCATGGCGGAGAACTTCATCCGCTCGGCGAAGGCACCGACGATCAGCGCAGGGGTGATGATGGCGAACGTCATCTGGAAGGTGACGAACACCGCTTCAGGGAACAGCGCCGCAGGCCCGGTCAGGCTCGCTGGCGTGACACCGGCGAGGAATGCCTTGCCCATGCCACCGAAGAACGAGTTGAAGTTGATGACGCCCTGTTCCATGCCGGTGGTGTCGAACGCGATGCTGTAGCCATAAATGACCCACAGGATGCTGATCAGACCGGTAATGGCGAAGCACTGCATCATCACGGAAAGAATGTTTTTGGAGCGAACCATGCCGCCGTAGAACAGCGCGAGGCCGGGAATGGTCATGAACAGCACGAGGGCTGTCGAGGTCATCATCCAGGCAGTGTCGCCGGAGTTGAGGACTGGGGCTGCCACTTCGTCTGCCGCCATGGCCAGGCCGGGCATTACGAGGGACAACAGGGCTCCTAGCCCTGCGAATTTACGCAGAGTCATATTGTTTTCTCCTGGGGCGTTGGGTTTGTGGCGGCTTAGATTGCGTCGGTATCGGTTTCGCCGGTACGGATGCGAATCGCCTGCTCCAGATTGACCACGAAGATCTTGCCGTCACCGATCTTGCCGGTGTTGGCAGCCTTGGTTATCGCCTCGATAACCCGGTCAAGATCCTTGTCGTCAATGGCGACGTCGATCTTCACCTTTGGCAGGAAATCGACCACGTATTCCGCGCCGCGATACAGCTCGGTGTGACCCTTCTGCCGACCGAAGCCTTTGACTTCAGTAACGGTAATGCCCTGCACGCCGATCTCGGACAGCGACTCGCGTACGTCGTCCAGTTTGAACGGCTTGATGATGGCAGTGACTAGCTTCATGAAAACTCTCTCCCGAATTGGTGGACTTGCCCCAGGAAAACAAACCCGACTCAAGTCTAAGCGCAGTGCCTGGCTTTGTAACGCATCGTCGGCCTTACCTGCCCGTCCGACGCCTGCTAACCACTCCGCACGAAACACTTCCCCCGTTCCGCTTGGCGCACTGCATTCGTCACAGCGACTGCATCAGTGCATGGGTCACTACCGACTAAGCAGAAAGCTTGCCATCTCGCCAAAACCCACTGATTTCAAGCCTTTGGCCGCTGCTGCAAGCGGCTTCGCGCAAATGGCCCGACGGATACGCACAACAACAGTGCACAACCGTCCGTCCCCATGCGCGAAAAGCGTGCACCCCTGACTGCGAGATTGACTATAGACACTGCGTGATACACTGCCCGCCATTGTTGACAGGACATTTCCCATGCTCGCGCCCAAAGACTTCCTCGATGCCCTGAGCGGCACCGCCTCCCGCCTCTTCAGCGGCGACACTCCACTGCCGAAAAGCGAAATCGAAAGCCAGTTCAAGGCTTTGTTGCAGAGCGGCTTCAGCAAGCTGGACCTGGTGAGCCGGGAAGAGTTTGATAGCCAGATGGTCGTGCTGGCACGGACCCGGGCGCGGTTGGAAAGTCTTGAGGCGAAGGTGGCAGAGCTGGAAGCGAAGCTCAATCCACCTTCCGAATAACACCACATTCCCTGTGGGAGCGGGCTTGCCCGCGAATGGAGTCGCCTCGGTCTACCAGCCATCCCACACGAGACAGACCACCCCTGTAGGAGCAGCCGAAGGCTGCGATCTTTTGATCTTTAAGCCCTCAAGAACCCCGGCAGCGTCCTACAAGAAAACCACCGCCGTCCGATTGCGCCGCAAAGCCCCGGTTCCTAAGCTCACCTTCTGCTGAATATTCAGCACTGGGTTTGGCGACCTGGAACCAAGCTATGCACGCAACCTCATTCGATTATGGATATCTCTCCCAATTCGAATTATGGCGGCTGCGTGTGGGAGACCTTCGGGTCTGCCGGTATTCGCTTGGCCGGTTCGCCAACCCGCACGCAGCTGCCACCCTTATTGTTTGGCGACGATAAGTGGCAGTCGTCTATCAAGCGAATTTGGGTACTGCACCATGGACGAAAACTATCTGACTCCTCACACCTTCACCCGCCACAAACTCCACCTCCACGCCCTCCTCCTGGAAAACCAACCCTGGTTCAGCGCCCGCGACCTGGGCCGCCTGCTACGCCTCTACCTCGACGAACGCGCCGTCCGAAAACTCGATCCCGACCAACACCAAACTTTACGAATGCTCATCCACGGCACCATCGAAAACACCCTGCTAATCAGCGAATCCGGCGTCTACGCCCTGCTCGTCTACCACTACTGCCCCGAATACCGAGGCCTGCGCGAATGGCTGACCCACGACGTGGTCCCCACCCTCAGAGACGCCCTGCACCCCACCTCAACCGAACGCCCGATTCTGAGCCTGCTCAATTGGCCCGAGATGTCGTTGAGTTTGCTGCACTGGAATAACCAACCGTGGATTCGCTTGCAGGATGTTCCGCACATGCTGGCGGATAGTGAACGGCCGCAGCGCTCGATCAATGCACCGTGGTGGAAGCGTGCTTCGCGGATGTTGCAATCGCTTTAACAACCAATAGCACTACACAAACTGCATATGTATGTCTTCTGGCAGCATTAGCCCACAGCTAACGCTGCCATTTCCTACATCTGAAAGCTTTTAATCTAACGCCCTTCAATGATCTCAGTACGGTCCTACAGAACGCGGCTCCCGCGTCTGATTACGTCGCAAATCCCCACTCCCTTACGCTTCACCCATCAGAAAGACACTCGCAACATCCTGCGAAAATTTGGCGCCTGCGCCATTACGCGCCCCCGACTACCCTTCAAAAAACCGCAGGAAGCGGTTCCCGTAAAACTCAAGGAACGACCATGTCACTCTCCATCGTCCATAGTCGCGCCCAGATCGGCGTTGATGCGCCTGCCGTTACCGTAGAAGTCCATCTGGCCAACGGTCTGCCGTCATTGACGATGGTCGGCTTACCCGAGGCGGCCGTGAAGGAGAGCAAGGATCGAGTACGCAGCGCAATCATCAACTCGGGTCTGCAATTTCCGGCGCGGCGTATCACGCTGAATCTCGCGCCTGCGGACTTACCAAAGGATGGCGGACGGTTCGATCTGGCGATTGCCCTGGGAATTCTGTCCGCCAGCGTACAGGTGCCGACGTTGACGCTGGATGACATTGAATGCTTGGGAGAATTGGCGCTGTCAGGCGCGGTACGTGCCGTGAGAGGAGTGTTGCCGGCTGCGCTGGCCGCACGCAAGGCCGGACGCTCACTGATGGTGCCGCGGGCGAACGCCGAGGAGGCGTGCCTGGCGTCGGGGCTGAAGGTGTTTGCCGTGGATCACCTGCTGGAAGCCGTTGCGCACTTCAATGGACATACGCCGGTCGAACCCTACGTTTCCAACGGGTTGCTCTACGCAAGTAAACCCTATCCGGACTTGAATGAAGTGCAGGGGCAAATCTCGGCCAAGCGCGCATTGCTGATTGCGGCGGCTGGGGCTCATAACCTGCTGTTCAGCGGACCGCCGGGGACCGGAAAAACGTTGTTAGCGAGTCGGTTGCCGGGGCTGCTTCCCCCGTTAGCCGAAAACGAAGCGCTGGAAGTCGCTGCCATTCAATCCGTCACCAGTTGCGTGCCCTTGAGCCACTGGCCGCAACGACCGTTCCGCCAGCCCCATCACTCGGCCTCCGGCCCGGCGTTGGTGGGCGGCGGTTCGAAGCCACAACCCGGCGAAATCACCCTAGCCCATCATGGCGTTCTATTCCTCGATGAACTCCCGGAGTTCGACCGCAAGGTGGAGGTTTTAAGGGAGCCGCTGGAGTCCGGCCACATCGTGATTTCCCGCGCCAAGGATCGTGTGAGGTTTCCGGCGCGCTTTCAATTGGTGGCCGCAATGAACCCGTGCCCCTGTGGATATCTTGGCGAGCCCAGCGGCAAATGCAGTTGTACACCGGACATGGTCCAGCGTTATCGCAACAAATTGTCGGGGCCTCTACTGGATCGGATCGACCTGCACCTGACCGTCGCTCGGGAAGCCACGGCGTTGAACCCTGCGCTCAAACCCGGTGATGACACAGCCACTGCTGCGGTGCTGGTCGCCGACGCCCGGGAGCGTCAAAACAAACGCCAGGGCTGTGCCAACGCATTCCTTGATTTGCCAGGGCTGCGTCGACACTGCAAGTTATCCACAACCGACGAGGCGTGGCTGGAAACTGCTTGCGAGCGTTTGACCTTGTCACTCAGGTCGGCCCACCGTCTGCTCAAGGTAGCCCGTACATTGGCAGACCTTGAACAGGTGAATGCAATTACACGCGAGCACTTGGCGGAAGCATTGCAATATCGACCAGCCTCAGCGTAATTGATGGTTATTACCGCAAAGCCCTTCAGCAGATCACATACCAGAGAGAGCGCCAGTAAGACATGGAGTTACTAAAGAGTCATTGGATTAGATTCGTCTATTGCTTCATAAGCACTGTTACCGTGTGGGCGGCGCTGTTGAAGCAGGAAATCGTTATCGGCTCTCCGACAACCCTGAATAACTTCTCCTACGTTGGCACGGTGATAACCATCGTCGCGCTCATCATTTCAATATCCGAAGTCCTGCACAGCGTTCGTTACTCACGAAGCATCAGTGCAGAAGCCAAAAAAGTGCTCAAGGAAGCAAAAGCGGTAGAGGGTGCCTCAGCCGTGAGCGAATGCCTCGCGACGCTTAATGAAACAGCAGGTTATATGGATACCGAAAACTATCAATTGGCGCTGAAGTGCTATCAGCATTTCAGGATTCTATTTGCCAAGATACCCGGCACAGGCGAGGAGTTTGAGAGGATCGACAATATCCTTGGAGAAACTGAAACCGCCGTCAGGAAAGGGATTTTCACATCGGCAAGCGCTCCGCTTGAGAAAAAAGCAAGAATTCTTATCCATCACAACCTTGAAAACATCAAAGAGAACCTTGAAAAGGTTAACCCGGCCAGAGGGCGACAATATGTTACCGCCTAGATTTCTCGATTTTGTCAAAACGCTTACAGCGAAAACGGAGCAAGGTGAATTCTCCTGGAGCTATGACGACAACAACTCGCTAGTCAAGCTAAATGAAAAAGCCTTTTCTCTTTCATTACGTTACAGCTTCAACTCCGATGAAAAATATGCGGAGTACGTCATCTATTACTTCGATGATATCGAAGACAAAGAATACCGGTTTTATACCAATCAAACCTGGAGCGACTTCGACTTCATACGGCGTTTGTTTGATGCCGCACAAGCTTCAAAAATGAAGCTTCCCTTTTGACACCTCAACGAGCAGTGAACACCTATCGCAGGCATTACTGCTCATCTCGTTCTCTCGACGGACAGGGAGTTAACGCGAGTTTACTCCTTGCTCAAATCCACCAACGGCGCCTGCCGCACCTCAGTCTCCCGACCACCCTGAATGTCGCTCACAGTTTTCAAAGCCTTATCCACAGCCCCTTTATCCACCAGCAAGCTATACCGGATCTGAAACTGTCTCTGTTCTTTAACCCCAATCGTCGGCACCAGATTCAGTGGCCGCTGATACCGACGGTTGTAGGAAAAGCTCGTCCCCGGTTCAAGACCCGTGACATAGCCCTGCCCTTGAGTGTCCGTGTTTTTCCACAGGGAGAACACCGGCAACTGCTGAGTATTGAAACCCACCGATACCCCAAGGCTCCCCGCCTTGTTATGCAGCACGGTCAACGTGTCACCCTTGGCATCGCCATAAGGCACTACGTTGTAAACCGTCTCGTCGTAATCCTTGGTCGGCGCGCGGTAAGTCTGCCAATCCGGCAAATCCCCTTTGGCCTTGTCATTGAACGGCGACACCTGCTTCACCGGTGCGGCAAAACGAGCGCCCTGCTCCAGAAACGGCGTACTGAAGTTACTGTGATACAGCGCCTGATATTCCTTTGGATAATCGCCGTTGTTGGTGAGGGTGTCGTTGAGGGAGAACGCCGCGCTGCCAGGTTCGGTGACCAGTTCAGTCATCACCGAGAAGTCGACTTTCTTGAACGCCTGCTCTTTGAGCTCACCGCGCAGGCTGATCGCGTAAGGTGGTTTTTCATCGATGTGCAAAGTGACTTTGCTGGCCGGGATGTTGGCGGCACGGCCGTGGAGGGTCAGCAATTCCCCGTTATCCATGCCGGGGTGACCAACCCACTCGTAGCCGCAGCGGGCGACCAGTTCGTTAAAGCCCTCGAGCCAGCCCAGCCCGCCGCGACCGTTGAGTTCGATGAAGGACGGATTGACCACGCCCTTGACCGGCGAATCCCAACCCATGCGCACATTACCGACCGACGCCTGCAGGACGTTCATCCCGCGGGTCGGCACCACCGAGAGTTTCATCGTGCCGTTATCGATGTCGACGATGCTGACGCCCTCCTGCCGGCCGCCGTGCAAGTTACGAAGGGTCACGGAGAAGGGTTTGTCGGTTTTTACACCGAGTTGCTGGCTGGTGACCTGCCAGTTTTGGGCAGCCTTGTCGCTGTCGAGCAGGACGTAATCCCAGGCCATGGCGTGGGAGGCGGACAGCGCGCCAAAGGCAACGACGAATTTGAGCGGAGTCATGGGGAAGCCTTTCTTGGAGTTGTGCGTTTTTTATAGCGCTGATGAAACGATTCAGCAAGCCTAAAAAGCGTACACCCGAGCCTTCCCAAGCCAATTTAAATTGACCTCATGCAACCTCCGCACGCTTACGCTAGTCTCATACGGTTTTGAACCTCCGGCAGATTGACGGCGACATCATTATGACATTAAGGTCGCCAGCTAATTGCAGGAGCAAGAGCAGACACCTTTGTCTGTCATTTTTGCGCAGCGGAACATATGGAGTTTGAATGCGCGGGGCACTATTACGCAGCGGTAAGAGCGGGTCATTCACTGCCCTGGGCGAGACAGGTCAACCGGTCTACCGGGCGGCCCTGCAATTGCGCGAAGCCATTCGCCGCAAGAACCCTGAAATGGTCGATCACCTGGCCATCCCTCAAAGCGATGAGCTCGGTAACCAGATCGACTGGTACAGCGGCCTCGACGGCGATGTGATCCCGTGGAGCAGCGCGACCGAAGAAGAACGCGCCCCTGCACGCCGCCAACTTGAAGCGCTGAAAACCGCACTCGAGGAATTGAGCCAGCGTTTCCTGGGCACTGATCCAGCCGAACAGCAGCAAGGCGACAAAGCCGTGTTCGGCAAGCTGCTCAAGCGTGTGATTCATTTCCCCGACGAAAACTTCGTCTACCTGGTGCAAGGCAAACCGGTGCTGACCTTTTGGGGCTTCGAGCATGCCGGTACCGGCAATCGCGATCCCCTGCACTGCCTCTATCAGGTTCCGCCCGCGTTTACGCTGCCACCGGTGGTCGAAGCCGCGCCCGTGGTTGCGCCTCCCGTCGTGCCGGTGATTGCTCGTCCGTGGTGGCGGCGCTGGTGGTGGCTGTTGCTGCTGCCTTTGTTGCTGCTGCTTTTGTGGCTATTACTGGGCTTGCGCGGTTGCGTGCCGATTCCACTGGTGGCGGTCAATCTGCTCCCCGAGGGCATCGTGCCTGTTGAAAGGCAACTGGAAGAACCACAACTGACCGGCCATACCACGACGCTCAATGGCGTTCCTGTGACGGGCACCGTTGTAGGCTCAACCACGGGAACCGGCACCGCTGTGACCGGAACCCATGGCGTGGAAGCGCCGGCGGTCGAGGGCAACGAGGCTGACGCAGCACCCGCCGGCGTGACCCAAGACCCAGCCAAAGACCCGGCAGCCGAAGCCCCAGCCGCGCCACCCGAAAACAAAACTGCGCCGCCGGATATCACATCGCCCGAGGCCGAAAAATCCGCCGCCGCAAAACCCGGCCCTCCCCTGAGCATTCCGCCAGACGCCGCCGATGGTGCCGCCAAGTTCCTCGACGGTCAGTTCCGCGCCGGTGCCGGTATTCAGGATCGCCGAACCGGCAAACCCCTGCGTCTGGAATACCAGCTCAAGGACGGTAAAGGCGAAGTCACCGTACACCAGGCCGACGGCACGAAATGCAGCGGGCCGGTGAGCGCTACTATGAAGGGTGGCAGCCTGGCCATCGACAGTCAGGGCCAGGCCGTGTGTGGCGATGGCAGCACTTACGACATGCCCAAGGTCAACTGCCGCAAAGGGGCGACCACAGTCGCAGACTGCACCGGCGGTTACGGCAAAGAACAATTCCCCATGTCCATGCGGCACGTGGCCGAATAAAAACGGAATAACCCGACATGTTGCCTGAAGTCACCCAATTCGAAGACACCGTCACGCTGGTCAGCGACACCGGCATCCAGTTCATGGATTTCGCACTGCGTCTGGATCCTCGCAAGGAACCGACCGGCGAATTCGCGCCGATGATCAGCGGGCTGATCTGCCGCCTGTCGTACAACGAAGAGAAAGACTTCTTTTTCTACGAACCTGAACCGGAAAAGGTCGAGAAAGCCAAACCTGCGTTCAGCGTCGACATGAAAAGCAGCCTCGAGTTGCTGGACGGTATCTGGCTGCCGACCCCGTTTTTCCGCTTCATGCCGCCGCATCGCTTCGACGAAGGCCCGACCAACTGGTCGCGCATGCGTCTGGTGAAGCTGGCGACGCCCGACATCGACGGCAACACCCACCGCCTGACGATGGCCTTCGACAGCCGCGTGATGCCCAAGCGTGACGGCACCGCTTACCTGGCGCCAAACGAAGAAGACATCAGCTCCGGCGTGTCCTTCAAACTGGCGACGAAGGCCAGCGAAACCCGCTGGTTCCTGGCCCAACCGTGGGTCAACGAGTGGCTGTTGGAAGTGTTCAACGAGGGCAATGCCCACCGCTCGCGCGCAGAGCTGGACACCGACATCCGCGCCAACTATCACTTGGCGCACTACCTCAACTTGCTCAGTCTATTGAGCAAGCCGTCCGCCGCCCAGCAGTCGACGGCCCGTGCGAAAGTTGAAATCCCTGAGCTGAAAGTAGTCGCCAACGACAGCAATGGCCTGGTCAAACCGATTCCGGTGGACCTGGTGCTGGACGTCGGCAACTCGCGCACCTGCGGCATCCTGATCGAAAACCACGGTCAGGCCGGTTCCGGGTTGAAACAGAACTACGTGCTGGAACTGCGCGACCTGATCACCCCGGAACACACCTACAATCTGCCGTTCGAAAGCCGTGTGGAATTCGCCCAGGCGTACTTCGGCAAGGACCACTGTTCGGTCAAGAGCGGCCGTCACGATGCGTTCCAATGGGCGACGATTGCCCGCGTCGGCAATGAGGCCAGCCGTCTGGCCAGCCGTCGTCGCGGCACCGAAGGTTCCACTGGCCTGTCCAGCCCGAAACGTTATCTGTGGGACGAAAACGCCTACGGCCACGGCTGGCGCTTCAACTGCTCGTACATCAAGACCGACAACGAACCGTACGCCACCGCCGCGCCGTTCTCGCATCTGATCAACGAAACCGGCGAGGCGCTATACAGCCTCGAAGAAGACGATCGTCTACCAGTGTTCATGCCGCGTTATTCACGCAGCTCGCTGATGACCTTCATGCTCGCCGAAGTACTGGCCCAGGCGCTGTCGCAAATCAACAGCCCGGCCCAGCGTTCGCGCCAGGGTCACACCCGCGTACCGCGCCAACTCAACAGCATCACCCTGACCGTGCCGCCGGGCATGCCGCAGGCCGAGCGCAGCATCCTCAACGAACGCATGCTACAAGCCATCGGCCTGGTGTGGAAAAGCCTCGGCTGGCATGTCGGCGAGGAAGATCCACATCAGGATCAGGCCGTCAGCCCGCGCACGCCGATCCCTAGTATCCGCGTGGAATGGGACGAAGCGTCCTGCGGCCAGTTGGTGTACTTGTACACCGAGGTCAACGAGAACTTCGCCGGTCATCCGGAAGAGTTTTTTGACACCATTGCCCGGCCGGACAAGACCGACCGCCAACGCATCACCCTCGCGACCATCGACATCGGCGGTGGCACCACCGACCTGGTGATCACCGACTATCGCCTCGACCGCGCGGGTAATACCGGCAGCGGCAGCAACGTGCATATCGTGCCCGAGCAGCGTTTTCGCGATGGCTTCAAAGTAGCCGGCGACGACATCCTGCTGGACGTGATTCAGGACTTCATCCTGCCGAGTTTCGAAAAAGCCTTGCAGAACGCCGGCGTGAAAGCCCCGGATTCGCTGATGTCACGGCTGTGTGGCGATGAATCGGTCAGCGCCCAGGACATGATCCTGCGCCAGCAACTGAACCTGCAGGTATTCGCCCCGCTGGGCCTGGCGCTGCTCAAGGCGTACGAGCATTACGATCCGCAGGTTCCGCAAGAAGTCACCCCGCAAAGCTACCGCCAATTGCTCGGTGACAACGCGATCAGCAAGACCGTGCTCGACTACGTCAACGCCGCCGTGCGCCGCGATGTCGGTGGCCAGAGCGGTTTCGACCTGTATGACGCGCCGATCAGTTTCGACCTGCAGAAGCTTCACGCCGCTTTCCTCAACGACCAGATCAACATCACCAAGATTCTCGGTGCGCTATGTGAAGTGGTCGCGCATTACCCGTGCGATGTCTTGCTGCTGACCGGCCGTCCTTCGCGCCTGCCTGGCATCCAGGCGTTCATTCGCAAGGTGCTGCCGCTGCCACCGGGGCGCATTCTGGCGCTGCAAAACTACCGCACTGGCGGCTGGTATCCGTTCCACAAGAACGGCCGGATCGACGACCCGAAAAGCACCGCGTCGGTGGGCGCCATGCTCTGCCTGTTGTGCGCCAACCACAGCGTGCCGAACTTCTACTTCCGTGCTTCGGCGCTCAAGCCGTATTCGACCGTCAAGCACATCGGCGTGATCGACCTGAACAACGTGATCAAGGATGCCGACGTGCTGTACCGCGACATCCAGTCCGAGGACTACAAAATCAAGCTGCCGGAAATCGGCGTTGGCGATGCCGCCGACACGCAACAACTGGAAATGCGCGGCGATCTGCGCCTCGGTTTTCGTCAGTTGGCCGCCGACCGCTGGGCCGCCTCGCCGCTGTATACCTTGCGGTTCACCAAGGCCGGTCGGGAGAAGTTTTCCCGCGCGATCGGTGAAAACGGCAGCGCGCCGCTGCTCAAGGTACGGTTCGAGGTCAAGCCGGCGGACAAGTACACACGCAAGCAGGATCTGGTCAGCGACCGCCTCTCGGTTCGCGACATCGAATCCAACTGTAACAACGTCAACTTCAACCCGCGCAGCGACCTCGAGCTGGAACTCAACACCATGCTCGACGCCGGCCTGAGCGAGACCAAGTACTGGCTCGACAGTGGAAGTGTGAAACGCAAATGAATGATCTGACCCCCGATCAAACTCAGCTCTCTGCCAGTTGGGCCGCTGTTTATGAAGGCGCCGGTCAGGCGCTGGACTGGATTGGCCAGACGCGGGGCAACGCGCCGCGCCTGGACAGCGAAGCCGACAACCTGAACATCCGCCTGCATCGCGCCCGCAATCTGGCTCAAAGCCTCGGTCGCGTGGCCTGCACGCCGATGACCATCGGTTTTTTCGGCTTGTCCCAGGCCGGCAAGTCCTACCTGATTTCGGCCCTCGCCGCCGGTCAGAACGGCAAGCTGGAAACCGAGTTCGGCGACCATCGCCTGGATTTCATCAAGCACATCAACCCGGTGGGTGGTGGCAAGGAAGCCACCGGCCTGGTAACGCGCTTCAGCCGTCGGGCGACGGAAAGTCAGGACAATGACTTCCCGGTAGAACTCACGCTGTTCAAGGAAATCGAGCTGGCGAAGATTCTCGCCAACGCCTGGTTCAAGGATTTCGACCTTGAGCGGATTTCCTACGAGATCGACGAAGAGCGTATCCAGCGCGTGCTCAAACCGTTCGAGGGCCGCGAAACCGGCCCTCTGCAAACGGGGGTCAATGCCGACGATCTGGTGTCGCTGTGGGATTACCTGCGCGACAACTTCCGTAACTCGGTGAAGAAGCTTGAGCACCTGTACTGGCCCAAAGCGTTGCAACTGGCGCCACGCCTGAATTTCCAGGAACGGGCCGAGCTGTTTTCAATTCTCTGGGGTGAGCAAAGCGAGTTGACGCGCGCGTACCAGCAACTGGCCGGAGCGCTGCACAAGCTGGGCCTGCCCGAGACCGTGTTCGCACCGTTGAAGGCCTTGGTGAGTTTCGAAAACGACACCTACAGCCAGCGCGACAGCATCATGAACGTCGACATCCTCGAACGCTTCGGCAGCCCGCTGGACTTGCCAATTGAAGTTCGACCGCTGGTTGGCGATCGCCTGCAAAACAGTCAGGCGATTGCGGTCGCGCAACTGGCGGCACTGACCGCCGAAATGACCTTCCGCCTGATCGAAGCGCCGGTGGATGACATCGTCAATCAGGTCGACCTGCTGGATTTCCCCGGTTATCGCGGGCGCCAGAAACTGCACGAGATCGCCGATTCCAACGACCCGCAATCCACCGCCAAGGACAACTCCGTTTCCCAGCTGATCCTGCGCGGCAAGGTCGCCTACCTGTTCGAACGCTACACCGACAACCAGGAAATGAACGCGCTGGTGGTCTGCACAGGCTCGACCAAGCAGAGCGACGTCAACGACGTGGGCCCGGTGCTGACCCGCTGGATCGAAAAGACCCAGGGCGCCGATTCGGCCGCTCGCAGCAAGCGCGACACCGGTCTGATCTGGGCGCTGACCATGCTCGACCTGCGCATTACCAACTCCCTCAGCCTGACACCGGATCAGTACGACGAGAGCTGGAACGGCATGGTCAAGCTGACCATGCTGGAGCGCTTCGGCAGCCTGAGCTGGATGAACGACTGGGCCGGCACACCGTTCCAGAACACCTACCTGGTGCGCAAACCTCGTATGGACGCGGCGTTCATCGGGCAAGACGCGAACGGTGCGGAAACCGGCCTCAATGCCATCTATCAGGAACGTGTCAGCGCGCTGGGCACCAGCTTCGCCAGCAACGCTCTGGTGTGCAAACACATCAGGAACCCGGCCAACGCCTGGGCAGAAATGCTGCGCAACGATGACGGTGGCATCAACCACTTCAGCGGCAGTTTCAAAGGCGTGGCCAATATCGAATTCAAATTGCAGCGCATCCGCGAGCAATTGAGCGAGTGCCTCGAAGGCCTGACCACTCACGGCCTGAGCCCCTGGTACCACGCCGACGGCGATGGTGCCGCAGCCGCCAAGAAAGCCAAAGCGCAAATGATTTTGACGGGCCTGGGCCGTCGCCCGGCGGTGCTCGGTGAGTTGATCGATCAACTCGACATGCCGAGCGAAGAGGTGCGCGACCTGTACCTCAGCGGCGTGTACGAAACCGATGACGAGCCGGCCGTGGACGACGAGCCGGTCGCACCGACACCGAGCCAGAGCCTGTATGGCAACGACGCCGGTTTCGATTTCGATTTCGGTGACGACACAAGCCCTGAAGCTCCGGTCAGCAGCAACGCCGACACCCTGGCGCCCGAGCTGCAAAGCAACGAACACCGATTCGCCAAAGCGGCATTCAAGGCCTGGATTGCGCACCTGCGTGAACTGACCACCCGGCAAAGCCTGCTCAACCTGCTCGGTCTGGAAAAAGCATTGCTGGAAGCGGTGGTCGACGAACTGATCACCGCCGGCTATCGCCAGGACTTGCCGGGGCAACTGAGCCGTGCGGTCCTCAAGCGTGCACAAAGCGGCGCACGGCGCGATCAACTGGTCGAGCGCCAAGTCCTGGAAGTGCAACGGGTACTGCGCGATTTCGTGTCCTGGTTCGGCTACCTGCAGAAGCCGGTAAGCGAGCGTCCGAACAGCCGCGCCGGTGCCAAGGCGCCGCTGTTCTCGTTCTACACCGACATCAGTCCGGGACAAGTGCCCGTGCTACCGGCGCAACCGGCGAATCAGGCGCAGCGGTATCTCGGCGACTGGCTATCGGGCCTGGCCTACCTCACGCAGGACAATGCCGGCCATGGCGCCGGACGTGAAATCACCCCTGAACAGAATGAACGGCTGGGCCAAGTGCTCACAGCCTTCACAGCGAGATAAGCAATGCCAATTCGTGTCGACCTGCTCGCGTTAGAGCCCAATGTGCCTGGCCAGGCCCGCCTCACTGTGAAGAAATGGCAGGGTGGCGAGGAACAGCTGGAGTTTTCCATTCAGCGTAACCAGGACGGTTTTTACCTCCAGGACCACAAGGCCTGGAGCAACAATCCATTCTGGTTCAAGGTCTCGCGTTTCAACGTCACGGCCAGCGGCGAAGGCCTGGAGGCACAGGTCGGCCCAGACGTGGTCGACCCGCTGCTGGAAGGCGGCGCCAACTCGCAATTCCAGATCGAACTGCGTGAACAGAGCCAAGGCCACGCGGACAAAGGCGTAGTTCGGCCAGGCGTTGGCGTGTTGCCGTCCACGGCCGGCGGCCAGACGCGCTCGACGTATGGTGGCGCCGAACTGACGGCGCCGAGTGCACCGGCACCGGAAATCCCGGAAATCCCGGAGCTGCCTGAACTGATCCTGTCTACCGCCGAACCGGAAGTGGAATTAGAGTCAGTGCTCACCGAGCGCGCCTACACACCGCCTCCCGCACCGGTGAAGAAAAGCAACAAAGGCCTGATCGGCCTGTTGATTGTCGTGTTGTTGCTGCTGGCCGCGGGCGGCGGATTCTGGTTCTACAAACGCACCCCGGCGACTGCCCCGGTGGCCACAGCCGTTGCCGCCGTACCGGCCGGCGCCGACGCTCAAGCCTGCACCCTCGATAGCATGAACAGCCTGCCCGAATTGACCTTCGTCCAGACCTGCATCAAGGCCGCACCCGACAGTGCCAAGTTGCTGGAGATCATCAACCAGGCCAAGGCCGGCAAACACTGCGGTGTCGCCCAGCGCCTGTACGCCAACCGTGCCCAGGCCGGTGACGCGCTGATCGCCAACGCCTATGCCCGCGAATACGACCCTAAATACCTGAAGGCCAGCGAGTGCTTCCCGGTCGCGGACAACGCCACGGCGGCCTATTGGTACGAAACCATCCTCACCCAGGACCCGAACAACGCCGAAGCCAAGCAGCGTTTTGAGGAGTTGCAGAAGTGATGCGTTCGCCCGTGAGTCGATTCCTGTTGAGCGGCGCCGCGTTGTTGGCGCTGTATATCAGCCCGCTGTCCCAGGCCGATGACAAACCGCTGATCCAAGCCGGTAAAAAGACCCTGTTCCAACGCGTGCTGACCACACCAGGGTGCAAGATCAGCCCGACAGCGGGCGGTGCCGCAGGTGACGAACAGCCTGTGTTCAGCCGCTTTTACGTGTACGAACGTGCCCAAGCGAACAACGCCGAATGGCTGAAAGTCGGCCCCGACAGTTACGGTAAAACCATTGGCTGGTTGCCCGCCGGTTGCACCACCGACTGGAAAATGCAGCTGACGCTGGCCTTCACCAACCCGGCCAACCGCGACCGCTTGCTGTTCTTCAAGGACCGCACCACTGTCGAAGCCATCCTTGATGCACCGGACCCGGTGAGCAAAGTTGCGCCGCTGCGGGCCAAGTTGAAAAAGGGCCAGCAAGCACCGGGGGTGCTGGCTGAGGAGCCTGAATATTTCGTCGACCTGCAAAAGCAGTTCTATCTGCTGCCGGTGCTCAGCGGCGAAGAAGTCATGACCGAAGGCGGTTTCCGCACGCGCCTGCTCAATGTCGCGTCGGTCAGCAAACCAGATGACAAGAACGCCAAGGGCGGATCTGCCAACAACGCTGCCGGCGGCAAGGAGCCCGAGGACAAAAACGCCAACCAACTGAAGGAATTCAGTGCGGCGGTGGTGTTTGTCATCGACTCGACGATCTCGATGGACCCGTACATCGACCGCACCCGCGAGGCGATCCGCAAGGTTTATCAGCGGATCGAAGCACAGAACCTCGGCAAGCAGGTCAAGTTCGGCATGGTCGCTTTCCGCTCCAACACCCAGGCGGTGCCGGGGCTGGAATACACCACCAAGATGTACGCCGACCCTACCAAAGTGAAAGACAGCGCCGACTTTTTCGCCAAGATCGCCGACCTCAAACAGGCCTCTGTGTCGAGCAGCAGCTTCGATGAGGACGCCTTTGCCGGCGTCATGGAGAGCATCGACAAGGTCGACTGGAGCCAGTTCGGCGCGCGCTACGTGGTGTTGATCACCGACGCGGGCGCCATCGAAGGTGACGACAAACTGTCGAAGACCGGTTTGAGCGCCGCGCAGGTGCGCATCGAAGCCGCCAATCCGGGCGTGGCGATTTACACCCTGCACTTGAAAACCCCGGCCGGGGCCAAGGACCACGCCAAGGCCGAGGCGCAGTACCAGAACCTGTCGACCTACCCGGGCACCAACACCTCGCTGTATTACCCGGTCAACGCTGGCGATATTCATGAATTCGGGCGCAAGGTCGACGCACTGGCCGCCGCGATCACTACACAAGTGAAAGCCGCCTACATGGGCGAGGACGCCATCGGCAGTGCAGCGAACGCCAAGCAGGACCCGGCCGAGAAGAAAATGCTCGAAGACGCGGCGCTGATCGGCCACGCCATGCAACTCGCCTACCTCGGCGAGAAGACCAACAGCAAGGCCCCGCCGGTGTTCAAGGCGTGGATCACCGACCGCGACCTGATCAAGCAGAACATCCCGACCACCGATGTGCGGGTGCTGCTGACCAAATCCCAGCTCAGCGACTTGAGCGACGTGATGAAGCAGATTCTCGATGCGGCCAACGAAGGCCTGATTTCACCGACGGAAATGTTCGATCGCTTGCGTTCGGTGGCGGCGACCATGGGCGCCGATCCCAATCAGCTCAAACAGAACAGCAACGCCAAACTGGCGGACATGGGCGTGCTCGGCGAGTACCTCGAAGACCTGCCCTATCAGAGTGAAGTGCTGAACCTGGATGAAGAGACCTGGAAGAGCTGGGACGGTCTGGCGCAAGAGAAATTCATCCGTACGCTGAACACCAAACTGCGGCATTACCAGCGTTACAACGCGGATGTCGACCGTTGGGTCGCTTTAGCCAAGGACAGTGATGCACGGGACAACGTGTACCCCGTGCCACTGGAAATGATGCCTTAACGAGACGCCGATGCTCGATATCAAGAACCTGCTGGTGCGCCGTGGTGAAGGCGCACAGGCTCATCACGTGCGACTGCCGCACTTGCAGGTCGGCGCCGGAGAAATCCTCGCCATCACCGGCGAGAGCGGCAGCGGCAAAAGCACGTTGCTCGAAGCCATCGGCCTGTTGCTCGCGCCGATTGAACTCGAGCGCTTTCGCCTGGGCGCGGCGCACGCTCAGGATATCGCCCAACTGCTGGCCACTGACGACCAGCCGGCGCTTGCAACCGTGCGTTCACGGCACTTGGGATTCATTTTGCAGAGCGGCGGCTTGCTGCCGTTCCTGAGCGTGCGGGATAACATCAGCCTGCCGCGCCGGTTGCTCGGGATGCCGGCAAAGAGCGAGCACATCGACCATGCGGTTGACGTGTTGCGCCTGCAAGGGTTGCTGGATAAACAACCCCAGGCCTTGTCGATCGGCGAGCGTCAGCGCGTTGCCTGCGTGCGCGCCATTGCCCATGAACCGCTGTTGCTGTTGGCCGACGAGCCGACCGCCGCGCTCGACCCCCATAGCGCCCGGCGCTTGTTCGAGTTGCTGCTGAGCCTGGTGTCGAACATGGGTTTGAGCGCGCTCGTTGTGTCCCATGACTGGGCCTTGCTGAAAGATTTCGGCTTGCCGCGACTCGGCGCTATCAGCCGTCAGGGAGAGACACTGTTTGAACCGATGGACTGATCGCTTGCGCCTGCTGGGCTCCCTGGCGCTGCAAGACCTCTGGCACGACCGCAAGGTCTCGCTGTGCATCGCCGCGTCCCTGGTGGCGGTGATTGCGCCGTTGTTGCTGCTGTTCGGGCTCAAGCACGGAGTGGTCAGCCAGTTGCAGGACGAACTGCTGCGCGACCCGCGCAACCTTGAAGTGAAGATGCTCAGCAACGGCAACTACGACACGGCCTGGATCGAGCGTTTGCGCCTGCGCCCCGAAACCGGTTTTGCCCTCGGCCAGACGCGCTCGCTCAATACCCAGGCTGACCTGCTGATCGGCATGCAACGGTTTGTCGAAGGTGCGGAAATCATCGCCACCGAGCCGGGCGACCCACAACTGAACCTGGCGTCGCTCACCCCCGTCGGCAATCAAGTGATCCTCAGCGCCAGTGCAGCGCAACGTTTGCAGGCCAAGGTCGGCGACAGCGTGCAGCTGCGGGCGTTGCGTCGTCTGGAAGGTGTCAATGAACGCGGCGAGATGACGCTGACGGTGTTGGCGGTGCTCGACGGTGCGCGCTTCGGCCGCGCGGCCGGGTTTGTCGCCCCGCCGCTGCTGCTGGATCTGGAGCGCTTTCGCGACGGTTATCAGGTCAGTGCGTTCGGCGTTGTCACTGGCAAGCCTCTGGGTGATCTGCAACCGCTGTACGCCCGCGCCCGCGTGTATGCGCGCGACATCGATCAAGTCGCACCGCTGGAGCACTGGCTCAACGAACAACACATCGAAACCTCAAGCCGGCTGGCCGACATCGACAACGTCAAAGCCATCAATCATGTACTGGGGCTGATCTTCGGCGTGATCGCCGTGGCGGCGCTGATTGGCTGCGTGGCGTCGATGGTCGGCGCATTCCTGGCCAACATCGACCGCAAACGCAAAAGCCTGGCGGTCCTGCGGTTGCTGGGTTTCAAGCGCCGGGCCGTCGGCGGTTTCGTGGTCCTGCAGGCGCTGGTGCTGAGCCTGGCCGGCTACGTCGGCGGGCTGGGGTTTTATGCCGTCGGCAGTCATCTGTTCGACTACCTGCTCGGCAGCAGCCAGGCCACCGGTACCTTCGTTTGCCACATCACTGTCTGGCATGGCGTTGCCGCCCTGCTCCTGACTTTTTTGGTCGCTGCATTGGTGGCCGTGATCGGCGCCCTGCGAGCCATCAACATCCAACCTGCGGAGAGTCTGCGTGAGCTATAAACGTTTTGGCTTGCTGTTGCCCCTGAGCCTCGGCTATATGCTCGACGCCTCGGCGGCGGGCTGGGAAGAGAAATTTTATAACCCGATGCCGGACGCCGCCGACGTGGTGCTGCCGATGCCTTGCGAAGGCTCCATGGTATTTCGCAAGGTGTTTATTCCGGTGGCCGGGCCGCTCGACGATTACCCGATCAGTATTGGTCAGGACGGCGCGGAGTATGGCTACGTCGAACAGACCCGCCCGACCTTTATCGCCGGCAGTTTTACCGGGGCCAAGAACGACAAATCCCGCTACTACCTGATGGCCAAATACGAGATGAGTCAACTGCAATACGCCGCGCTGACCGAAGCAACCTGCCCCACCGCAGCCACCAAGATGCGCTTGCCGCAAACGGCGGTGAGCTGGGTGCAAGCCATCGAAGCCGCCGACAAGTACAACCTGTGGCTGCGCAAAAACGCCGCCGGCAAGCTGCCCAAGGAAGACGGCGCGCAAGGTTTCCTGCGCCTGCCGACCGAAGTCGAGTGGGAGTTCGCCGCGCGCGGCGGGCTGGAAGTCGGTGCCGCTGAATTCCGCGACACACACTACCCGATGCCGGAAGGCATAAACGCCTACGAGTGGTTCGCCGGGGCGCAATCGTCCAACGGCAAAGTGCAGTTGTCCGGCCTGCAAAAGCCCAATCCTCTGGGCCTGCACGACATGCTTGGCAACGTCGACGAAATGATGTTCGAGCCGTTTCGCCTGAACAAACTTGATCGCCAGCACGGTCAGGCCGGCGGCTATGTGGTCCGTGGCGGCAACTACCTGACCGCCCAGGCCGACCTGCGCACGGCGTTGCGCAAGGAACAGCCGTACTACAACGCCGACGGCCAGGTGAAAAACAAAACCACCGGCCTGCGCCTGGTCATGGTCTCACCGACCCTCACCTCTCGCGAGCGTGTCGCCAGCATCGAAAGCAGCTGGAAGAAACTCGGCACCGGCAGCAAGGAAACCGAATCCGCCGACAAAGGCACCGTGCAATCCCTGAACAGCCTGGCCTCGGGCGTCGAAGACAAAGCGCTCAAGGAAAAACTCCAGGCCCTGGAAAACCAGCTGCGCGCCAGTAACCAGCAGCAGGAAGAAACCCGCGACCAGGCGATTCGCGCCAGCCTCAATCTGGGCGCATTCTTGTGCACCAAGATGCTCGACGACGGCCAGTACGTGGACTTCCTGCAAAAGAACTACAAGCTCAATTGCGAAAGCGCGGACAAAGACGCCAGTTGCGACATGCGCAAAGGTAAGCTCGACGAGCAGAAGGATCGCCTGCACAAGCTCAGCCGCTACTATGCCAGCAGCCTGGTGGAATCGGCGACCTTGTACGGCCAGCCATTGCTTGAAACGCAGGTCCCGGTGATGGAAGAAATCATCACCCGCAACAAACAGCTGCAAGACCTCAAACCCTACTTGCGCACCCACTGGGCCAATCAGAAGGCGTTCCTGCAAAAGCAGAAGATCGACACTGAAGCCTGGCTGAACAGCTGCAAAACCGTTACTCAATAACTCACCTCAATAAAAACACGTCAACACCGTCACCTAGGAGTTTCACCATGTCGCGCAGCCTTTGGACTCGCTTCAAGCTACAGATCGCTTTTGTTGTCGCCGGCAGTCTGCTGCTGACCGGTTGCGCCAACACCGGTAGCTCCATGCTCGGCGAAAGCGACGGCACAGACCCGCGCCTGACCCAGGGTCAGGACGCAGAGTTCTTCAGCAAGTCCGGCTATCAGGCCTGCGCCATGGGCGCCGGTGTCGGCATCCTCGCTTGCGCGCTGTCCAACAGCAACAACAAAGCCGTGTGCGCCGTCGCCGCCGGTATTACCGCGTGCGGCGTGGCCATGGGTGCGAACTACTATCTGGATCAGCGTCGCAGCGAATACGCCGACACCTCCACCCGCTTGGCTAAAATGAACAGCGACGTCGAACAAGACACCCAGAACGTGATCGCCCGTACCGCGACCGCTCAGCAAGTGATCAAGGATGACCAGGCGCAAATCGCCCAGATCAAAAAGGACATCGCCAACAAGAAAGTCGACAAGGCCAAGGCCCAGGTGCAAATCGCCGATATCGATTCGAACATCGCGCGCCTGCGTAAAGACCTCGGCAACATGCGCATCAAAGTCACCGAGTACACCAAAGTGGCAGACGCCGAGCGTGCACAAGGCGCCGCCGGCGCCGAGATCAAGCAGGTGGACATGAACATTATGAAAATGAACCAGAAAGTCGCTGCCCTGCAGAAGGAAGTCGACGGTCTGTACAGCCAACGCTCCGCCATCACCCTGGGCTAAGCACATGACGCTACGACAACTGGCGGTCCTCACCGCCGTCCTGGCCTTGAGCGGTTGCGCGACCAAGCCGGGCGAATGCGATGCGACCAATCGCGACAGCAGCATGCTGACCAAGATGAACTGCGACTACTCCGGTGGCTACAGCGACCAGGTCAAGCAGAAGGAACTGGCCCTGAGCGAGTCCCGTCAGCAAAACGCAATGTTCCGTCAGGTGTACGAGAACATTCAGGCCCAGCAGCTGAGCACCAAAACCGACCTGGCCAGCCAGCAGAAATCCCAGGCGGCGCTGAATCAATCGCTGGGGCAATTGCTGACCTCGCTCAAAGCACGGCATGGCAATGAAAGCCAGGTGCAGAAGCAGATTGCCGGGCTTGAGCAGCAACTCAAGGCTTCGCAGGCTGCGCCAACGACCAAAGCCACTCCAGCGACGCTGAAGGCCAAGCAGGAAGAGCTGAAGGCGTTGCAGAAGAAGGTCAATCAGCTGCAATTCAGCCTCGGCTACGAAGAATAACTTTTCACCCCGCAGGCCTCCCGATGGAGGCCTGCACCCTTTTCAGGAATCGTCGTCATGCAGCGGGTCATCAGGGATGCGCAAGCCACACCGGAGGGGATGAGTGCGCTGCAAGCTAAAGTCGCCCTCATCCAGAAACACTTTCCGCCGACCGTCGCCAGCCTTTTTGCCATCCCGCGGATGGGCAGCGGCGACGTGCTGGAGTGGTGGACCGAACTGGGTGGCCAACCCACGCCCTACGCCGACCTCAACGAGGACGCGCAACGACGTTTGCTGGAAACCTATGAAGTGCGTCAGACGTCCCTTGGACAGCTGGCGGACGAACTGCAAAGACGCGGTCAACCGACGGAAGCCGAAGACCTGCGCAGCCTGCTCGGCACACCGGAGCTGGACAAACTCTACAGCCTCAACGGTGAGCCATTGGTGGTGCGCTGGAACCAGCGCCCGCCCAAACCGATCGTACCGCCGGTGGTTCCGGTGGTGCCGGTTGTACCGCCGTCGCGCCGTGGCTGGTGGATCGCGGCGGCCTTGCTGGCATTGCTGTTGCTGCTTCTGGCGCTGTGGCTCTGGTGGTTACTGCACCGTGAGCCGGTTGTCGTGGTTCCACCGGTTGCGCCGGTTGCGCCCGTGGTGACGCCCGTCGAGAAACCGGTTGAGCCTGTCGTGGAACCGGAACCTGCTCCGGAACCAGAGCCCGTGCCCGAACCAGCACCCGTGCCGCCACCCAAGCCGGTCCCACCACCAAAACCGGTCGTGGCCGCGCCGCCACCACCACCACCGCCGCCACCTCCAGCCCCGACGCTGGACAACTACGCATGCCGCAAAAAAGCGCCTGATGCCGTGCCCCCGCAATTTGTGGTGGTACTCGACACCTCGGGCTCGATGGACTTGAACATCAAGTCGGTGAAAGCCGACGAAGACTGGTTTTACAGCAATGAGATGAACAAGTACCTGGACCCGAACCGCACCATGCGGATCTTCGCCAAACCCAGCCGCATGGACGTCGCCAAGGACTCGCTGGCCGGCATGATCAATGGGCTGGACCCGAAGATCAACACGCGCCTGATCACCTTCGCGGGCTGCGAAAGAACACCGGACCAGGGCGTGTTCAAGTTTGGTGACCGCCAGCGGTTGATCAACGGGATTCGCGGTCTGGTTCCCGATGACGGCACACCGCTGGCCGACAGCCTGGCCTATGCGGCGAGCACGGTCGACGGGCGCAATAACGATGCGGTGATCGTGATGTTTGTCGACGGTGAGGACGGTTGCCAGAAAGACGCTTGCGCGGTATCCCGCCGAATCGCCAGGGAACAGCCGCGCCTGCGAGTCAACGTGGTGAAAATCGGTGCCGGTGGCCCGTCACGTTGCATCGCTGAAAACACCGGTGGCCGGGTTTACAGCAGCACCAATGCGGCTGAGCTGGGTAGCCAGCTGAAACAGGCAACCAAGGAAGTGTCCAGCAATGCCAAGTGCAACTGACTTGGGAACAGATCCTGAATTGAGGTGACCCCATCGCGAGCAAGCTCCCACACTGGATTTGTGATCGACACAAAACCCTGTGGGAGCGAGCCTGCTCGCGATGGCTATTTCAGCGGAGCCTCAACGAAACCGATCAACCTCATGCCGCAAATCCGCCGCCAGCTTCTCCAGCTCTTTGGCGGTGATCGCCAGATTGGACACCACTTCACGCTGCTCACTGTTCGCCAGAGCAATGCTTTGCAGGTTGCTGCTGAGCAAGGTGGCGGTACTGCTCTGTTCTTGAGTGGCGGTGGTGATCGCCGCGAATTGCTGACCGGCCGAGCGGCTTTGCTCATCGATCCGTGCCAGGGCACTGGCGACGTTGGCGTTGCGTGACAGGCCTTCCTGCATCAACACATTGCCCTGTTCCATGGTGCTGATGGCGTTGCCGGTTTCCTGCTGGATGCTTTGGATCATGCCGGAAATTTCATCTGTCGCCTGGCGGGTACGGGAAGCCAGGTTACGAACCTCATCGGCTACCACGGCGAAACCACGCCCCTGCTCACCGGCACGAGCGGCTTCGATGGCGGCGTTGAGGGCCAGCAGGTTGGTTTGATCGGCGATCGAAGTAATCACGCCGACGATGCCACCAATTTCCTGGGAGCGCTGGCCCAAGGTATTGATCACCGTCGCCGTGCTGTTCAGCGCGCCGGCGATTTGTTCCAGGGACGAGGACGCTTCGTCCATCGACGTACGACCGATCTGGGTTTGCTGTGCGTTTTCTTGAGCCAGACGCTGAGTGCTGCCCATGTTGTCGGCAATGTTCAGGGAGGTGGCGCTGAACTCTTCCACGGCGCCGGCCATGCTGGTGATTTCGCCCGACTGCTGCTCCATCCCTTCATAGGCGCCACCGGACAGACCGGACAAGGCCTGGGCGCGGCTGTTGACCTCTTGCGAGGCCTTGCGGATGTGCTCGACCATGGTCGACAGCGCCTGGCTCATCTGGTTGAACGCACGGGCCAGCTGACCGATTTCGTCATTGCTCGATACGTTCAGCCGCACGCTCAAATCACCGGCGCCCAAGGCTTCGGCCTGACGCACCAGATCACCCAGCGGCGCGAGTTTGCTGCGCAGCAACCAGACCGCCGCCCCCACAGCGATCAACATCGCCAGCAGACTGCCAATCGCCAATTGAATGCCGACACTCCAGGTCACGGCACGAATTTCGGTTTTCGGCATGCTCGCCACCACCGACCATGGGCCGCCTTCAAACGGTACGGCAATGCTGTAGAAATCTTCGGACTTGTCGCTCCAGAACTCGCCCTTGCCCGGCGTTTTCGCCAAGCCAACGATGGTCGGAGTCGCTTGATCCAGCGCTTGTACGCCCGCGATCGGCACCAGCCATTTGCTCTGTTCATCCAGCAGCGCCAGGGAACCGGTCTGGCCGATACGGAAGCGCTTGAGGTTGGCAAACTGCGCGTTCTGCGCGTCGGTGTAGTCGAATCCTACGAACAGAACGGCAATCACCTTACCGCCGCTGTCACGTACGGGGGTGTACTGAGTCATGTAGGAGCGTTCGAACAACAAGGCGCGACCGACGTAGGCCTGCCCCGCCATCAAGCGGGCATAGGCCGGGTTCGCGTGATCGAGCAGCGTGCCGATGGCTCGGGTGCCATCCTGTTTGCTCAGGGACGTGCTGACCCGGATGAAGTCTTCGCCGCTGCGCACAAACACCGTCGCCACGCCGGCGGTCATTTGCTTGAACTCATCCACTTCCTTGAAATTGTTGTTCAGCACTTCGCTGCCCAGGTGCAGGCCCGGCGTCTGCGCGCCCGCTACCGCCACCGGTTCATCCGGGTGCACGCTCAAACCGGCGCTGAAGCGCTTCTCGAACAGACCGCTCAGGCGCTGGGTGCTTTCACGCAACGTGCCGTGAAAGGTACTCAACTGATCGGCCAGCAACCGGGCTTCACTGGCCAGGTGTTCTTCGCGGGTGGCAAGGTTGGCGGTGTCCAGCGAACGCAGGGCGAACACGGTACTGCCGCTGATGACAATCGCCAGTATCACGGCAAGCGCAAGACCAAGCTGTGAGGCGATCCGGGCACGAGGTTGAGACATGACAGCTCCTGGCCGAGCGACCGGATCCTCCTTGATCTGGCTGCACACTCAGCAAAATTCTAATAATGGGAATTGCGTCGAACCTGCACGAAGGTTCCACCTGCATTTTCGGCGGAAAATCTGAATACTTGAGTAATTAGCCGGGATATGGCTCAAGGCCGCCATTGCGGCGGCTCTATCGATTCAGCCCAAGTGTTGAACGTCGGGCAATTCCATTGCTCGGGCTTCTCCTTGCAGGAAATCGCTGAGCCTGCGCAAACGTTCACCTCCGGGGCGGGTTTTCGGCCAGACCAGGTAATATTTCTCACCGCTGGCGACGGCCGTCGGCCACGGCAGACTCAGACGTCCCTGAGCCACATCTTCCGCTACCATCAGCAGATCACCCATGGACACGCCATAACCTCGGGCGGCAGCGATCATGCCCAGTTCCAGCGTGTCGAACACCTGCCCGCCCTTGAGCGACACCTGATCCGCCAGCCCCATGCGTTCCAGCCAACTGCGCCAGTCGCGACGATCCGGTGTCGGGTGCAGCAGTTCGGCATTGGCCAGCCGTGCGACATCCCACGGTTGATCCTGCAAAAGATTCGGCGCGCCGACTGGAATCAGCTCTTCCGGGAACAGGAAACTCGCCTCCCAGTCCGGCGGAAAATGCCCGTTGCTGAGGATGACGGCGCAGTCGAACGGTTCATGGTTGAAGTCCACCGAGTCGACGTCCATCCAGGCGCTGGTCAATTGCACCTCGTTGCCCGGTTGCAGGTGCCGAAAGCGGCTGAGCCGTGCCAGCAGCCAACGCATGGTCAGGGTCGACGGCGCTTTCATGCGCAGGATGTCATCTTCGGCGCGCAAGGTATTGCAGGCCCGCTCCAGGGCGGTGAAGCCTTCGCGAATACCGGGCAGGATCAATCGCGCCGACTCGGTCAGTTGCAGATTGCGCCCACTGCGGTGAAACAGCCGACAGGCAAAATGCTCTTCGAGCGTACGAATATGCCGACTGACCGCACTTTGAGTAATCGATAACTCTTCGGCCGCACGGGTAAACGAGCTGTGCCGCGCCGCCGCTTCGAATGCGCGCAGGGCATACAAGGGAGGAAGACGACGGGACATTCGGAAAGCTCCTATAGCGGGATTCGGTCACCCTAGCAGAAACTCTTCAGCATGAGTTTGAATCATGCAACCCATCCTTTTTATCCCTTTGTGCAAACCCCGTAGAGCGCCGAGAATCGACGCTTTCCTGTCCTCTCTGATAATCGAGCGTGATGACCATGCAGCATCCAGCACGTACCGAACTCTGGGCCATCCTGCGGCTGGCGGGGCCGTTGATTGCCTCGCAGTTGGCGCACATGCTGATGATCCTCACCGACACCTTGATGATGGCGCGCCTGAGTCCAGAGGCGCTGGCCGGTGGCGGTCTAGGCGCAGCAACTTATTCGTTCGTGTCGATCTTCTGCATTGGCGTGATCGCCGCGGTCGGCACCCTCGTGGCAATCCGTCAGGGTGCCGGCGACATCGTCGGCGCCGCCAGGCTGACCCAGGCCGGGTTATGGCTGGCGTGGTTGATGGCGTTGGTGGCCGGGCTGCTGCTGTGGAACCTCAAGCCGGTGTTGCTGCTGTTCGGCCAGACCGAAACCAACGTCCACGCGGCCGGGCAATTCCTGCTGATCCTGCCGTTCGCCCTGCCCGGCTACCTGAGCTTCATGGCCCTGCGAGGCTTCACCAGTGCCATCGGCCGGGCAACACCGGTGATGGTCATCAGCCTCGGCGGCACCGTGGCCAACTTCCTGCTCAATTACGCATTGATTACCGGCATGTTCGGTCTGCCGAAACTGGGGTTGATGGGCATCGGGCTGGTTACCGCTATTGTCGCCAACTGCATGGCGCTGGCGCTGGCCTGGCACATACGTCGGCATCCGGCCTACGACGCTTATCCCTTGCGTCAGGGCTTGTCGCGACCTAACCGTCAATACCTCAAGGAACTGTGGCGCCTGGGCCTGCCGATTGGTGGCACCTACGCGGTGGAAGTCGGACTGTTTGCGTTCGCCGCGCTGTGCATGGGCACCATGGGCAGTACGCAAATGGGCGCACACCAGATCGCCCTGCAAATCGTCTCGGTGGCGTTCATGGTTCCGGCGGGGATTTCCTATGCGATCACCATGCGCATCGGGCAGCACTACGGCGCCGGGCAGCTGCTGAATGCACGGCTGGCCGGACGGGTCGGGATCGCGTTTGGCGCGGCGGCGATGCTTGCCTTCGCCATGGTCTTCTGGTTGCTGCCGAATCAGTTGATCGGTTTGTTTCTGGACCACAATGACCCGGCGTTCCGCGACGTCATCAACCTGGCCGTGAGCCTGTTGGCGGTCGCCGCGTGGTTCGAGCTGTTCGACGGTACGCAAACCATCGCCATGGGTTGCATTCGTGGGCTCAAGGATGCCAAGACCACGTTCCTGGTGGGCTTGGGGTGCTATTGGCTGATTGGCGCGCCAGCCGCCTGGTGGATGGCCTTCCATTTGAATTGGGGGCCGACGGGTGTCTGGTGGGGATTGGCGCTGGGGCTGGCGTGTGCGGCGGTGAGCCTGACGTGGGCGTTTGAGTGGAAGATGAAACGGATGATCAGGCGCGAACCGGCGCCAGAACAGAACTTCGGGACCGTCCAGACAGAATGAGATCAATGTGGGAGCGGGCTTGCTCGCGAAGGGGGCGTGTCAGTCGACATCATTTTGACTGACATACCGCTTTCGCGAGCACGCCCGCTCCCACATTTGTCCGTGGTTAGTTCACGACTTCCTGTGCAGGCTGTTGGCTGCTGCCGAAGGTCAGGTATTCCACCAGTTCAGCCAACGGCAACGGCTTGCTGATCAAATATCCTTGCACCTGATCGCAGCCAAACCCGCGCAACAGATCCAGTTGCTCCGGCGTTTCTACGCCTTCGGCCACCACTTCCAGATTGAGGTTGTGCGCCAGGTTAATCATCGCGTGGACCAGTTTTCGATTCTCTTCGCGCTGTTCCATGCCGCCGACAAAGCTCTTGTCGATCTTCAATAAGGCAATCGGCAGGCTGTTGAGGTGCACGAACGAAGAGAAACCGGTGCCGAAGTCGTCGAGGGAGAAGCGCACACCCAGACGCCCCAGGGCATCCATGGTCTGTTTGACCAGATCGCTGCGGCGCATCACCGCGGTTTCAGTCAGTTCGAACTCCAGCCATTGCGCCTCGACGCCGCGTTCGGCAATCAACCGACTCAGTGTCGAGAGTAACTGGCTGTCCTGAAACTGCCGGAACGACAGGTTGATCGCCATGTGCAACGCCGGCAAACCCCGCTCGCGCAACGCCTGCATGTCCCGCAGGGCCCGCGAAATCACCCAGTAACCCAGCGGCACGATCAAGCCGCTTTGCTCGGCCAGCGGCACGAATTCGCTGGGAGGCAGCAAGCCGCGCTCGCCATGACGCCAGCGTACCAAGGCTTCGAGGCCGACGATCTGCCCGTCCTCAAGGTTCAGCCGTGGCTGGTAATGCAATTCCAGCTCGTCACGACGCAACGCCCGGCGCAGCTCGCTTTCGAGGTCGGCCATGCTGCGGGCATTGCGGTTGATGCGTTCGTTGAAGATGTGAAAGGTACAGCCCTGCGTACTTTTGGCTTGTTGCATGGCGATGTGTGCGTGCCACATCAGCGGGTCGGCGCCGGCCTGAGCCCGGGCGTGGGCAATACCGAGGCTGGAACCGATCAACAGGCTTTCGCCATCGACCCAGTAAGGTTCGGCCAGCGCTTCCGTAATGCGCTCGGCCATCCATTCGGCGCGCTGAGGCGCGCGGCGGGTGTCGATCAGCAGGGCGAACTCATCACTGCCCAGCCGCGCCAATTGATCGCTGGCCTCAAGCTGGCTTTTCAGCCGCGCGACCACTTGCAGGATCAACCGGTCACCGGCCTGGTGGCCGAGGGCATCGTTGGCATGGCGGAAGTTGTCGAGGTCGAGGTGACCGAGGGCCAGGCCGCGGCCGTCGTTTTCCGCCAGGCGTGCCGCCAGTAAGGTCTGGAAACCCTGGCGATTGGCGATGCCGGTCAGCGGGTCTTGCTCGGCCAGGCGCTGCAGGGTGTTTTCCAGCACGCCACGCTCGCGCACATGCCGCAGGCAACGGCGCAACATGCCGGGATCGAGCAAATCGCGCACCAGCCAGTCACTCACACCATCGGGCGGCGACAGCGGCTCATGTTCGAGCAGCAATACCGTCGGCAGGCTGCAACGGCCAGGTAGAGGTTGAAGCGCTGGAATCGTCAACAACACCGCACCGCGGTTGTCATCGAACAGACTGCTGACTGACTCCCAGCTCGGCGCGCTGATCAGCACGGTCGAGCTCCCCATCGGAGCCAGACACTCACGCAACAACGCTGCCCACGCTGGCTCTTCGGCCAGTAGCAGCAAACGCAAGGGTTCGACAGGCGTAGACAAGCTAGCTCCCTAGACTCTGCAAAGATGTAGGCGGCGGGCATTATGCAGCGCCGGTAACCAATGACCAAATGACCTCGGTTATCAAACGCGGCTTTGTATCTTGAATAACGAACAATAGACGCACATTTATCGCGCATCCTGCGTGAAAGTATCAAAACCGGCAAATATAGATAGCGTGCTGCGTCACAAGTCGGAGAGAGCAGCACAATTCGCTGAGCCTGTTAAAATGCCGGCCCATTTCGCAAACGACTCCCTGACTTCGTATGTCCCGACTCAATCCCCGGCAGCAAGAAGCCGTGAGCTACGTCGGCGGCCCTCTTTTGGTGCTCGCCGGCGCAGGCTCCGGCAAGACCAGCGTGATCACGCGCAAGATCGCCCACCTGATCCAGAACTGTGGCATCCGCGCCCAGTACATCGTCGCCATGACCTTTACCAACAAGGCCGCGCGCGAGATGAAGGAACGGGTCGGCACCTTGCTCAAGGGCGGCGAAGGCCGCGGCCTGACGGTCTGCACCTTCCACAATCTGGGCCTGAACATCATCCGCAAGGAACACGTGCGGCTGGGCTACAAGCCGGGTTTCTCGATCTTCGACGAGACCGACGTCAAAGCCCTGATGACCGACATCATGCAGAAGGAATACTCGGGCGACGACGGCGTCGACGAGATCAAGAACATGATCGGCTCATGGAAAAACGACCTGATCCTGCCGCCCGAAGCCCTGGAAAACGCGCGCAACCCCAAGGAACAGACCGCCGCCATCGTCTACACCCACTATCAGCGCACGCTCAAGGCGTTCAACGCGGTGGACTTCGACGACCTGATCCTGCTGCCGGTGAAGCTGTTCCAGGAACACGCCGACATCCTCGAAAAATGGCAGAACAAAGTCCGCTACCTGCTGGTAGACGAATACCAGGACACCAACGCCAGCCAGTATTTGCTGGTGAAGTTGCTCATCGGCATACGCAACCAGTTCACCGTGGTCGGTGACGACGACCAGTCGATCTACGCCTGGCGCGGCGCCCGGCCGGAAAACCTGATGTTGCTCAAGGACGATTACCCGTCCCTGAAAGTGGTGATGCTGGAGCAAAACTATCGCTCCACCAGCCGCATCCTGCGCTGCGCCAACGTACTGATCTCGAACAACCCGCACGAATTCGAAAAGCAGCTGTGGAGTGAGATGGGCCACGGCGACGAGATCCGCGTGATCCGTTGCCGCAACGAAGACGCCGAAGCCGAACGCGTGGCCGTCGAGTTGCTGACCCTGCACTTGCGCACCGACCGACCGTACAGTGATTTCGCGATCCTGTATCGCGGTAACTACCAGGCCAAGCTGATCGAGCTGAAGCTGCAACACCACCAGATTCCGTATCGCCTGTCCGGCGGCAACAGCTTTTTCGGACGTCAGGAAGTGAAAGACCTGATGGCCTACTTCCGCCTGATCGTGAACCCGGACGACGACAACGCCTTTCTGCGGGTGATCAACGTCCCACGCCGGGAGATCGGTTCGACCACGCTGGAAAAGCTTGGCAACTACGCCACCGAACGCAAAATCTCGATGTACGCCGCCACCGATGAAATCGGTCTGGGCGAGCATCTGGACACGCGCTTCACCGATCGACTGTCGCGCTTCAAGCGCTTCATGGACAAGGTCCGCGAGCAGTGCGCCGGCGAAGACCCGATCTCGGCGCTGCGCAGCATGGTCATGGACATCGACTACGAGAACTGGCTGCGCACCAACAGTTCCAGCGACAAGGCCGCCGATTACCGCATGGGTAACGTCTGGTTCTTGATCGAGGCGTTGAAGAACACCCTCGAAAAAGACGAAGAAGGCGAGATGACCGTCGAAGACGCCATCGGCAAACTCGTCCTGCGCGACATGCTGGAGCGTCAGCAGGAAGAGGAAGACGGCGCAGAAGGCGTGCAGATGATGACCTTGCACGCCTCCAAAGGTCTGGAATTCCCTTACGTGTTCATCATGGGCATGGAAGAGGAAATCCTCCCGCACCGTTCCAGCATCGAAGCCGACACCATTGAAGAAGAACGTCGCTTGGCTTACGTCGGGATTACCCGAGCGCGTCAGACGCTGGCCTTCACCTTCGCCGCCAAGCGTAAGCAATACGGCGAGATCATCGACTGCGCGCCGAGCCGCTTTCTTGATGAGCTGCCGCCGGATGACCTGGCCTGGGAAGGCACCGACGACACACCCGTTGAAGTCAAAGCCGTTCGCGGCAATACCGCATTGGCGGATATACGCGCGATGTTAAAGCGCTAGAATCGACTACTTTTTAACCAGCCTTAGGCGCACAAGCCGCCCGAAGAGGAAAGCTTCATGGAAGCACTGCACAAGAAAATTCGCGAAGAAGGCATCGTGCTTTCCGACCAGGTCCTGAAAGTCGACGCCTTTCTGAACCACCAGATCGACCCGGCCCTGATGAAGCTGATCGGCGACGAATTCGCCACGCTGTTCAAGGATTCGGGCATCACCAAGATCGTCACCATCGAAGCCTCGGGCATTGCGCCGGCGATCATGACCGGCCTGAACCTCGGCGTACCGGTGATTTTTGCGCGCAAGCATCAGTCCCTGACCCTGACCGAAAACCTGCTGTCGGCGACCGTTTACTCGTTCACCAAGCAGACCGAAAGCACCGTGGCGATCTCCCCGCGCCACCTGACCAGCAGCGACCGCGTGTTGATCATCGATGACTTTCTGGCCAACGGTAAGGCGTCGCAAGCGCTGATCTCGATCATCAAACAAGCCGGCGCTACGGTTGCTGGTTTGGGTATCGTGATCGAGAAATCGTTCCAGGGCGGCCGTGCGGAACTGGATGCGCAGGGTTATCGCGTTGAATCGTTGGCGCGCGTGCAGTCGCTGAAGGATGGCGTCGTAACCTTCATCGAATAAACCGCCACACCGCAAAACCAGTGTGGGAGCGGGCTTGCTCGCGAATGCGGTGTGTCAGACGACATCAACTTTGACTGACACACCGCATTCGCGAGCAAGCCCGCTCCCACATTTGGTCTCCGCTGGTCGTTACAAAGCGGTGGCTTTGAGGCCGGTGAGCAATAGCCGCTGAAACAAATCCTCTTTCAGCCCTTCCGGGTTGGTCAGCTGCATCCGTTCCAGATGCTCGGGAAACGATGAAGGCTCCGGCGCATCCAGCGCTGCCTTGCCCAGTTCCAGAATCTCCGAGAGCTTGAACTTGCTCTTCAACCAGTTCAGCGCCCGCAACAGATCCTTCTCCTCAGCGGTGAAATCACAACCCAACGGATACTCCGGAAACAACTGCGGATGCCGCGCCTGGATGGCCTGCAAGCGCTGCGGACTGTTGTCGGCGAACCGTGGATCAATACGGAAATGCTTCGGCAACTTGCCGACTGCCTGAGCCTGCTCGATCAGCCCCAACTGGAAACGTGAATCGCTGATGTTCAGCAACGCCTCGATCACTGCCGCATCGGTCTTGCCTCGCAGATCGGCGATGCCGTACTCGGTGACCACGATGTCTCGCAGGTGCCGCGGGATTGTGCAGTGGCCATACTCCCAGACGATGTTCGAACTGACCTCACCGCCCGACTCGCGCCAGCTGCGCAGGAGCAACACCGAACGCGCCCCTTCCAGCGCATGTCCTTGCGCAACGAAGTTGTATTGCCCACCGACACCGCTGAGCACCCGCCCGTCTTCGAGCTGATCGGCAACGCCGGCACCGAGCAGCGTCATGGTGAACACGGTGTTGATGAAGCGCGCATCGAGGCGCTGCAAGCGTTTGAGTTCTTCCTGACCGTAGAGCTCGTTGATGTAGCTGATGCGGGTCATGTTGAACTCGAGACGCTTGCTGTGCGGCAGCTCGCGCAACCGCTCATAGAAACTGCGCGGCCCAAGGAAGAAACCGCCATGCACCGAGATGCCGTCAGTCTGCGCGGCTTCGTCCAGCGTGCCGGCATTGGCCTGTTGCTGGGTCGGCACATCGGGGTAGACCTTGCGCCGCACAATCCCGGCGTCGGCCAGCACCAGCAAACCGTTGACGAACATTTCGCTGCAACCGTAAAGGCCCTTGGCGAAGGGTTCGACGCCGCCTTCGCGGTCGATGAGTTGCGCCCACTGGCTGAGATTGACGTCCGCCAGCAACGCCTTGTATCCGTCATTGTCGGCCTGCCGCGCCAGCAACGCAGCGGTCAGCGCATCACCCATGGCACCGATGCCGATCTGCAGGGTGCCGCCGTCGCGCACCAGCGTGCTGGCGTGCAGCCCGATGAAGTGATCCTGGAAACCCACCGGCATGTTCGGCGTGGAGAACAGCGTGGTGCTGTCCTTCTCGTCAATCAACAAGTCGAACGTGTCGATACCGATTTCGGCATCGCCGGGCATGTACGGCAAATCATTGTGCACCTGGCCCACCAGCAGGATCGTCTCCCCCGCCGCCCGACGCTTGGCGATCATGGGGAACAGGTCGAGGGTGATGTCCGGGTTGCAGCTCAGGCTCAGGCGGTCGGGGTGCTCGCTGTGGCTGGCCACCAATTGCGCCACCAGGTTCAATCCGGCGGCGTTGATGTCACGAGCGGCGTGGCTGTAATTGCTGCTGACGTAATCCTGCTGGGCCTGTGCGCTGTGGAGCAGGCTGCCGGGCTGCATGAAGAATTGCTGAACATGGATGTTGGATGGCAGGCTGTCGCGATGCAGGTCGGCCAGGAAATCCAGTTCCGGATAATCGCCAAACACCCGCTCAATGAAGGGTTCGAGGAAGCGCTTTTGCAAGCCGTCGCCCAACGCAGGACGACCGAGGCACAGCGCGGTGTAGATCGTCAGCTGCCGTTCGGGCAACTGCGCGATGCGTTGAAACAGCGCGTTGACGAAGTGGTTGGGTTTTCCCAGACCGAGGGGCAGGCCCATGTGGATATGCGCCGGCAACCGTGCCAAGACATCATCGACCGCTTGCTCGATAGAACACAGCTGCACCATCTGATCCTCCCTTACATTCCGTGAACTGGGGTTGGACCGAGCTTGCCGGGTCTTTGCTGCAATGAATAGCCTCGGGCGTAAATCGCAGGCACAAAAAAGCCGCTCGAAAGCGGCTTTTTGCTGAAGATGAAGGCTTATTTCAGGCCGGACATCTTCTGGATGGCGCCTTTAAGCTCGGCGTCTGCGCAATCGGCGCAGGTACCTTTTGGCGGCATCGAGTTGAGGCCGGAGATCGCCTTGGCGAGCAAACCGTCAACACCGCCTTCCTTCTTGGCGCGCTCGCCCCAAGCGGCGGCATCACCGATTTTCGGCGCTCCCAACAGGCCGGTGCCGTGGCAAGCGTTGCAGTGTTTGGCAATCACTTCGTCAGGAGTTTTGGCACCACCGCCGCCTGCAGCAGCAGCGACTTCCATCCCCTTGCACTCTTTACCCTGAACGCAAACCTGGCCGACTGGCTCAAGGCGTTTAGCAATATCGTCGTTGGTCGCAGCTTGTGCGCTGACTGCCCAAAGGGCCAATACGGTTGCTGGTACGGCCAGCATTTTCATAATTAGATTCACGCGTTCACCCTCAATGGTGGCTAGTCACGCCCACGGCCACGGTTCGCAGGCGGGCGCAAGTATAACGGTAAGCCCGCCACACTGAAACAACCCTAAAGTCGAAGGGGTCTTATGCGTGGCGGAAAAACAACTCGGGCACCTCCGCAATACTGGCGGGACGCCTCTTTTCTTAGAAATTCGCTGGAGTAGCTGCGCTGATTAGTCGCGCCGGCGCATCGAACGGATTACGGAAACGGTGCGGTTTAGTGCTTTCAAAGTAGTAGCTGTCGCCGGCTTCGAGCACAAAAGTTTCAAGCCCCACCACCAGTTCAAGTCGACCTTCGAGCAAAATCCCGGTTTCCTCGCCCTCATGGGTGAGCATCTCGTCACCGGTGTCGGCGCCTGGCGGGTAGATTTCGTTGAGGAACGCGATGGCCCGGCTCGGATGAGCCCTGCCGACCAGTTTCATGGTCACTGCGCCATCGGAAATATCGATCAGCTCGTTGGCTTTGTAGACGATCTGAGTCGGTTTTTCCTGCAGGATCTCTTCGGAAAAGAACTCGACCATGGACATGGGAATCCCGCCCAGTACCTTCCTCAGCGAACTGATCGAGGGGCTGACGCTGTTCTTCTCGATCATCGAAATGGTGCTGTTGGTGACGCCCGCGCGTTTGGCGAGTTCACGCTGGGAAAGTCCTTTGAGCTTACGGATGGATTGCAGTCGTTCACCGACGTCCAATGCTGGAGCCTCCAGGGATTCAGGTTGTTGGAATATTGAGCGTTATCATGGCGACAGCGTTCAGTATTTACAACACTTGGACCTGAATCCTGTTCGGTGAAGCGACTTTCGGTCGGGGCGCTTTGACCTAAGCCCCGGAATAGAGCATTGGCACCCGGCGCAGGTTGCAGAAGATCTGGTAAGGAATCGTGCCCGCAGCCGCCGCCACGTCACTGGCGAGAATGTTTTTGCCCCACAACTCGACGGTCGAACCGAGGCCGGCTTGCGGCACATCGGTCAGGTCGATGCAGAGCATGTCCATCGACACCCGGCCAATCAACTGGCTGCGCTGCCCGGCGACCATCACGGGCGTACCGGTCGGTGCCTGACGTGGGTAGCCGTCGGCGTAACCCATGGCCACCACGCCCACGCGCATCGGTTTCTGGGTGATGAATGTAGCGCCGTAACCGATCGGCTCGCCGGCCGGCAGTTCACGCACGCAAATCACTTTCGATTCGAGGGTCATCACCGGTTGCAGGCGGGACGCCACGGCATTGGCTTCTTCAAACGGAGTAGCGCCGTAGAGCATGATGCCCGGGCGAACCCAATCACTCGGAATTTGCGGCCAACCGAGCACTGCCGGCGAGTTACGCAGGCTGACCTCAGCCGACAAGCCCTGGCGCGCAGCTTCGAACACCGCGACCTGCTCGGCACTGGCCTGACTGTGCAGCTCATCAGCCCGGGCGAAGTGACTCATCAGTACAATCTTCGCCACCTTGCCGCTGGCCAGCAGCCGTTGATAGGCCGCCTGATAATCCTTTGGATGCAAGCCCACCCGATGCATGCCCGAATCGAGTTTGAGCCAGACCGTGATCGGCTTACTCAGTGCAGCGTTCTCGATGGCTTCGAGCTGCCACAGCGAATGCACCACGCACCAGAAGTCATGCTCGACGATCAGTGACAACTCATCGGCTTCGAAAAAACCTTCCAGCAACAACACCGGCGCACGAATGCCCGCGGCCCGCAGCTCCAACGCTTCTTCGATACAGGCCACGGCAAAACCGTCTGCCTCGGCTTCCAGCGCCTGGGCGCAACGCACCGCGCCATGACCGTAGGCATCGGCCTTGATCACCGCGAGGGCCTTGGCCCCCGTGACTTCACGGGCGATTTGGTAGTTGTGACGCAGGGCTTGAAGGTCGATCAGGGCACGGGCAGGACGCATGGCGGCAGACTTCTGGTCGGGTCATTGGGGAAGAAAAACCGGCGCTGGCTGACGGCGTGAACCGCCAGTAGCACCGGGAGAGGGATCTTTCTGACGGGCTTATGGCAGAGCGGCGACAACCGACAGCTCAACCAGGATTTGCGGTTCGCACAACTTCGATTCAACGGTGGCACGGGCCGGTGCGACGCCTTTTGGCAGCCACTTGTCCCAGACCGCGTTCATGCCTTCAAAGTGTGCATCAATGTCTTTCAAGTAAATCGTCACCGACAGCAGACGGCTCTTGTCGGTCCCGGCCAGATCCAGCAAACGCTCGATGTTGGCAAGAGTTTCACGGGTCTGCTGTTCAATCCCGGCGTTCATATCGTCGCCGACCTGCCCTGCCAGATACACGGTACCGCTGTGGACTACGATCTGGCTCATGCGCTCATTGGTGAGCTGGCGCTGGATTGACATGTTTTGCAGACTCCTGGAGTTTTTTACCGTAACGGGAAATATCGAGGCCTTCGGCGCTGATTTGCGGCGTTTTCTTCGCCATCAGATCGGCCAGCAAGCGACCGGAACCGCACGCCATGGTCCAACCAAGCGTGCCGTGACCCGTGTTCAAAAACAGATTGCTGAACGGCGTAGCACCCACGATCGGCGTGCCGTCCGGGGTAGTCGGACGCAGACCGGTCCAGAAACTCGCCTGGGCCAGATCGCCGCCCTGAGGATAGAGGTCGTTGACGATCATCTCCAGGGTTTCACGCCGACGCGGGTTCAGCGACAGGTCAAAACCGGCTATTTCAGCCATGCCGCCGACGCGGATGCGGTTGTCGAAACGAGTGATCGCGACCTTGTAGGTCTCATCGAGGATAGTCGATGTCGGGGCCATCGCCGGGTTAGTAATCGGCACGGTCAGGGAGTAACCCTTGAGCGGATACACCGGCGCCTTGATACCCAGCGGCTTGAGCAGTTGCGGCGAGTAGCTGCCCAGGGCCAGCACGTAGCGATCCGCGGTTTCCAGCTTGCCGTCGATCCAGACACCATTGATGCGGTCGCCGGCGTAGTCGAGACGTTGAATGTCCTGGTCGAAGCGGAATTCCACACCGAGTTTGGTAGCCATTTCGACCAGGCGAGTGGTGAACATCTGGCAGTCGCCGGTCTGGTCGTTCGGCAGGCGCAGGGCACCGGCGAGGATGTCGGTGACGCTGGCCAGCGCCGGCTCAACGCGGGCAATGCCGGCGCGGTCGAGCAATTCGAACGGCACGCCGGACTCTTTCAGCACGGCGATGTCTTTCCAGGCGCCGTCGAGTTGAGCCTGGGTGCGGAACAATTGGGTAGTACCGAGGCTGCGGCCTTCGTAGGCAATGCCAGTTTCGGCGCGCAATTCATCGAGGCAGTCACGGCTGTACTCGGACAGACGGACCATGCGCTCCTTGTTCACCGCATAACGGCTGGCGGTGCAGTTGCGCAGCATCTGCGCCATCCACAGGTATTGGTCGATGTCGGCGGTGGCCTTGATCGCCAGCGGTGCGTGCCGCTGCAACAGCCACTTGATGGCTTTAAGCGGAACACCCGGCGCAGCCCACGGCGAGGCATAACCCGGCGACACCTGCCCGGCGTTGGCGAAACTGGTCTCCATGGCAGCGGCCGGCTGACGGTCCACGACCACCACTTCAAACCCGGCACGCGCCAGATAGTAAGCACTGGTGGTACCGATGACGCCGCTACCCAAGACCATAACGCGCATTTTCATATCCCTCATCGCGGCTTGCCGCTGACGTTCGTAGTTGTCGAGCATTGATGTGCGCAGTGTAAAAAAGATTAGGCAGTGCTTTTCACTATATAAGTGCCTATATTTGGCGAGAATTCTCGGCAAAAACGCTTTTCACGGAGGCGCATCCCCTATGCGTACCAACACTCAGACCAAACGTGAGCTGGACAAGATCGACCGCAACATCCTGCGGATCCTGCAAGCGGACGGACGCATCTCCTTCACCGAGCTGGGGGAAAAGGTCGGGCTCTCGACCACGCCGTGTACCGAGCGGGTCCGGCGGCTGGAGCGCGAAGGGATCATCATGGGCTACAACGCCCGGCTCAATCCGCAGCACCTCAAGGGTAGTCTTCTGGTGTTCGTCGAGATCAGCCTCGACTACAAATCCGGCGATACTTTCGAAGAGTTCCGACGCGCGGTCCTGAAGCTTCCCCACGTGCTGGAGTGCCATTTGGTGTCAGGGGATTTCGACTATCTGGTGAAGGCGCGGATTTCCGAGATGGCCTCGTACCGCAAGTTGCTGGGCGACATCCTGCTCAAGCTGCCGCATGTGCGCGAATCCAAGAGCTACATCGTGATGGAAGAGGTGAAAGAGAGTTTGTGCCTGCCGATTCCGGATTGAGTCTTTGTGGTGACTGGTCGGCCGCCTTCGCGAGCAAGCCCGCTCCCACAGTGATCTTCACTGGCCACAAATTCTGTGTCTTGCACAGATCCATGTGGGAGCGGCGGTGCGGCGATCCGACTTGCTCGCGAATGCAGGCGACTCGGTCTTTCCTTAGACCAGAACCTGCCGCGTCGAAGCCATGTACTCATGAATCTGCTTTTCAACCCGCGGATGAATCAGCTCCACCGGCCCCCGCCCATTCGGGCACGGTAAGGTCTTTGTGGTGCCGAACAGCCGACAGATCAGCGGCCGTTCGTCATACACGGTGCAGCCGTCGGGTCCGAGGTGAACGCAATTGAGTTCGTCCATCGCAGCATCCTGCTCGGCGCGGGTCTTGCGCGGCAGGCGGGACATTTCTTCCGGTGAGGTGGTTACCGGCCCACAGCAGTCATGGCAGCCGGGCACGCACTCGAACGAGGGAATCTGCTGCCGTAACGTGCGAATTTTCTGACTGTTGCAGCTCATCGAAGCGGTAACCAAAAGCGGAATAGAGCGCGATTCTGACGTAAAAGCCCTGATCCAGACAGCACCAACCGACCAGTGTTGCCGGTGTCCGAAGGTCCGGCTTATGCTCCGTCAAATTTTCTAAACACACGAATCAGGACCACGCACATGAATGCCGGTGCTCAGCAACCTGCCCCGAACCACCAGCACCCTGCTTCTTACTACGCCGCCAGCAGCCTTCCGCAGCCCGATCATCCAGTGCTCACAGACGACCTGGTGGCTGACGTGTGCGTGGTCGGTGGCGGGTTCTCCGGGTTGAACACGGCGCTCGAACTGGCCGAACGCGGTTTCAGCGTGGTCCTGCTCGAAGCGCACAAGATCGGCTGGGGCGCGAGCGGGCGCAATGGCGGGCAATTGATTCGGGGCGTCGGCCACGGCCTCGATCAGTTCGCCAACGTGATCGGTGCGGACGGCGTGCGTCAGATGAAACTTATGGGACTGGAAGCGGTGGAAATCGTCCGACAGCGCGTCGAGCGTTTTCAGATCCCTTGCGACTTGACCTGGGGTTATTGCGACCTCGCTAACAAGCCTCGCGACCTTGAAGGTTTTGCCGAAGACGCCGAAGAGCTGCGCAGCCTCGGTTACCGTTACGAAACCCGGCTGCTGCAAGCCAGCGAAATGCATTCCGTTGTGGGTTCCGACCGTTACGTCGGCGGTTTGATCGACATGGGCTCGGGGCACCTGCATCCGCTGAACCTGGCATTGGGCGAAGCGGCCGCCGCGCAGCAGTTGGGGGTGAAGCTGTTCGAACAATCGGCGGCCACCCGCATCGACTATGGCCCCGAGGTCAAAGTCCATACCGCCCAGGGCTCGGTTCGCGCCAAGACGCTGGTGCTGGGCTGCAACGCCTACCTCAATGAACTCAATCCCGAACTCGGCGGCAAGGTGCTGCCCGCCGGCAGCTACATCATCGCCACCGAACCCTTGAGTGAAGCGCTGGCACACTCGCTACTGCCGCAGAACATGGCGGTCTGCGATCAACGGGTGGCGCTGGATTACTACCGGCTCTCGGCGGACCGCCGCTTGCTGTTTGGCGGCGCCTGCCATTATTCAGGTCGCGACCCGAAGGACATCGCCGCCTACATGCGGCCGAAGATGCTGGAGGTTTTCCCGCAACTGGCCGGGGTCAAGATCGACTATCAATGGGGCGGGATGATCGGCATCGGCGCCAACCGTCTGCCGCAGATCGGCCGGCTCAAGGATCAGCCGAATGTGTATTACGCCCAGGCTTATTCCGGTCATGGCGTGAATGCCACGCACCTCGCGGGGAAGTTGTTGGCTGAAGCTATCAGTGGCCAGCAGGGTGGTGGGTTTGATCTGTTTGCCAAGGTGCCGCATATCACGTTCCCTGGCGGTAAGCATTTGCGCTCGCCGTTGTTGGCGTTGGGGATGTTGTGGCATCGGCTTAAAGAGTTGGTCTGAACCTGATTAAGCGACATATCCGCCTTTGTAGCAGCTGACGAGCACTGCGAGGCAGCGTTCGGCGGCGAAGCCGTCGCAAATCCTGCAACCGCGCTCTTTCAGGCAAACCGCGGTGTCTGATTTACGACTGCTTCGCCGCCGAACGCTGCCTCGCGGTGCTCGTCAGCTGCTACAAGGGATCGCATTTCATCTCACAGACGCCAGAAAGGCTTGAGCCCCTCCTCCCGCGCCTGCGCCCGACTCAACCCAACGTCCTTAAGCTGCTCAGTCGTGAGCTCCAGCAACGCCTTGCGCGTGTGCAGACGATGCCAGAACAGGCCCCAGCGACTCAGGCCGGACGGTGCGTTGCGCATGACCGCCTCGCGTGCGCCGTTGTTTTGCCCTGCCGCCAGTTCCTGACTGTGTAACGTCAGCCGCACATCGCTCAAGCCGTTCATTTTGATTGCTCCTGTTTACTTGGGTAGCCAGAGCTTTCATGATGCGTCGACGGCAAAAAGCATTACAGATTCAACGAGACTGTATTAACTCCATACAGATTTTGCATTTCAGCGTCTGAATCCAATATTTTCGACCCATCTGTACTGGTTAACCGAACCACCCACACCGAGACTGCGCCATGACCCTTTACGTCAACCTCGCCGAACTACTCGGCACGCGGATCGAACAGGGCTTCTATCGCCCCGGCGACCGGCTGCCGTCGGTGCGGGCGTTAAGTGTTGAACACGGCGTCAGCCTGAGCACAGTGCAGCAGGCCTATCGCGTGCTGGAAGACAGCGGATTGGCGACACCGAAACCCAAATCCGGCTACTTCGTTCCGGTGGGTCGCGAGCTGCCGGAGCTGCCGGCCATTGGTCGCCCGGCCCAGCGTCCGGTGGATATTTCCCAGTGGGATCAGGTACTGGAGTTGATTCGCGCCGTGCCACGCAAGGACGTCGTGCAACTGGGTCGCGGCATGCCGGACATCACCACGCCGACCATGAAACCGCTGCTGCGCAACCTGGCGCGGATCAGCCGTCGGCAGGACATGCCCGGCCTGTATTACGACAACATCTACGGCACCCTCGAACTGCGCGAACAGATCGCCCGTCTGATGCTGGATTCCGGTTGCCAATTGACGGCCCACGACCTGGTGATCACTACCGGTTGCCACGAAGCGCTGTCCACCAGCATCCGCTCCATCTGCGAACCGGGCGACATTGTCGCTGTGGATTCGCCAAGCTTTCACGGCGCCATGCAGACACTCAAGGGCCTGGGCATGAAAGCCCTGGAAATCCCCACCGACCCGCTCACCGGGATCAGTCTCGATGCGCTGGAACTGGCCTTGGAACAATGGCCGATCAAAGCCATACAGTTGACGCCCAACTGCAACAATCCGCTGGGCTACATCATGCCGGAGTCGCGAAAACGCGCGTTGTTGACACTCGCACAGCGCTTCGACGTGGCGATCATCGAGGATGATGTGTATGGCGAACTGGCCTACACCTACCCGCGCCCGCGCACGATCAAATCCTTCGACGAAGACGGTCGGGTCCTACTGTGCAGTTCCTTTTCCAAGACCCTGGCGCCGGGGCTGCGTATCGGTTGGGTGGCGCCGGGACGGTATCTCGAACGTGTGCTGCACATGAAATACATCAGCACCGGCTCCACGGCGCCGCAGCCGCAGATTGCCATCGCCGAATTCCTCAAGGCGGGGCACTTCGAGCCGCATTTGCGACGGATGCGTACGCAATACCAGCGCAATCGCGACTTGATGATCGATTGGGTCACCCGCTATTTCCCGGTCGGCACCCGCGCCAGTCGTCCACAAGGCAGCTTCATGTTGTGGGTTGAGCTACCGGAAGGCTTCGACACTCTGAAACTGAATCGTGCGCTGCATGATCAAGGCGTACAAATTGCCGTCGGCAGTATCTTTTCCGCCTCCGGCAAATACCGCAATTGCCTGCGGATGAACTACGCTGCCAAGCCAACACCGCAGATCGAAGACGCGGTGCGCAAGGTCGGTGCCGCAGCGATCAGACTCCTGGCAGAGGTTGATCACTGACAGGCTATGCCTTGGCGCGATTACTCCAGCTCAATGCGGATTCGACTTTCGAGGGTTTTAATATCACGCACCCGGGTCGCCTCCTCATTGATCCGGGCGTCGAGTTCCAACTCCAGATCCCAACGTGTGCCCAGCGCAGCGGCCCCGTTATGCCACGGCATGATCCGCTCACCCGGACGCAATAGACCCGAATCAACGGGGCTCTCCTCGCCTTCTCGCCGCCACGCAATTGCAGCACCATCCAGCCGGGCAGACAGTACGCGGACCTGCAACACTCCATCGCCAAACGGGTAGTGCTGCGTATCCACCATTGCGCCGTCCAGCCAGATACTCATCGGCGTTGGCGCATCACATTGCACCTGCAGCCGGGTGTGTCGCTTGCCCAGGTTCAACGGCTCCCCGGCTGGCGAACGCCCGAGTAACTCCCCGCGAGTGGCCGAGCCAAAATCGATCGAGGACGGCGCAAGGGTTAACGTGCAGCGCTGCGCAGCCATCGCAGGAGTAGCGCAAACAGGCAGAAAAACACTGAAAAGCAAGCGGACGAATATTGCTCGCAGCGTGCGAGGAGCAAACGAAATATCAGGTGGATTTTTCATCGGTAGCCCTTGATCAAAATGAATACTTCAAGCCTCCTCGCAGACGCTTTCGGCGGTCTCGAACAACACCGAAGACTCAGACTTTTGAGCGAGGCTGACATTGAGCCTGCACGATGCCCCGTCCGGCAGCGTCAACCGCAGCTGCATCTCGGGACGGGCGTCGATAAGAAAGATTTTCCCTGTGTCGACGACCGTCGTCAGGTAGCGCTGATCGTCGTCATAAACGCCCACGCCTTGAGTCACCGGCCGACCATCCGCCCGGCGCGCCATTAACAATACGCGGCGGGCGCTGATGACCGAAAAGTCGAACGCCTGAACCGAGCCGCGCCCGGCCTCGACTTCCTGATAGCCATTGAGCACATCGATGCTGCGCGGCAGGCTGGCGGTATCGATCTCGATCCGGCCCGTGCGATAGGCCGGCAGACTGGCCGCGACCGCACGACCGGCACTGTCAGTCCACACCGGCCCCTGCGGCGTGCGCAGTTTGATGCCGGCATCTTCACCGATCTTCACCAGCCCGAACGTGTCGCGCAACGGATAGGGCGACGGTGTGATGCCATTGGAGTGAATGGCCAAACCACCGCGCATGGCCGCGTCATACCCCGTCGCTCCGGCACCGCTATGGGAATAGCCGAGGTCGACGCTGGTATAGCGCGGCAACAGACTGAGGCGTCCATTCATATCGAATTGTCCTTCTGCCGCTCGATCGACACCGATGGTGTAGCCCAGCGTGTCATCGACCTGTTCGCTCAATTGCGCCCCCGTGCGCAGCCCATTTACCCGGTCGTGGCGGGCGTAATGACTGAGGCTACGTCGCGGGCCCAAGGTAAAACTCAGTGAAGCGAACGCCGCGGTTCCGGGACTGTGTTGCACCGACGCACCTAAACTTTTTTCCAGTCTCAGCGAAAAGTGAGTGTCCTTGAAGGCGCTGGACGACCAGGAAAGTCCCAAACGAGATTGCGCTCGCCCGTTGACCGTGGCGTTGCGCGAGACCACGGCACCCAACGTCCCCAGCTTATCCAGCGAACCGTTCACCGACGCGCTCAACTGCTGGCTGGCACGTGATTCGGGGGCTTTGCGTTTTTCGTTCCAGGCCGTATCGGTCAGCGTCCGGAAGCCCTCGGTCTGCTGCGAAGCAGTAAGGCCGGCGGACAAGCGGCGGTTGATGGCTGTGCTAATTGAGGCTTGAAGTTGTGAGCCACGCAATTGCACCGCAGCAGTGCTGGAGAACACATGTTGAGCGCTGATCGTGGTGCGATCAGTCAGTGCCTGCTGGAGACCCCAGCCGACTGCCTGATACTCACCGGCCCCCATCAGAGCAGCACTCAAATGTGTGCTTGCACCCCACTGCCAGCTGCGGGTCGCGGCAGCAAACAAGGGTGTTTCACGATCATCGCTACCGAACCGGCGAACCTGACCTGCCGCCAAGGTGTAGCCGGTAGGTCCTGCGTTGCTGCCGCGGCGCAAGGTTGCCGACGGCACCATAAATTGGTGCTGTGAACCACCGTCCTCGTGCACCGTCACGTCCAGATCGAGGTTGAGACTCAGCAGCGGTAAACCACTTAGGGTAAAAGGCCCACTCGGCACCAGGGTCGCGTAAATCACCACACCATTTTGTCGCACCTCGACGCGAGCAGGCGAGTACGCCACCCCTTCGACAACCGTGTTGCTGCCAATCCCCTCGTTGGTCAAGGTGCTGAGTGCGGTTTCCGGCAGTAACTGAACCCCGGTAAACGCGCCACCCGCCAGGAGCGGCGCTGCCAAGGTGAGTTGCCCGAACTGCATCCGGGTCTGTTGTTTTTCCCACGTGTGCTCGGCATACGCATACAGATGTTCGGCGCGCCTGACACCCTCGTACGCGCTATAGGATTGTCGGCTGCGTACAAGCCAGTCCCCGCCATTCAGACCGACCTCGGTGTTGAAGTTGCGGTACTGACTGGACTGGCCATTGAATTTCCGGCTGACCAGCAATGCGTCGTAATTCAACAGTCCGGCGCTTCCGCCATTGGAGAAGCTGCGTTGCATCGGTACCGGCGATAGCAAGGCATGGGTTGGAACCCGCAAGGCCACTTCTTCCCTACCGGGAAGGAGACGCACCACGGCCTCGGGAAACGCTTGGGTAAAGGGCAGGCATGCGCCAATGTCCTGAGCTTCCAGTGTGCGCTCGGGCGCGTGAATGCCTGCACTGGCCAGCAGCGAGGAGTCCACGCACAGCTCACCGTGTTCATTGAACGTTGCGTGGATGCGCCCCTTCGCCACGCCGTTAACCTCGAGGGTCACCCGCCGCAGGCCTTGCTCGAACCGGGGCGCCAGGCGGAAGTACTGCGCGAGTTGTGGATCGATCCCGCGCGCCTTGAGAACCTGGGCATCAAAGACAACGCCCTCATCAGCCACAACGTTGCCGAGCGTAGCCGCCATGAGAGTGATGCCAACCACACCTCTTATCCCTGCGGCTATCCATACGCAGGTGCCACGCATTACCTGACGACCAAGGGCGCATCGTAGCTGCCCACTGCGAACCCGTAAGTGCTCGCAGGCGACAAGCGCACAGTCGCACCCACCACCACAACGCCCGTAAGTACCAGCTCCTCGCCGGGCAGCACGTAAGTACGCGGTAAATCCAGCGGTATGCCGAGGGGCATGATGCTGACCGACTTTGCCAGCCGGACTATATACGGACTGGCGTTTTTGACCTGAACCTTACCGCCCTGTAACGACCAGTTCAGACGCTTCCAGGGTTCACGTTCGACCGGCAGATGGGCCGGGCGCAGGATCACTGGAATATTCTGGCGCACACCCAGTTTCACTTGAGCCTGCCCTCCGGTTTCGGCAGGCAGAATGCCCTCGAAGATGACGCGCTTCAGGCGTTCGGTTTCGAGGGGTTTGGCACTTTGTAGAATAAACCTGAGCTGCTGGGTTGCACCCGCCTCGACACGCGCCACCGGCTGGGTGACGACCAGCAGATGCTCACTGTCCTGGGGAATATCCTCAATCACGGTGTACAACAACGCAGGCTGGTCGTCAGTGTTCCGAACGTTGATTGTTGCTTCGCCGATGGCCTCATCCACCAGCAGCACCGGAACCTCCGGCACCATGCCAACGGCGAACGCGCTCGTACTGGAAACGGCCATACCGATAGCGATGAACGCACCCAGCGCGACCTGCTTTTTTAATGAAAACATAATGATTTCCAGGCGTGCCAACGCAGCACCGCGAGGCAGCACGTGCGCTGAAGCGCAGCTTTTATCAAAGAGACCTGACGGTAGGCACACGTGATCCGGGACGACTGCGCGAGCAGTCGCCTTCGTGTCGCCAGATAGATACCAGATATGCCCGGGAGCTTGGCCGTAGCCGTCCCGGGGGACTTGAGTTACAGGTAGTAAACGTCGAAGGTCACAAACCCATCGACCTTGTACTCATCGGTGGTGACCGGAAGATCCCTGGCCGGGCGAATTGCCGCTGCCACTTTCATGGGAAAGGAGTGGAAAGTGGCGGCAATCGGCCCTTTAACCTCGTCTTCGCCCCAGGAATAGCTGGTAGGCGCATTCGACACCATCAGGCTGCGCGGGGTACGCCAGTTAAGATTATCGGGGGTACGAACCAGAAATTGCTGTGCTTGCTGATCTGCACTTGGGGTGCCAACTCGCAAGCCGAAACCGCCAATCGCCACGCCGTTTACGGTACCTAGACCGTAATACAGATTTTCACCGGTAAAACCGGTAGGGCTAAAAACCAAACCTGGCGCCTTGGTATCGCCACGACCATCCGTCACGGCGAACTCCACGGCGGCGGGCGCGGTGCACGCGATTTTCAGCGTGACGTCCTTCTCGGGAAAATTGGTTTGAGCAGCAACATTCAGTTCTTTTGCAGACAACTTACCCAGGTCCACAGTCGTACCACCGGCAAACGTCGGGATACACGAAGTTGGCGTAACAGCGCCGGTCACCGTCAAACTGGTACTTGCTGCCGACGCCAACATCGGGGAAGCTGCAACTGCAATAGCGGCCATCAAAAAAAGATTTTCCATTTTTACCATCCTTGTTAAATATCGATATATAACTTTTGGAAATCCACAACTTCCAAAAAACAGACAAGTTTGATTTCCCCCTAACTTGCCCGGCGATGATTGCCGTTTACGTGGGATTTATCTGTAGGACGCATCTCTACTACTAATAGGATAAGGCTCAGGCTGGCGTAGCTTTTCGAGAATTATCTTGAAAGTTTTGAATGAAAAAACTTGTAGCACTCCAACCACCAACCGTGTGACTTTCCAACCACACCCGACAACACTGGAGCTCCGGTTTGTTTTTCGTGCACCACTCCTCTCCAGCGCCACGAATACGCATTAAACTTTTATTCAAAACAAATCAAACAGCAAAAGCACAATGAGAATCATCAAACTGAAATTCATGATCTAAAGTTACAACCCTTACTTTAAACCCTTTAAATGCATTCTTATTTCGACTTTATTCAATGCGTAAAAACTTGCACGCCGTTTGCCATATAACACTCGTCAGCGCAGCACTCACACCTGCTCCTCGCAGGCCGTGCCATACTCCGGCTTTGCCGCGATTCGAGATAACCAACTTGAGTTCCAGACAAACCATCGCTCTGGTGATATTGCTCAGTGTATTAATGAGCGGTTGTGCCACCCTTGATGCGCACAGGACTCCCAGCCAGGCGCTGCCCGCCAGCGATTCGGCGTTCGGCCGTTCGATCCAGGCCCAGGCTGCGCCTCATCAGGGCCGCTCGGGCTTTCGCCTGCTGTCCGACAGCACCGAAGCCTTCACGGCCCGCGCCGAGCTGATCCGCAACGCCCAAAGCAGCCTGGATTTGCAGTACTACATCGTTCACGACGGCATCAGCACACGGATGTTGGTGGATGAACTGCTCAAGGCTGCCGACCGCGGTGTGCGCGTACGCATTCTGCTCGACGACACCACCAGCGATGGCCTGGACCGGATCATCGCCACGCTGGCGGCGCATCCGCAGATCCAGATCCGTGTGTTCAACCCATTGCACCTTGGCCGCAGTACCGGCGTGACACGAACGGCGGGACGGTTGTTCAACCTGTCGCAGCAACACCGGCGCATGCACAACAAGCTCTGGTTGGCGGACAACAGCATGGCCATTGTCGGTGGACGCAATCTGGGGGATGAGTACTTCGATGCCGAACCCAACCTGAATTTCACTGACATCGACATGCTCGGCGTCGGCCCGGTCGCCGAACAGCTGGGGCACAGTTTTGACCAATACTGGAACAGTGCGCTGAGCAAGCCGATCGACGAGTTCCTCTCGAGCAAACCGACGGCCAGAGACCTGGAAAACACCCGGACCCGACTGGAAGAATCGCTTGAGGAAACGCGCAAACAGAATCACGCGCTCTACCAGCAGTTGACGACCTACACCACTCACCCGCGCCTGGCAATCTGGCGTCGGGAGTTGATCTGGGCCTGGAACCAGGCACTGTGGGACGCGCCGAGCAAGGTGCTGGCCGACGGCGAGCCCGACCCGCAGTTGCTGCTGACCACGCAGTTGGCGCCCGAGCTCAATGGCGTCAGCAAAGAGCTGATCATGGTTTCGGCCTACTTCGTACCCGGCCAGCCGGGGCTGGTGTACCTGACCGGGCGCGCCAATGCCGGGGTGTCGGTGAGCCTGCTGACCAACGCACTGGAAGCCACTGACGTCCCGGCGGTGCATGGCGGCTACGCGCCGTATCGCAAGGCACTGCTGGAGCATGGCGTGCAGCTGTTCGAATTGCGTCGCCAGCCTGGCGAAGGCGGCGGCAGCGGACCCCATCTGTTCTACAGCAAGTCCTACCGCGGCTCCGACTCCAGCCTGCACAGCAAGGCGATGATTTTCGACCAGCAGAAGTCTTTCATTGGCTCGTTCAATTTCGACCCACGCTCAGTGCTGTGGAACACCGAAGTCGGGGTGCTGGTGGACAGCCCGGAACTCGCCACGCGCGTGCGTGAACTGGCGTTTCAAGGCATGGCGCCGGCCCTGAGTTATCAGGCCAAGCTGGAAAACGGCCAGATTGTCTGGGTCACCGAAGATGACGGCAAACTGCACACCCTGACCAAGGAGCCGGGGACTTGGTGGCGTCGCTTCAATGCGTGGATGAGCACCACCGTCGGCCTGGAACGGATGTTGTAACCCTGTGGGAGCGAGCTTGCTCGCGATTGCGTCATCACATTCAACATCCCTGTGACTGATCAACCGCATCGCGAGCAAGCTCGCTCCCACAGGTTTAAGCCGGCTCCGCCACCGTGCCAAACGCGCCTTGCCGTGACAGCAGAATCACCAACCCCAGCGCACCGGCCGCCATCAGCAGTGGCAACGCATGCCCGCTGATCCACTGACTGCCGGCACCGGCCGCCAGCGGTCCGATCAGGCAACCGATACCCCACAGCTGCGCGATATGCGCATTGGCGCGCACCAGCGCATCGTCGCGATAGCGCTCGCCGATCAGGATCAGTGACAAGGTGAATAAGCCGCCGGCACTGGCACCGAACAACACCCACAACGGCCAGATCAGCAACGTGTCGATCAGGAACGGGATGGCCAGGCTCGAGATCAGCAGGACCACCGCACACCCGGTGAACAACGTACGTCGCGACAAGCGATCAGCCAGTGCGCCAATCGGCAATTGCAGCAAGGCATCACCCACCACCACCGTGCTGACCATCGCCAACGCAATTTCCGTCGTAAAGCCCTGACGCAGGCAATAAACCGGCAACAAAGTCAGGATCATCGCTTCGAATGCTGCGAACAGCGACACCGCCCAGGCAATCGCCGGCAGGCCACGGCAGAAGCCCAGCAAGTCGCTGAAGGTCACGCTGCAGGCTTCACTGGTCGGCGCGCCGCTGCGGCCCAGCAACAGGAACGGTGCTGCCATCAGCAAACCGACGCCGACCCAGAATCCGTAATCGTGCTCAGTGCCCAGTACGCCAAGCAGCAACGGCCCGGCCAGCTGACTCAGCGCATAACTGCTGCCATACAGCGCCACCAATCGCCCGCGCCATTGTTCGATCACCAGTTGGTTGATCCAGCTTTCGCCGAGGATGAAGACGAGGGTCAGGATCACGCCGATCATCAGCCGCAATACCAGCCAGATCGGATAGCTCGGCAACAGCGCCAGCAAACCGATGGACAACGCCCCGGCCCACAGGCACAAACGCATCAGATTGGCCGTGCCCAGACGCGCGGCCAGATGGCTGGAGATCTTTGCCCCCAGCAGTACGCCAATGGCGGGCATCGCTGCCATCACACCGATGGCGAACGAGCCGTAACCCCAGCCCTCCAGGCGAAACGACACCAGCGGCATGCTGACGCCCAGCGCCAGGCCGACACTCAAGACAGACGCCAACACGGCGAAATAAGTCGCCCAACGCATTTTCCACGCTCCTGTGGATTGTTATTTTTTAACCGGCGCACAAAGCAAATGTGGGAGCGGGCTTGCTCGCGAAGAGGCCATCACATCCAACATCATCGTTGGCTGTTACGGCGCCTTCGCGAGCAAGCCCGCTCCCACAAGGGATCTGCGTCGTTCAGGAGCCCGACTGACAATCGGGCTCCTTCACTGGCTTACAACTTGATCCAGGTCGCCTTGAGCTCGGTGTACTTGTCGAACGCATGCAGCGACTTGTCGCGACCGTTGCCGGACTGCTTGAAGCCACCGAACGGGGCCGTCATGTCGCCGCCGTCATACTGGTTGACCCACACGCTACCAGCGCGCAGTGCCTTGGCAGTCAGATGGGCCTTGGAAATATCCTGGGTCCACACCGCTGCGGCCAAGCCGTAAGGTGTGTCGTTGGCAATCGCAATGGCTTCTTCGGCAGTGTCGAAAGTGATCACCGACAGCACTGGGCCGAAGATTTCTTCCTGAGCGATTTTCATCGCGTTGCTGACGCCGTCGAAAATCGTCGGCTCAACGTAGGTGCCACCGGTTTCCTGAAGAATGCGTTTGCCGCCCGCCACCAGTTTGGCGCCGTCGGTGTGGCCGGATTCGATGTAGGACAGCACGGTGTTCATCTGCTGGGTATCCACCAGTGCGCCGACGTTGGTTGCCGGGTCCAGTGGGTTGCCCGGTTTCCAGGTTTTGAGGGCCTCGATCACCAGCGGCAGGAATTTATCCTTGATCGAACGCTCCACCAGCAGGCGCGAGCCGGCGGTGCAGACTTCGCCCTGGTTGAAGGCGATGGCGCCGGCAGCCGATTCAGCGGCAGCTTGCAGGTCCGGTGCATCAGCGAACACGATGTTCGGGCTCTTGCCGCCGGCTTCGAGCCAGACGCGTTTCATGTTCGATTCGCCGGAGTAGATCAGCAGTTGCTTGGCGATTTTGGTCGAACCGGTGAACACCAGGGTGTCCACATCATTGTGCAGGGCCAGGGCCTTGCCGACGGTGTGACCGTAACCTGGCAGGACGTTCAACACACCTTTCGGGATGCCGGCCTCAACGGCCAGCGCAGCGATGCGGATGGCGGTCAACGGGGATTTTTCGGATGGCTTGAGGATCACCGAGTTACCGGTGGACAGTGCCGGGCCGAGTTTCCAGCAGGCCATCATCAACGGGAAGTTCCACGGCACGATGGCACCGACGACGCCGACCGGCTCGCGGGTCACCAGACCCAACTGATCGTGCGGAGTGGCGGCAACTTCGTCGTAGATCTTGTCGATGGCTTCACCGCTCCAGCTCAGGGCTTGCGCCGCGCCTGGAACATCGATGTACAGGGAATCGCTGATTGGCTTGCCCATGTCCAGGGTTTCAAGCAGGGCCAGCTCTTCGGCGTGCTGTTTCAGCAGGCCGGCGAAACGGATCATGGTGGCTTTGCGTTTGGTCGGCGCCAGGCGCGACCAGACGCCGGAATTGAAAGTGGCGCGGGCGTTTTCAACAGCGCGCTGGGCGTCGGCGGCGTCACAGCTGGCAATCTTGCCCAGCAGACGGCCATCGACCGGGCTGATGCACTCGAAGGTCTCGGCGGAGACAGCATCGGTGTATTCGCCATTGATGTAGGCGCGGCCTTCGATCTTCAGATCGCGAGCCCGTTGTTCCCAATCGGCACGAGTCAGGGTGGTCATTCGAGTGTCCTCCTCTTGTTGAATACGAGCGCCCCGCGTTCTTCGCGGGCGTCCTCAGGAATTCTGCCCGGCCAGCCTGCTTTTTTCGGCCCAAGGCAACCGTCACCCTAAACCAGTGGTCGGGGTTGTTTCAATATATTTGACACAAGGTCGGCAAACGACCTTGCGGTGTTCATTTTAATAAACATAGACTTTGGACTTTCCAGCCATCGCACCGCAATCACGGGGGATTATAAGAATGAGCATCCAGGACATCGTCGACTTCAGCCAGGCCACCACCCAGCCCGATCGCTATCGGCCAGACCCGGCGAAAGTCCTCAAGGGCGACCCCGAACAAGCAGTGTACAACCACTACAACAGCCCTTGCGGCCAGATGAGCGCAGGCGTGTGGGAAGGCGAAGTCGGCCAGTGGCATGTGAACTACACCGAGCATGAATACTGCGAGATCGTTCAGGGGGTTTCAGTGCTGCGCGACAACGAAGGCAACGGCAAGACCCTGCGCGTGGGCGATCGCTTCGTGATACCGGCCGGGTTCAGAGGCACCTGGGAAGTGCTGGAGCCGTGCCGCAAGATCTATGTGGTGTTTGAACAGAAAGCCTGAGGATTTGGGTTGTCCCCCAGTCGGCCTCATCGTCGGAACGCCGCCCGGAGCAAGCTCGCTCCCACAGGGGAGTTGTGTCGATCACAAAACCTGCGGGAGCGNGCTTGCTCCGGGCGGCGTTCCGACGATGGGGCCCTGAAGAGCAACACAAAACCCCAAGCAACAAAAAAGGCCCGTATCTCGCGATACGGGCCTTTTTCGTAAGAGGGAAAAATCAATTACTTGATTTTGCCTTCTTTGTAGATCACGTGCTTGCGAACAACCGGATCAAATTTCTTGATCTCGATTTTGTCCGGAGTAGTGCGCTTGTTCTTGTCGGTAGTGTAGAAGTGACCAGTACCGGCGCTCGAAATCAAACGAATCAATTCACGCATGATTAGCTCCCTTAGATCTTGCCAGCTTTGCGGATTTCGGCCAGCACGACAGTGATGCCACGCTTGTCGATGATACGCATGCCTTTGGCAGATACGCGCAGACGCACGAAACGTTTCTCTTCTTCAACCCAGAAGCGGTGATGCTGCAGGTTCGGCAGGAAACGACGACGGGTTTTGTTGTTTGCGTGGGAAATGTTATTCCCAGTCACCGGACCCTTACCGGTAACTTGACATACTCTCGACATGCCTCAGCCCTCTAAAACCACATGCCCAACCCGGCATGGGTTGGCCGCTTAATCTCTCAGTCATTTGGCGCCAGGCGCCGCGTTTCTTTAGAGGTCTTACCGGCTACACCTACAGTGAAGGAACCGGGCCCCTAGAAAAGAGCGCTGCTTTATACCAGAAAGACTGGAGAGCAACAACATTCCGTGTGAACAGACTTGATAAAAACCCCGCTTTCCGGGCTTCGAGCGCCTTGGATAAAGGCTGTCGTCGCTAAAGACCGCTCGTCGCAGAGAATCAGCCAACACGCCGATTCAGAGTTTTTCTCAGCCAGCACGCACCGAAAACAAGCGCACATAGTCCCCTTAAAATGAAAAAGGGGATAGTCATTTGCAAAAGAGCCCACTAGGGTAAGCCTTTTCCAGACTGCACTTGCAGATGGGCCTTCGATCTGTAAAGGAATCCGACCATGCGCCTCGCTGCCCTACCGCTGTTGCTCGCCCCTCTTCTGCTGAGCCCATTGGCCCATGCCGCCGCTCTGAGCGTTTGCACTGAGGCAAGCCCGGAAGGGTTCGACGTGGTGCAATACAACTCGCTGACCACCACCAACGCCTCGGCCGACGTGCTGATGAACCGCCTGGTGGACTTCGATACCGCTAGCGGCAAAGTGGTCGCGAGCCTCGCGGACAGCTGGGAAGTCACGCCCGACGGCCTGACCTATGTCTTCAAATTGCACCCGCAGGTGAAATTCCACCGTACCGAGTACTTCAGCCCGTCGCGCGACATGACCGCCGAAGACGTGAAGTTCAGCTTCGACCGCATGCTCGACCCGGCAAACCCTTGGCACAAAGTGGCCCAAAGCGGCTTCCCGCATGCCCAGTCGATGCAGTTGCCGGCACTGATCAAGAAGATCGATGCGCTGGATACACTGACTGTGCGCTTCACCCTCGATCACCCGGACTCGACTTTCCTCGCCACCCTGAGCATGGGCTTCGCCTCGATCTACTCCGCCGAATATGCCGACAAACTGTTGAAGGCCGGCACCCCGGAAAAGCTCAACAGCCAGCCGATCGGCAGCGGGCCGTTCGTCTTCACGCGCTTCCAGAAAGATGCCTCGATCCGCTACAAGGCCAACCCGGACTACTTCCGCGGCAAGCCTTCGGTGGATCCGCTGATTTTCAGCATCACTCCTGACGCCAACGTGCGTTTGCAGAAATTGCGCCGCAACGAGTGCCAGATCGCCCTGTCGCCCAAGCCTCTGGACGTACAGGCAGCGCTGAAAGAACCGACCTTGAAAGTGGAAAAGACTGACGCCTTCATGACCGCGTTCGTTGGCATCAACAGCCAGCATCCGCCGCTGAACAAGCCCGAAGTGCGCCAGGCGATCAACCTCGCGTTCGACAAGGCCAACTACGTCAAAGCCGTGTTCGAAGACACCGCCGAACCTGCCAACGGTCCATACCCGCCAAATACCTGGAGCTATGCCAAAGGCCTGCCGGGTTATCCGCATGACGTCGAAAAAGCCAAAGCACTCATGGCGAAGGCCGGGCTCAAGAACGGCTTCCAGACCACCATCTGGACCCGACCTTCAGGCAGCCTGCTCAATCCTAACCCGAGCCTCAGCGCTCAAATGCTGCAATCGGACCTCGCGGAAATCGGCATTCAGGCCGAGATTCGGGTGATCGAATGGGGCGAACTGATTCGCCGCGCCAAGGCTGGCGAGCATGACCTGCTGTTCATGGGCTGGGCTGGCGATAACGGCGACCCGGACAACTTCCTCACGCCGCAGTTTTCCTGCGCGGCGGTCAAGTCCGGCACCAACTTCGCCCGCTACTGCAACCAGGACCTGGACAAGCTGATCAGCGCCGGCAAGACCACCGGCGAGCAAGGTGTGCGCACCAAGCTCTACGAGCAGGCTCAGGCGCAGATCCAGCAACAGGCGCTGTGGCTGCCGCTGGCCCACCCGACCGCCTTCGCGCTGACGCGCAAGGACGTCGAAGGGTATGCCGTCAGCCCATTCGGCCGTCAGGATTACTCGAAGGTCATCCTCAAGTAATCAGCGTCGCCACAAACCCTGTGGGAGCGGGCTTGCTCGCGAAAGCCGTCGATCATTCAACAGTGATGTTGCCTGACACGGCCCCTTCGCGAGCAAGCCCGCTCCCACAGGGGATTTGTGTTTGTCGGGCTTCCCGCTACATCCACCCATACTCAGCCATGGACAGCGGATCGCCGTCACCGATGATGAAATGGTCGAGCACCCGCACATCGATCAGGTCCAGCGCCTCTTGCAGGCGCTTGGTCAGCGTTCGGTCTGCTTGACTGGGGTTGGTATTACCCGACGGATGGTTATGGCAGAGGATCAACGCTGCGGCGTTGTGGGCCAACGCGCGTTTAACCACTTGTCTCGGATAGACACTGGTGCTGTCGATGGATCCGCGAAACAGCACTTCAAAGGTCAGCACTTGATGCCTGGAATCCAAAAACAGACAGCCGAACACCTCGTGAGGCTCATGGCGCAGCATTGACTTCAGGTAATCACGAACCGCCTGCGGATTTTCCAGCGCCGATTTTTGGCGCGCACGTTCGGCCAAATGCCGCCGGCCCATTTCCTGGACCGCTTGCAACTGAGCGAATTTCGCCGGCCCAAGCCCCAACTGCCTGCTGAATGCTGCTTGATCGGCCTCGAGCAGTGAGCGCAGGCTGCCAAACTGATTCAACAGGTGTCTCGCCAGATCTACCGCGCTTTTACCCGACACGCCGGTTCGTAAAAAAATCGCCAGCAATTCGGCGTCTGAAAGGCTCCCCGAGCCCAACTCCAGCAACCTCTCCCGCGGCCGTTCCGCCGCGGGCCAATCGCGAATACTCATAGCACCTCCCTGCTCTGTGGGCGCCGCTGTTCCGTAGCGGTCGCTGTGATATCGTAGCCCATCTTTTTTGCGAGCGATTTCACTCCTGGGGAGGGGGTATCGCCACGCAGTCATCAACGAAATGAAAGGCAGACCTATGCAGCGGCTGTATCGGAAACGCATCGTTCTGGGCGTCGGCGGCGGTATCGCTGCCTACAAGAGCGCCGACCTGGTTCGCCGCTTGATCGACCAGGGCGCCGAAGTGCGCGTGGTCATGACCCGCGGCGGCAGCGAGTTCATCACACCGCTGACCATGCAGGCCTTGTCCGGGCATCCAGTCCACCTCGATTTGCTCGACCCGGCGGCCGAAGCTGCCATGGGCCACATCGAGCTGGCCAAATGGGCCGACCTGGTGCTGATCGCCCCCGCCACCGCGGACCTCATTGCCCGCCTGGCCCAAGGCATTGCCGACGACCTGCTGACCACGCTGGTGCTGGCCACCGACGCCGTGGTCGCCGTTGCCCCGGCGATGAACCAGGCCATGTGGCGCGACCCGGCCACCCAGGCCAACCTGCAAACCCTCGAAAGCCGCGGCCTGAAAACCTTCGGCCCGGCCTCCGGCAGCCAGGCCTGCGGCGATGTCGGCATGGGCCGCATGCTCGAAGCCACCGACCTCGCTCAGTGTGCGGCGGACTGCTTCCAGCGTCAGGCGCTGACCGGCAAACACGTGCTGATCACCGCCGGCCCGACCCAGGAAAACATCGACCCGGTGCGCTACATCACCAACCACAGCTCCGGAAAAATGGGCTTTGCCCTGGCCGAGGCCGCAGTGGAAGCCGGCGCCCGCGTAACGCTGATAACCGGCCCGGTGCACCTGCCGACCCCGGATCGCGTCACCCGCATCGACGTGGTCAGCGCCCGCGACATGCTCGCCGCTTGTGAAGCCGCGATCCCTTGCGACCTGTTCATCGCCTCGGCAGCGGTCGCGGACTACCGTCCGGAAGTCGTCGCCCCACAGAAACTCAAGAAAGACCCTACGAACGGCGACGGCTTGTTGCTACAGATGGTGCGTAACCCGGACATTCTGGCCACCATCGCCACCCGCCCTGACCGTCCGTTCAGTGTCGGTTTCGCCGCTGAAACCGAACACCTGCTCGATTACGCTGCCCGCAAGTTGAAAGACAAGAACCTCGATTTGATCGTCGCCAACGACGTCGCAAACCCGAGCATTGGCTTCAACAGCGAAGAAAACGCCTGCAGCGTGATCGACCGCCAGCTACACGCCACACTTTTCGCCCAGACCAGCAAGAGCAAGATTGCTCGCCAGCTGATCACTTTTATCGCCGAACGTCTGAACCAGGTTTAATTTACATGCACACTTTGCAAGCCAAGATCCTCGACCCTCGCATCGGTACCGATTTCCCGCTGCCGCAGTACGCCACGCCAGGCTCCGCCGGCCTCGACCTGCGCGCCATGCTGGAAAAAGACACCGTCATCAAGCCGGGCGAAACCTTGCTGATTCCTACCGGCCTGTCGGTGTACATCGGCGATCCAGGCCTGGCGGCGCTGATTCTGCCGCGCTCGGGCCTGGGCCATAAGCACGGCATCGTGCTGGGCAACCTTGTCGGCCTGATCGACTCTGATTATCAAGGCCCGCTGATGGTGTCGTGCTGGAACCGCGGTCAGACCGACTTCAACATCGCGGTCGGCGAGCGTTTGGCCCAGCTGGTTTTGGTGCCGGTGGTTCAAGCGCACTTCGAGATGGTCGAAGAGTTCGTTGAAACCGAGCGCGGTGCCGGCGGTTTCGGGCACTCCGGCAGCCATTGATCACAGGAACTCAGGCTGGGCTCCCTGCCCGGCCTGACACCAAGGTTTTGCACTTCAGGATGAAAATTGCACTAGCCTCATCTGGAAGGTTTACCGCCCAAAATCAAGGCATTGGCCAGCCAATCGCTCGCTAATGTTGGGGGCATGGCCTTTGCACACCACGAACTCTCAGTGGAAAACGTCGTCATACCCTTCAGTTTGAGCCTGTCGACGAGTTCTTCGCAGCAGGTCCAACCACCCTTCGAGATGGAGCATTTCCAGTAATGAGCAGCCCAGCCCAAGTCGCACCCAAGTTCCCCGACAGCATCTTCCGCGCCTACGACATTCGCGGCACCGTCCCGGAATTCTTGAACGCTGAAACCGCTTATTGGCTCGGTCGCGCCATCGGCTCCCAGAGCCTGGCCCAGGACGAACCGAACGTTTCCGTCGGCCGTGACGGTCGCCTGTCCGGCCCAGAACTGGTCGAACAACTGATCAAAGGCCTCGCCGACAGCGGCTGCCACGTCAGCGACGTCGGCCTGGTGCCAACGCCTGCGCTGTACTACGCCGCCAACGTGCTGGCCGGCAAATCCGGCGTGATGCTCACCGGCAGCCACAACCCGTCGAACTACAACGGCTTCAAGATCGTCATCGCTGGCGACACCTTGGCCAACGAACAGATCCAGGCCCTGCACGAACGCCTCAAGACCAACAACCTGAGCAGCGGCAAGGGCAGCATCACCAAGGTCGAGATCCTCGACCGCTACAACACCGAAATCGTCGAGGACATCAAACTGGCTCGTCGCCTCAAAGTCGTGGTCGACTGCGGCAACGGCGCGGCCGGCGTGATTGCCCCGCAACTGATTGAAGCCCTGAACTGCGAAGTCATCCCGCTGTTCTGCGACGTCGACGGCAACTTCCCGAATCACCATCCGGATCCGGGCAAGCCTGAAAACCTTGTGGACCTGATTGCCAAGGTCAAGGAAACCAACGCTGACCTCGGCCTGGCCTTCGACGGCGATGGCGACCGCGTCGGCGTGGTGACCAACACCGGCAGCATCGTTTACCCGGACCGCTTGCTGATGCTGTTCGCCCGTGACGTGCTGGCGCGCAACGCTGACGCGGAGATCATCTTCGACGTCAAATGCACCCGTCGCCTGACGCCGCTGATCAAGGAATACGGCGGCCGTCCGCTCATGTGGAAGACCGGTCACTCGTTGATCAAAAAGAAAATGAAACAAACCGGCGCCCTGTTGGCCGGCGAAATGAGCGGGCACATCTTCTTCAAGGAACGCTGGTTCGGTTTCGACGACGGCATTTACAGCGCTGCGCGTCTGCTGGAGATCCTCAGCAAAGAAAAATCCACCGCGGAAGAGCTGTTTGCGACCTTCCCGAACGATATTTCTACGCCGGAAATCAATATCCATGTGACCGAAGAGAGCAAATTCAGCATCATTGATGCACTGCACGACGCGAAGTGGGGCGAAGGCGCCGACCTGACCACCATTGACGGCGTGCGAGTCGACTACGCCAAAGGCTGGGGCCTGGTGCGCGCGTCCAACACCACACCGGTGCTGGTGCTGCGCTTCGAGGCCGATGACGAGGCGGAATTGCAGCGCATCAAGGATGTTTTCCACGTCCAGTTGAAGCGTGTTGCACCTGATCTCCAATTACCGTTTTGATCTTCTGAAGCACCCGGAGCCCTGAATGACCCTCGAACGCGAAGCCGCCGCCAACACCGCCAAGGTCCTGTCCGAAGCGCTGCCTTACATTCGCCGCTATGTCGGCAAGACGCTGGTGATCAAATACGGCGGCAACGCGATGGAAAGCGAGGAGCTGAAAACCGGCTTCGCCCGCGACATCGTGCTGATGAAAGCCGTCGGCATTAACCCGGTGGTGGTTCACGGTGGCGGCCCGCAAATCGGCGACCTGCTCAAGCGTCTGTCGATCGAGAGCCACTTCATCGATGGCATGCGCGTCACTGACGCGCAAACCATGGACGTAGTGGAAATGGTCCTCGGCGGCCAGGTCAACAAGGACATCGTCAACCTGATCAACCGTCATGGCGGCAGCGCCATCGGCCTGACCGGTAAAGATGCCGAGCTGATTCGTGCGAAGAAGCTCACCGTGACCCGCCAGACGCCGGAGATGACCCAACCGGAAATCATCGACATCGGCCAGGTGGGCGAAGTGGTCGGGATCAACACCGACTTGCTGAACCTGCTGGTCAAAGGCGACTTCATTCCGGTGATCGCGCCAATCGGCGTCGGTGCTAACGGCGAGTCGTACAACATCAACGCTGACTTGGTGGCCGGTAAAGTCGCCGAAGCGCTGAAAGCTGAAAAGCTGATGCTGCTGACCAACATCGCCGGCTTGATGGACAAGTCGGGCACGGTCCTGACCGGTCTGACGACTCAACAGGTCGACGATCTGATCGCCGACGGCACCATCTATGGTGGCATGCTGCCGAAGATCCGTTGCGCGCTGGAAGCCGTGCAAGGTGGCGTGGGCAGCTCGTTGATCATCGATGGCCGGGTTCCGAATGCGATTCTGCTGGAAATCTTCACCGATACCGGTGTGGGTACGTTGATCAGCAATCGCAAGCGTCCTTAAGCGATAGCGCACACAAAAAGACCCCGCTCAGCCTGGCTGAGCGGGGTCTTTTTCTGCCTGCGATCCTTTGTAGGGGCGAGGCTTGCCCGCGAAGGCGGTGTATCAGTCAACGAAAATGTTGAACGTGATGGCCTCTTCGCGGGCAAGCCTCGCTCCTACATAGATCGGTGTCAGACGCCGAATTGGGCGCGGTAGGCTTCAACCGCTGGCAAATGCTGCTTGAGCTGGGGATCGTCCGCCAGGAATTCCAGCACCTGGTTCAGCGAAACAATGCTGATCACCGGAATGCCGAAGTCACGCTCCACTTCCTGGATTGCCGACAACTCGCCGTTGCCTCGCTCCTGACGGTTCAGGGCGATGAGCACGCCCGCAGCCTTGGCGCCGTCCTGGGAAGCGATGATCTGCATCACTTCGCGGATAGCAGTGCCAGCGGTGATGACGTCGTCGATGATCAGCACATCACCGGTCAACGGTGCGCCGACCAGGCTGCCGCCTTCGCCGTGGGCCTTGGCTTCCTTGCGGTTGAAGCACCATGGCAGATCACGACCATGATGTTCGGCCAAGGCCACTGCAGTGGTCGCCGCCAAAGGGATGCCTTTGTACGCGGGGCCAAACAATACATCGAACAAAATACCGCTCTCGACGATGGCTGCCGCGTAGAAACGACCCAGCTGCGCAAGGGCCGAACCCGAGTTGAACAGGCCGGCATTAAAGAAGTAAGGACTGGTGCGCCCGGACTTCAGGGTGAACTCGCCGAAGCGCAAAACGCCGCGATCGATGGCAAAACGAATGAAATCGCGCTGATACGCTTGCATGAAAAAAACCCCAAATACCACGGATTTAGCTAATTAGGTTGACGCCGTGTATCATACACGCACGCGATTTTTGGGGCCATTTATGCGGATCATCAGTGTGAACGTCAATGGTATTCAGGCTGCAGTGGAGCGAGGGTTGCTCAGTTGGCTGCAAGCACAGAATGCCGACGTCATCTGCCTGCAGGACACCCGCGCCTCCGCCTTTGAACTGGACGATCCAGCCTTCCAACTGGATGGCTACTTCCTTTATGCCTGCGAAGCCGAAGTTCCCGCCCAAGGTGGCGTGGCTTTGTATTCGCGGCTGCAACCGAAGGCAGTCATCAGCGGTCTCGGCTTCGAGACGGCCGACCGCTACGGGCGCTACCTGCAAGCCGATTTCGACAAGGTCAGCATCGCGACCTTACTGCTCCCTTCGGGGCAGAACGGCGATGAAGACTTGAACCAGAAGTTCAAGCTAATGGACGATTTCGCCCGTTATCTGGATAAACAGCGACGCAAACGTCGCGAGTACATTTACTGTGGCTCGCTGTACGTGGCGCAACAGAAGCTGGATATCAAGAACTGGCGTGACAGCCAGCAATCCCCGGGCTTCCTGGCACCTGAACGTGCCTGGATGGACGAGATTGTCGGCAACATGGGCTATGTCGATGCCCTGCGTGAAGTCAGCCGTGAAGGTGACCAGTACAGCTGGTGGCCGGATAACGAACAGGCTGAAATGCTCAACCTCGGTTGGCGTTTCGATTACCAGATACTGACCCCGGGCTTGCGCCGCTTTGTACGCAGTGCGCGCCTGCCACGTCAGCCACGGTTCTCGCAGCATGCGCCGCTGATCGTGGACTACGACTGGACGCTGACTATCTAGGTCACTGACACGAAAACCTGCTGACCGATTGACGAAAATGCCCGTATCGCAAGATACGGGCATTTTTCTTATGCGTTATCCCTTCAAGCAGCGGCGAAAAACGGCAGCGCCAGGTACAACTTGATCACGATGACATTAATGATGTCGATGAAGAAAGCACCCACCATTGGCACCACCAGGAACGCTATCTGCGAAGGTCCGTAACGTTGTGTCACCGCTTGCATGTTAGCGATGGCAGTTGGCGTTGCTCCCAGTCCGAAACCGCAGTGCCCTGCCGCCAGAACTGCCGCATCGTAGTTGCTGCCCATCATTCTGAATGTCACGAAAATCGCAAACAGCGCCATGACCAACGCTTGCGCAGCCAGAATGATAAAGATCGGCAACGCCAGCGCTGCCAGATCCCACAGTTTGAGCGACATCAGAGCGATCGCCAGAAACAGCGATAGGCTGACATTCCCCAACACGGAAACTTCACGCTCAAACACCTGATACAAGCCAAGTGCGGAAAGTCCGTTGCGTAAAACCACACCCACGAACAAGACACATACGAACGTCGGCAACTCAAATGCAGTTCCGTGGAGCAGGCCATTCAAGAGGGAGCCTGCCATCAGACTGACGGCGATCAGGGCGAGCGTCTCGATAAACGAAAATGGCGTGATCGAGCGCTCTTTGTTTGGCTGCTCAAAGCCCTTCGGCGGACGCGGCTTATCTTTCTCGCAACCGGGTGTCTGGACACGTTTGATGAGCAGGCGAGCGACCGGACCACCAATCAAACCACCCAGCACCAAGCCAAACGTCGCAGAGGCCATCGCGAGTTCAGAGGCGGACGCCAGGCCAAACTTCTCGCTGAACGTCGCTCCCCACGCAGCGCCTGTACCGTGACCGCCAGACAACGTAATCGAGCCCGTAAGCAAGCCCATCAACGGATCGAGCCCCAAGGCCTTTGCGAGCCCGATGCCCATGGCATTCTGGACCACCAGAAGCCCGATGACCGCCAGTAGAAAGACCCCCACTACGCGCCCGCCTTTCTTCAGGCTTGCGAAGTCAGCACTCAAGCCAATGGTGGCAAAAAACGCCAACATCAAGGGCGTCTGCAGTGAGGTGTCAAATCGGACGTCAATATCAAATCCCCGCAAAGCCAGGAGAAGCAGAGCCACCACCAGGCCGCCTGCTACAGGCTCAGGGATATTGTAACTGCGTAAAAAACCGATTCGTGTGACAAGTCCACGCCCCAACAACAGTACTAAAGAGGCGGCCACAAGTGTTCCATAGAAATCGAGCTGAACCATTGGGATTATTCTTTTATATATATTCAGGGGCGAACTTTTTACCTGGACACGCCTCTTGAACAGGTTGATCTTATCAACACTGATTTGCTTTAAATTCAAGGACCTTCAATGGTCTGAATATATCGAAATATTTCTGAAGGAATATTACTTGGGGCAACTTTATCAACCGCGAAGTCTCATTGCCAAGCACATAGGCGGTGTTGAGGCGAAGCAGTTGTGACTAGAAGTGTAAGAGCGATAGTGCGCAGCAATACCTGCGGCCGCTGGATATTGCTAATGGCAACGTTGGGGAAGTTAATCAAATCAAAAAAAAATGCCCCGACAAGTCAGGGCATTTGCTTTAAAGCGTGGCGAACTGCATTTCACACAGCTGTCGCTCCCACAAGGGAATCTAGCGCTGATCGTTATTTGATCAACCGCCAAGTGAACGGATACCGATACGGCACCCCTTCATTGGCCTTCACGCCACCGATGATCGTCAGTACCAGCGCACCGATCGCCAACGGAGCGAACAGGAAGAACCCGACGATCACCACCATCAGCAGCAAGCAGATGGCGGAGGCAATGGCGACGGTGATCTGAAAGTTCAGCGCCTCCTTGCCCTGCGCATCGATGAACGGGTCCATCTCGCGCTTCATCTGCCAGAGAATCAGCGGGCCGATCAGCGTGCCGAACGGAATCCAGATCCCCAGCAAGGCGGACAGGTGACAAAACATTGCCCACTGCCGAACCTCTTTGCTCGGTGTGGGAAGCAGCTGTTGCTCGTCACTCATAACGCCCTCCTTGCCCGGAGCAGTCCGATCAGTCGGCCAGTGCAGCCTTTTGCAGCTCGAAGATTTCAGTCATGCCTTTCTTCGCCAGTTCCAGCATAGCGTTCAGCTCTTCCGGCTGGAACGGTGCGCCTTCGGCAGTGCCCTGGACTTCGATGAAGCCACCCGTGCTGGTCATCACCACGTTCAGGTCAGTCTCGGCGGCGGAGTCTTCCAGATAGTCGAGGTCGAGTACCGGCTCGCCCTGGTACATACCCACCGAAACGGCAGCGATCATTTGCTTCAGCGGGTCGCCGCCTTTCAGGCCGCCGCGCTTCTTGATCACTTTCAAGGCATCGACCAGTGCAACCATGGCGCCGGTGATGGACGCGGTGCGGGTGCCGCCGTCAGCCTGGATCACGTCGCAGTCGACGTACAGGGTGACGTCGCCCAGCTTGGACATGTCCAGCGAAGCGCGCAGGGAACGGCCGATCAGACGCTGGATTTCCAGGGTACGGCCGCCTTGCTTGCCGCGGCTCGCTTCACGCTGGTTACGCTCGCCAGTGGCGCGCGGCAGCATGCCGTATTCAGCGGTCAACCAGCCTTGGCCCTGACCTTTGAGGAAACGCGGCACGCCGTTCTCGACGCTGACGGTGCAGATGACTTTGGTATCACCGAACTCGACCAGTACAGATCCCTCGGCGTGTTTGGTGTAGTTGCGGGTAATGCGGATCGAGCGGAGCTGATCGGCAGCGCGACCACTTGGACGTTTCATAGGGAATACCTGTACGGGGGACGGAAAACTGCGGAGCATTATAGAGCCGCAGGGCCACGAGTGGGCACTTCTAAAAAATCCCCCGACGACTGAAGGCCCTGAACGGCGCTTTGCCGACGACCTGCAGCCCTTTGTCACACCGTGTGTTTGGGCGCATTCGCCCCACTGCGCTACAATCCTGCGCCTTTGCTGCCTCTGGGCTTAAATTCATATAGATCAGGCCTGCGAAACCTTTGGTAACGCATGAACCTGCATTGCGAGGTACCTCCATGGTGCACAGCATGACCGCCTTTGCCCGCGTCGAAAAAGCCGGCGCCCAAGGCACCCTGAGCTGGGAACTGCGCTCGGTCAACAGCCGCTACCTGGAGCCGCACCTGCGTCTGCCGGAGTCCTTTCGCGACCTCGAAGGCGCGGTCCGCGAAGCGCTGCGCCAGGGAATCTCGCGCGGCAAGCTGGAATGCACCCTGCGCTTCACCGAAGAAAATACCGACAAACCACTGCAAGTGGACCGCGAGCGCGCCGCGCAATTGGTCGCTGCCGCCGAGACCATCGCCGGCCTGATCAAGAATCCAGCCGCGCTGAACCCACTGGAAGTCCTGGCCTGGCCCGGCGTGCTGGTGGGCGATGCGACCGACCCGCAAGCCTTGAATGCCGAAGCCCTGGCGCTGTTCAATGAAGGCCTTAAAGAACTCAAGGCCGGCCGCGAGCGCGAAGGCGCGGAGTTGGCGCGGTTGATCAACGATCGCCTGACCTCCATTGAAGAAGACGTGGTGACCCTGCGTGAACTGGTCCCACAGATGCTCGCCACCCAGCGCCAGAAAGTGCTCGACCGCTTTGCCGACATGAAGGCCGAGATGGACCCGCAGCGGCTGGAGCAGGAAATGGTCATGCTCGCGCAAAAGAGCGACGTCGCCGAAGAACTGGATCGCCTGAGCACTCACATCATAGAAGTTCGCCGGGTGCTCAAATCCGGTGGCGCTGCCGGTCGGCGCCTGGATTTCCTGATGCAAGAGCTCAACCGCGAAGCCAACACACTGGGCTCCAAAGCCTTCGACCCGCGCAGCACCCAGGCGGCGGTCAACCTCAAAGTGTTGATCGAGCAGATGCGCGAACAAGTGCAGAATATTGAGTAAGGCAACCCTGACATGACCCACAGCACCGGCACCCTGTACATCATTTCCGCACCTTCGGGCGCGGGCAAGAGCAGCTTGGTCAAGGCCCTGACCGACGCTGATCAGGAGATCCGCGTCTCCGTCTCCCACACCACCCGCGCCATGCGCCCCGGTGAAGTGAATGGCGTGAACTATCACTTCGTCGAACGCAGCGAGTTCGTGAAGATGATCGAGCATGGGGATTTCCTCGAGCGCGCCGAAGTGTTCGGCAATCTCTACGGCACTTCGCAAAGCCACCTGCAGCAGACCCTGGATGAAGGCCACGACCTGATTCTGGAAATCGACTGGCAAGGCGCCGAGCAAGTACGCAAGTTGATGCCTCAGGCCCGTTCGATCTTCATTCTGCCGCCGTCCCTGCAGGCCTTGCACCAGCGCCTGACCAATCGTGGCCAGGACAGCGACGAGATCATCGAAGGCCGGATGCGCGAAGCCGTCAGCGAAATGAGCCACTACGTCGACTACGATTACCTGATCATCAACGACGATTTCGCCCACGCACTGCGCGATTTGCAGGCGATTTTCCGTGCCAATCAGCTGCATCAGAAGCGTCAGCAGCAGCGTAACGGAAAACTTTTGGCCGAATTGCTCGGCTAAACAGCTCTTCCCAAAACCGTTGCAAGGGCTTTACATTGGCACTTGCAGCGCGTTGAAGGGCTTGGTCAAAAAATCAGCGCTTCCCTAATCGCTGGTGATTTTTTAAACTGTTGAGTCCGCTCGCCCAACCGGGCAGCGCGCATATTGCATTCGCTCCGAGGAATACCATGGCCCGCGTAACCGTTGAAGATTGCCTAAACCACGTGGAAAACCGCTTTGAGCTGGTCATGCTGTCTACCAAGCGTGCCCGTCAACTGGCCACCGGCGGCAAAGAGCCACTGGTTCAGTGGGAAAACGACAAGCCTACCGTTGTAGCCTTGCGTGAAATCGCTGAAGGCCTGATGAGCTACGAGTTCATCGCCAACGCTGAAATCGTCGAAGACGAACCGCTGTTCGCAGCGTTCGAGGACGAGTCCAACGAGGCAGTCTAAGCCATGCCTGGTCGACGTAGCACGGCGCGGGGTCACAGCGAACGGCAGGTTTCATCATGCCGAGCATAGACGCCCTCGCCGATCGCTTATCGACCTACCTCGGCAAGGACCAGGTCAACCTGGTCCGCCGAGCGTACTTCTACGCCGAACAAGCCCACGATGGCCAGCGCCGCCGTAGCGGCGAGGCGTACGTCACGCACCCACTCGCGGTTGCGAATATTCTTGCCGACATGCACATGGACCATCAGAGCCTGATGGCTGCGATGCTGCATGACGTAATCGAAGACACCGGTATTGCCAAGGAAGCGCTGCAAGCGCAGTTCGGCGAAACCGTGGCCGAACTGGTCGACGGGGTCAGCAAACTGACCCAGATGAACTTCGAGACCAAGGCCGAAGCCCAGGCTGAAAACTTCCAGAAAATGGCCATGGCCATGGCCCGCGATATTCGCGTGATCCTGGTCAAACTCGCCGACCGCTTGCACAACATGCGGACCCTGGAAGTCCTGTCCGGCGAAAAACGCCGACGGATCGCCAAGGAAACCCTGGAAATTTATGCGCCCATCGCCAACCGGCTGGGCATGCACGCCATCCGCATAGAATTCGAAGACCTCGGCTTCAAGGCGATGCACCCGATGCGTTCCGCACGGATCAACCAGGCGGTCAAACGCGCCCGGGGCAATCGCAAGGAAATCGTCAACAAGATCGAAGAATCCCTCAGCCACTGCCTGGCCATCGACGGCATTCAGGGCGAGGTCAGCGGTCGTCAGAAACACCTCTACGGCATCTACAAGAAAATGCGCGGCAAGCGTCGGGCCTTCAACGAGATCATGGACGTCTATGCGTTCCGGATCATCGTCGACAAGGTCGATACCTGCTACCGCGTGTTGGGTGCTGTGCATAATTTGTACAAACCGTTGCCGGGACGCTTCAAGGATTACATCGCGATCCCCAAGGCCAACGGCTACCAGTCGCTGCACACCACGCTGTTCGGCATGCACGGTGTACCGATCGAGATTCAGATCCGCACCCGTGAAATGGAAGAGATGGCCAACAACGGCATCGCCGCCCATTGGCTCTATAAATCCAGTGGCGATGAGCAGCCAAAAGGTACTCATGCCCGCGCCCGGCAGTGGGTCAAAGGCGTGCTGGAGATGCAGCAACGGGCCGGCAACTCGCTGGAATTCATCGAGAGCGTGAAGATCGACCTGTTCCCGGACGAGGTCTACGTGTTCACGCCCAAAGGTCGGATCATGGAGCTGCCAAAAGGCTCCACGGCGGTCGACTTCGCTTACGCGGTGCATACCGACGTGGGTAACAGCTGCATTGCCTGTCGGATCAATCGACGTCTCGCACCGCTGTCCGAACCGCTTCAAAGCGGCTCCACGGTCGAGATCGTCAGCGCCCCGGGGGCACGGCCGAATCCGGCGTGGCTCAATTTCGTGGTCACCGGCAAGGCACGGACTCACATCCGCCATGCGCTGAAACTGCAACGCCGCTCCGAGTCCATCAGCCTCGGCGAACGCCTGCTGAACAAGGTCCTCAACGGTTTCGACAGCTCGCTGGAGAAAGTAGCAGCCGAGCGCGTCAAGGCGATGCTCACCGAGTACCGCCTGGAACTGATCGAAGACCTGCTCGAAGACATCGGCCTAGGCAATCGTATGGCTTACGTGGTCGCCCGCCGACTGCTTGGTGAAGGCGAACAGCTGCCGAGCGCGGAAGGCCCGCTGGCGATTCGCGGCACCGAAGGCCTGGTGCTCAGTTACGCCAAGTGCTGCACGCCGATCCCGGGCGACCCGATTGTCGGCCACCTGTCCGCGGGCAAAGGCATGGTCGTGCACCTGGACAACTGCCGCAACATCAGCGAAATCCGCCACAACCCGGAAAAATGCATCCAGCTCTCGTGGGCCAAGGATGTCACCGGCGAATTCAATGTCGAGCTGCGCGTCGAGCTGGAACACCAGCGCGGCCTGATCGCTCTGCTGGCCAGCAGCGTCAACGCGGCCGACGGCAATATCGAAAAAATCAGCATGGACGAACGCGATGGTCGCATCAGCGTGGTCCAACTGGTGGTCAGCGTGCACGACCGCGTGCACCTGGCTCGCGTGATCAAGAAACTGCGCGCCCTGACCGGGGTGATTCGCATCACTCGCATGCGTGCGTAAGCCACTCATTACAAGGAGTCATTCATGACCAAAACAGTTATCACCAGCGACAAGGCCCCGGCCGCCATCGGCACTTACTCCCAGGCGATCAAGGCTGGCAACACCGTTTACATGTCGGGTCAAATTCCTCTGGACCCAAAAACCATGGAACTGGTTGAAGGCTTCGAAGCCCAGACCGTCCAGGTATTCGAGAACCTCAAAGCCGTGGCTGAAGCTGCTGGCGGTTCGTTCAAGGACATCGTCAAACTGAACATCTTCCTCACCGACCTGAGCCACTTCGCCAAGGTCAACGAGATCATGGGCAAGTACTTTGACCAGCCTTACCCTGCCCGCGCCGCCATCGGCGTAGCGGCCCTTCCAAAGGGTTCGCAGGTTGAGATGGATGCCATTCTGGTCATCGAGTAAATGCGTACGGCGCAACCCTCAAAGGGTTGCGCTGACTTCGTTCTGAAAGGATTCCACCATGCGCCAAGCGCTAGCTCTCTCGCTGGTCGCCCTCCTCTTGGGCGGTTGTGCCAGCAACCCTGCCGACCGTGACATCAGCGGCACCTGGATCAATCAGGCGGCCATCGATGCTGCAGCCAAAGGCGGCCCCCTGCGCGAAGCGCTCCAGGCCTATGGCCCGAACCTGGAATGGGACGTCAACACCAAGGCTGGTCAGGCCCGCTACACCAATGGTTTTGAAAACGTCGACGGCAAGCTGCTGGGCGAAGAGTCTGGCGCCTGGAAAGTCGACTTTTATGGCAGCTCCGCCAGCGAGCTGAAGCGTGACGGCAAGCAACTGAGCCAAGTCGCCAGCGACAATGAGCCGGAGCAAGTCTTCCACCGCGCGCAGGTTACTGTGCCGGATGGCGCACCGATGGGTGCCAGTTTTGAACGCGCACTGTATTCGGCCTACATGGGCGGCAGCTGGAAAGTCGTCAGCGGTCCCGGTGAAGGCAATACCGTGCAATTCCAGGCTGACGGCCAGGTTGCCGGCCTGCCGGGGGCGGATCGTTATGCCCTGTGTCTGGCGGGCGATTGCGCGTCGATGAGCGGCGGCAATGACAACATGTGGCTACAGGCGAATGGTCAGGGCAACACCTGGATCTTTGCGCGCAAGGGCAAGGAACTGGAAATCCTCCAGGCAGTGAACACCGCCCAGGCGGATGAAATGCCGCAGTTCACCCCGGGTGATCGCAAGTGGTTGCTGGAAAAACAGTGATACAGAATATAGGAGCCTACGGGCTCCTTTTTCTTTAGCCTGCGCCGTGAAATTCTTCACCCCTCTCAAGGATTGAACATGCGCCCACTGCTTGTCCTCAGCCTTTTGCTGCTCGGCGGCTGCACCTCTATTCCCGCCGAAACGGATATCAGTGGTATCTGGATCAATCAGGCGGCCATCGATGCAGCGGCCCAAGGCCAGTCTTTACATGAATCCTTAAACACCCATGGCCGGAATCTGGAATGGGACATCAACACTCGCACCGGCAAGGCGCAAGTGAGCAGCGGTTTTGAGAGGGGTGGAGGCCAACTGCTGCAAAAGTCCCCCAATGCCTGGACCGTCGACTACAACGGCTACGGCACTGACGAGCTGCGCCTGGATGGCAAGCGACTGACCCAACTGGCCAAGGAGCACGTCCCGCAGCAGGTGTTCAGTCGCCCCAGCAAGACCGCCAAAACGGGGACAAGGTGGGGAAACACCTTCAGGAATGCCCTCAATGCCGCTTACCTGGGCGGGCAGTGGAAAATTATCGGCGGTCACGAAACAGGCCAAATAGTCGAGTTTACGGAAGATGGCCATGTTTCAGGGTTACCGGGAACCGATCGATACGAGTTATGCCTGGACGGTGATTGCGCCAGCCAAGGCGCAGGCAATGACACCTTGTATCTGGGCACGGGTGACCTGAGTGACACATGGATTTTCGTTCGCAAAGGCAAGCAACTGGAGATGTTCCAGGCAATCAATCAATCCCGGCCAGACGAAATCCCCCACTTCACCCCCGGCCCACGCCAGTGGCTGCTGGTAAAACAATGACCCAAAAACAAAGGCGCCCGCAGGCGCCTGTTGTTTAGAGGCTCGATCAGTTCAAGCCCCTTGGGCAAGTATCGCGGCATAACCTTCGCGGTAACTTGGGTACTTCGGTGTCCAGCCCAAGGCTTTGGCCCGCACATTGCGGCAGCGCTTGCTGCCAGTGCGCCGCACGCTCGCATCGTCATCCCATTCGGTCACGCCCAAATACTCTCGTAGCCAGCCCACCACTTCTGCCAGTGGTGCTGGCGCATCGTCGACGCCGATATAGACGTCATCCAGCGCCACGCCGCGCCGGTCCGCCTCAAGCAAGCAGGCCATCAGCCCCGCCGCGTCGTCTGCATGAATACGGTTGCCATACAACGGTGGATCGACCGCAACGCGATAGCCGCGGCGAACTTGGGTCAACAGCCACTCACGGCCCGGACCATAGATACCGGTTAAACGCACAATGCTGGCCGGAATGCCGCTATTGAGGGCAATCTGCTCGGCTTCCAGCATCACACGCCCTGAATAGCCAGCGGCCACAGCAGGCGAAGTCTCGTCGACCCACTCGCCGTCCTGCTGGCCGTAAACGCTGCTACTGGAAACGAACAGCAGTCGATTGGGCTCTTGCCCGTAGTCGCCCAGCCACTCCAGCACGTGCTGCAAACCCTGAACATAAGCGGCGCGGTAACCCGCCTCATCGTGATCAGTGGCAGCCGCGCAATACACCAGGTAATCCACCGCTCCGACCGGCCAGGTCGCCGGGCAGTCTTCATTGAACAAGTCGCCGGCAACGCTAATGACGCCCTCGGGCAAGCGTGAAACGTCACGCCTCAGGCCATGAACCTCCCACCCGCAAGCGACCAATTGCGTAGCCAGACGACTGCCAATATCACCGCAGCCGGCAATCAAAACAGAAGGCGCGGACATCAGAAAACTCCCTCAAGAAAGGTACAGACTAGCGCCCGAAATGGATGAGCGGCTAGTAATGGAGGAAAAAAAGAGACGCTATTACTTTTGTTAACAAGAATTAATTGCAATAATGCCAGCCACTTTTGTTCTCGGCCTTACGAGGCCTGGAAGAGCAACTACCGTTTTTCTTTCTCAGGTCCGGCCAGCATGACACCCAATCAATTCCCCGCTTCGCCAACCAAACGACCTCGCGCCTGGAGCGCGGTGGCCGCCCTGCTGCTCAGCCTGATGCTGGCGCCGACCGCCGCTTTCGCTGACGCACAAGTGCCAGCCACTCCGGCTGCCGCCACTGCTGCTCCAGCTCCAGCTCCAGCTCCAGCTCCAGCCGATCATGTTACCCCAGCTGCGACCGACCCGGCCCAAGCCGTAGACACCACCGCCGAAGACGTTCCGGAAGTCCTCGAAGCCGACAACACTCTGGGCATGGCCCACGACCTGTCCCCATGGGGCATGTACCAGAACGCCGACATCATCGTGAAAATCGTGATGATTGGTCTGGCCATCGCCTCGATCATCACCTGGACCATCTGGATCGCCAAAGGCTTCGAGCTGATGGGCGCCAAGCGTCGTCTGCGCACCGAAATCGTCCACCTGAAAAAAGCCACCACCCTTAAAGAAGCCAGTGCGACAGCCACCAAGCAAGGCACCCTCGCCAATTTGCTGGTGCATGACGCCCTGGAAGAGATGCGTTTGTCGGTCAACAGCCGCGAGAAAGAAGGCATCAAGGAACGCGTCGCCTTCCGTCTTGAGCGCCTGGTCGCTGCCTGCGGTCGCAACATGAGCAGCGGCACCGGCGTGCTCGCCACCATCGGCTCCACCGCGCCGTTCGTCGGCCTGTTCGGTACCGTGTGGGGCATCATGAACAGCTTCATCGGTATCGCCAAAACCCAGACCACCAACCTCGCCGTCGTGGCTCCCGGCATCGCCGAAGCCCTGCTGGCCACCGCGTTGGGCCTGGTTGCAGCGATTCCAGCCGTAGTGATCTACAACGTCTTTGCCCGCTCCATTGCCGGTTACAAGGCGCAAGTATCCGATGCCTCGGCTGAAGTCCTGCTGCTGGTCAGCCGCGACCTCGATCACCTGCCGACCACCGAGCGATCCGCGCAACCCCACATGGTCAAAGTAGGGTAATTAGCCATGGGCTTGCATTTGAAAGAAGGCGCAGATGACGATCTGGCCGAGAACCACGAAATCAACGTCACACCGTTCATCGACGTGATGCTGGTGCTGTTGATCATCTTCATGGTGGCGGCCCCGCTCGCCACCGTGGACATCAAGGTCGACCTGCCGGCCTCCAGCGCCAAACCGGCGCCACGGCCAGAGAAACCGGTGTTCCTCAGCGTCAAGGCTGATCAACGCCTGTTCCTTGGCGAAGACGAAGTGAAGGCCGAAGCACTCGGTGCCACCCTCGACGCCAAGACCAAAGGCAAGAAAGACACGACGATCTTCTTCCAGGCCGATAAAGGCGTGGATTACGGCGACCTGATGAGCGTGATGGACAACCTGCGCTCTGCCGGTTACCTGAAGGTGGGTCTGGTCGGACTCGAGACGGCAGTCAAGAAATGATCACGACGCGCCAAAAGCTGACGCGTTATAGCGGGAGCCTAGCCGTGGTGCTGGGCGTCCATGCGCTGGCCATTGCGCTGGTGCTGAACTGGACGTCGCGCCCCCCGATCGAGCTGCCGCCACAGGCGATGATGGTCGAGTTGGCGCCGGTTCCGGCCCCGCCACCGCCGGCACCGCCGAAGGTCATAACGCCGCCACAGCCACCCGCTCCGGTGGAAGAACTGCCGATACCGAAGCTGGCTGAAGCGCCAAAGGCCGAGATCGCCGTGCCGAAACCGGTCAAACCAAAGCCAAAGCCTCAACCGCCCAAGCCTGTGGAGAAAAAGCCGGAACCGCCTAAAGAGAAGCCGTCCGAGGAAAAACCGAGCGACGCGCAACCGACTCAGGCGCCAACAGAGAAATCCGCTCAGCCGGCACCGGGCCCATCACCGGCGCAGCAAGCGGCCAAGGCCAGCTGGCAAGGCACCCTGCTCGCTCACTTGGCCAAGTACAAGAAGTACCCGGCCAGTGCGCAGGCGCGGAACAAGGAAGGCATGAACCGTCTGCGCTTCGTGGTAGATGCCGAAGGTAACGTGTTGTCGTTCGAACTGGTGACCGCTTCCGGTAACACCGATCTGGACCGGGCCACCCTGGAAATGATCCGCCGCGCCCAGCCGCTGCCAAAGCCACCGGCCGACATGTTGACCAATGGCGCCATCGAAATCGTTGCGCCGTTTGTTTACTCGCTGGAAAAACGCCGGCGCTAAAACACAGCAGATCCCCATGTGGGAGCGGGCTTGCTCGCGAAAGCGGTGTGACAGTCGACATCAACTTTGACTGACACAGCGTCTTCGCGAGCAAGCCCGCTCCCACAGGGGATCCTCAGCGACAGAAATAGCGGCGATAAGGCACCCGAAAGGTGCCTTTTGCATATCCGCCAGCGGCAAACCTGCTTTGCCCTGTGTCACTCAACGCACTCAGTCTGATAACGTGCGTCTATCGATTGCAGCCGGTATGCTTGGCTCGCAACTTCATGGACGCTTGCTATGACTCTTACAGAATTACGCTACATCGTTACCCTCGCCCAAGAGCAGCACTTCGGCCACGCGGCCGAGCGTTGCCATGTCAGCCAGCCGACCCTGTCGGTGGGCGTGAAAAAGCTTGAAGACGAACTCGGTGTGCTGATTTTCGAGCGCAGCAAGAGTGCCGTGCGCCTGACCCCGGTCGGTGAAGGCATTGTCGCCCAGGCGCAGAAAGTGCTGGAACAGGCCCAAGGCATCCGCGAACTGGCCCAGGCCGGCAAGAACCAGCTGACCGCGCCGCTGAAAGTCGGCGCGATCTACACCGTCGGCCCGTACCTGTTTCCGCACCTGATTCCACAACTGCACCGGGTCGCCCCGCAGATGCCGTTGTACATCGAAGAAAACTTCACCCACGTGCTGCGCGACAAACTGCGCAACGGCGAGCTCGACGCGATCATCATTGCCCTGCCGTTCAACGAAGCCGACGTGCTGACCCTCCAGCTCTACGACGAACCGTTCTACGTCCTGATGCCGGCCCAGCACCCGTGGACCCAAAAAGAATCCATCGACGCCGCGCTGCTCAACGACAAGAGCCTGCTGCTGCTCGGCGAAGGCCATTGTTTCCGTGATCAAGTGCTGGAAGCCTGCCCGACCCTGGCCAAAGGCAACGACGGCGCCAAGCACACCACGGTGGAATCCAGTTCCCTGGAAACCATCCGCCACATGGTTGCGTCCGGCCTCGGCATCTCGATCCTGCCGCTGTCGGCGGTCGACAGTCATCACTATGCTCCCGGCGTGATCGAAGTGCGCCCACTGACGCCTCCGGTGCCGTTCCGCACCGTGGCCATTGCCTGGCGCGCGAGCTTCCCGCGGCCGAAAGCGATTGAAATCCTCGCTGACTCCATTCGCCTGTGCTCGGTGGCCAAGCCACAAGCACCGGTGGTTGCGGCCTAAGTCGCTGCCATGACCGAGTTGTCGCAAGTGTCGGTGACGGCACTCAAGGGTGTCGGCGAAGCCATGGCCGAGAAGTTGGCCAAGGTCGGCCTGGAGAATCTCCAGGATGTGCTGTTCCACCTGCCCCTGCGCTATCAGGACCGCACGCGTGTCGTCCCGATCGGCCATTTGCGACCGGGGCAAGACGCCGTTATCGAAGGCACCGTCAGCGGCGCCGATGTGGTCATGGGTCGCCGCCGCAGCCTGGTGGTGCGCCTGCAGGACGGCACCGGCGGGCTCAGCCTGCGCTTCTACCATTTCAGCAACGCCCAGAAAGAAGGCCTCAAACGCGGCACGCGCATTCGCTGCTACGGCGAAGCACGGCCCGGTGCGTCGGGGCTGGAAATCTATCACCCGGAATACCGCGCAATCACCGGCGACGAGCCGCCGCCGGTGGACGAAACCCTGACCCCGGTTTACCCGCTCACTGAAGGCCTGACTCAACAGCGCTTGCGCCAGTTGTGCATGCAAACCCTGACGATGCTCGGCCCTACCAGCCTGCCCGACTGGCTGCCGACCGAACTGGCGCGGGACTATCAACTGGCGCCGCTGGCCGATGCGATCCGCTACCTGCACCACCCGCCGGCCGATGCCGACGTCGACGAACTCGCCCTCGGTCATCACTGGGCGCAGCACCGCCTGGCCTTCGAAGAACTGCTGACCCATCAACTATCCCAGCAGCGCCTGCGCGAGAGCATGCGTTCCCTGCGCGCGCCGGCAATGCCGAAAGCCACCCGGCTGCCGGCCCAGTATCTAGCCAACCTCGGTTTCACTCCGACCGGCGCTCAGCAACGGGTCGGCAACGAAATCGCCTACGACCTCAGTCAGCACGAGCCCATGTTGCGGTTGATTCAGGGCGACGTCGGCGCGGGTAAAACCGTGGTCGCTGCCCTCGCTGCACTCCAGGCCTTGGAGGCCGGTTATCAAGTCGCGCTGATGGCGCCCACCGAAATCCTCGCCGAGCAGCACTTCATCACCTTCAAACGCTGGCTCGAACCGCTGGGCATTGAAGTGGCGTGGCTGGCCGGCAAGCTCAAAGGCAAGAACCGTGTGGCCGCACTGGAGCAGATCGCCAGTGGCACACCAATGGTGGTCGGCACCCACGCGTTGTTCCAGGACGAAGTGCAGTTCAAAAACCTCGCACTGGCGATCATCGACGAACAGCACCGCTTCGGCGTGCAACAGCGGCTGGCGTTGCGGCAGAAAGGTGTCGGCGGGCGGATGTGCCCGCACCAGCTGATCATGACCGCGACACCGATTCCCCGGACGCTGGCCATGAGCGCCTACGCCGACCTCGACACCTCGATCCTCGACGAACTACCGCCTGGCCGGACCCCGGTGAACACCGTGCTGATCACCGATACCCGGCGCGTCGAAGTCATCGAACGGGTGCGCGGCGCCTGCGCTGAAGGGCGCCAGGCCTATTGGGTGTGCACGCTGATCGAAGAGTCGGAAGAGCTGACTTGCCAGGCTGCCGAAACCACTTACGAAGACCTCACCGCCGCACTCGGCGAGTTGAAGGTCGGGCTGATCCACGGTCGCATGAAGCCCGTCGAAAAAGCCGCGGTCATGGCCGAATTCAAGGCCGGCAACCTGCAACTGCTGGTCGCCACCACGGTGATTGAAGTCGGCGTCGACGTGCCCAACGCCAGCCTGATGATCATCGAAAACCCCGAACGCCTCGGGCTTGCGCAATTGCACCAGTTGCGCGGTCGAGTCGGTCGAGGCAGTGCGGCCAGCCATTGCGTGCTGCTCTACCATCCGCCGCTGTCACAGATCGGTCGTCAGCGTTTGGGCATCATGCGCGAAACCAACGACGGGTTTGTCATCGCCGAAAAAGACCTTGAGCTGCGCGGCCCCGGCGAAATGCTCGGTACGCGCCAGACCGGCCTGCTGCAATTCAAGGTCGCCGACCTGATGCGCGACGCCGATCTGCTGCCCGCCGTGCGCGACGCCGCCCAGGCGCTGCTGGAACGCTGGCCGGATCACGTCAGCCCGCTGCTCGACCGCTGGCTACGTCATGGGCAGCAATACGGCCAAGTGTGAGCACCGTCGCAGTTTCTGAACCACCGTTCTGAGCAAGCTGGTTATACTCCTGCCATTGTTTTAAAACGGATACAGACCATGACCGAAGTTGCCCTCGCACCTGCCACCCCGCACGCTCCGTCGGTTATTCGGCTGATGCTGGGCAAACTGGGTATTGCGTACGAAGAAGTCCTCGACCATCACGGCCTGAACGCCGCACGCAAAGTGCAGGCTGTTCTGCTCGATGACGCCGTGGGCACGCTCATGGTGCTGTTCCCGCAGAGCCAATTGCTGGACCTCAATAGCCTCGCCGAATTGACGGGCCGCCGCCTCACCGCCGTGTCGACTGAACGGCTGGTAAAAATGCTCGGTAAACACAACCTGAGCCTGCTGCCCGGTATGCCGGCGCTCACCAGTTCACCGTGCCTGTATGAAGAGAGCCTGCTGCGCGAGCCGAAGTTGCTGATCAACTCGGGCGAGCCCGGCGTGCTGCTGGAAGTCACCAGTGAAGACTTCAAGACCATGCTGACCAAGGCCAGCGCCGCCAACTTCGGCGAAGCGCTGACCAGCATTCGCCCAAACCTCGACCGCCCTCACGATGACCGCGAGGAAATCACCCAGGCCGTTCAAGCGTTCACCGCGCGGCGCATCCAGCAGCGTCTGGAAGAGACCATCGAAATTCCGCCGCTGGCCGAGACCGCGCAGAAAATCATCAAACTGCGCGTCGACCCCAACGCCACCATCGACGACATCACCGGCGTCGTCGAAACCGACCCGGCCCTGGCCGCACAAGTCGTGAGCTGGGCGGCGTCGCCGTACTACGCCTCGCCGGGCAAGATTCGTTCAGTAGAAGACGCGATCGTGCGGGTCCTGGGTTTCGACCTGGTGATCAACCTGGCGCTGGGCCTGGCCCTGGGCAAAACCCTGAGCCTGCCCAAAGACCACCCACAACACACCACGCCGTACTGGCAGCAATCGATCTACACCGCCGCCGTCATCGAAGGCCTGACCCGCGCCATGCCGCGCGCCCAGCGCCCGGAAGCCGGCCTGACCTACCTCGCCGGCCTGCTGCACAACTTCGGTTACTTACTGCTGGCCCATGTGTTCCCGCCGCACTTCTCGCTGATCTGCCGCCACCTGGAGGTCAACCCGCACCTGTGCCACAGCTACGTCGAGCAACACTTGCTGGGCATCAGCCGTGAACAGATCGGCTCGTGGCTGATGCGCTACTGGGACATGCCCGAAGAGCTGGCCACCGCGCTGCGCTTCCAGCACGACCCGGGCTACGACGGCGATTACGCCGAGTACCCAAACCTCGTGTGCCTGGCTGTGCGATTGCTGCGTAGTCGCGGGATTGGCTCTGGTCCGGATGAAGACATTCCGGATGCGTTGTTGGAGCGTGTTGGCCTGACTCGCGACAAAGCCAACGACGTCGTCAGCAAAGTGCTTGAGGCTGAAGTGCTGCTGCGCGAACTGGCTTCGCAATTCACCCAGGCGTAAAAGCATTCGGGAGCAGGCTCGCTCCCACAGGATTTAGGTGATCCCTGTGGGAGCGAGCCTGCTCGCGATGAATCCAGCTCGGTCTAACTGAATAACTCACGCAAGATAGCGCAAAACCCAACCGCCAATCACGTCGGGCCAAGGTTCAGCATCCACCCAGTAGTTGCCACACAATACGATCCGACCATCGCCCATGACCGTCATGTCCTGAGTCGCCGTAAACAAGCCCTCTTCCAGGAAAACGCTATAGCCATCACCGTCGTTAAAATCCGCATCCAGCGAACCATCAGGAAGATATCGCGCAGTCACGGCACAGAGATCTTTACTCACATGGCCGTCACCACCACTCCCGCTGACGATGAATGCTCCATTCGCCTGCAAGGCGCATTTGTCCCAACTGAGTCCCTGAGGCAACATATTGGAGAACAATGGCTGCCCTTCATTGAAGACACGGTTGAAAGAGCCGCTAGCGTTTAGAACAACAATCAGTCCTGTGTTTTGCATATCCTCCCGGATTGCTCGGCCCACTGCGACAATTCTGCCATCGCTCTCATTGACCTTAATTGCACGAAGCTCAGTCCAGAGCATATTGGCAGGAGACAAAATCAAGGGCCGGCCGCGATTAAACTCAGGATCGACTCGTCCCTGCGCGTCAAAACGCGTCACAAAGGCAACCAGCGGATCGGTTTCGCTTTGGAAATTGCCGCACACCAATACTCGGCCGTTCGCCTGAACTGCGACAGCAACGATGGTAATGTAGTTAGTTGTGATACCTCCCAGATCGATGTACGCAAAGCCTGTCCCATTAAAACTCTTGTCGGGAGAACCATCGGCATTTAGTCGAAGCACAGCCTGTCCAGAATTACCCGAAGCATCCCAGTGGTATTTGGCCAGAATGATTTTTCCATCCGGATCCTCAGCCAAAGAAGCAACTGCGCCACTCATCATGGCCTTGGGGGCTTGCTCAGCGCTATTTTCGCCATGCCGATGAGCTTCAATACCCTTGGTATCCGACCACTCGGAATCGCTCCCAGGTCTGTTGGGTAAAAGCAGTACGCCGCCCTCACCGAAGTTATCTGCCAGTTTGCCATCTTTGCGTTGACGCAAGACCACCATGCCTTGCCGATACTGACCGCTGATCAGCCATCCGCCGTCGGCCAATGGAGTGAAGCCACGCAGGATCTCCATTTCGTGATCGGGCAAAATCACGTTAACAACCCCTCCAACGCCAAACTGATCATCAGGGGTCCCATCTGCATTCAGCTTTGCCACCGAGACAAAAATCTTGGGCGTCTGGGACTGAATGACCACAAGTAACTTATTGTCGGGTAACGCCAGGACAGCACTTGGAAGTTTTCCGGAAGCACCGGGGATTGACAGCTTGAGCACTCCCTTCTCGCCAAAGCTTGGGTCAAGAGTGCCTGGTCGCGCCGCTGATTGAATCTGAGTCATGGCCTTGCTCCGTCGATAGTGATGAATTCGTTTCGGATTCGAACTTCATTGGAGCAGTTAACCCCAACGCTCAGCACCTGTAAGAAATGACAGTTCTATTGTCTTTTCAGGCCAAAGCGCTGACCCTTTAAGCCTTAACGTCAGCGGACATCAATTTGATCAACGAGCGGTCGCAGGCTTCTTCCGTGGCTTCAAATACTTGGTCAACCCCTGGAACCACATCACCAGCGCCGGGTTGCCCTTGATCTGAATCGACTTGTCCTGAATCCCCGTCATAAACGCCAACTGCTTGTTCTTCGCCTGCATCGTGGCAAAGCCATACGCCGCATCTTTAAAGGCAATCGCAAACGCCGGCTCGGCATACACGCCGGACTTGCTGGTGATGCGCTGATCCTTCACAAAGAAATGCCGCGCCACTTTCCCGTCCAGGGTCTGTAGCTGAAACACCAATTCCTTGTCACTCAATTGCTGCTGAAATGCAGGATTAGTCCGACTGGCCTTACCCATCAACAAACCCAGCATCCACAGAAGAAAACGAAATTTCATGCGCACAGCCTCAAAAGGAAAATGAACGGCCGGCGCAGTGTAGCGGCTTCAAGCAAGAACGCCACTATCTGGTTGCGTTAGAAGAAGATACAGATCTTTTTGACGCTGATGACTACCAAGTCATTGACGAAACCAGCTGTTTAAAAGCGAAGATATTTTGATCTTTCTACGCTCGAATCCATCGGATATTTCCTTCAACCCGTGGTGCTGTTCGTGAACTAGGCAGCCTTAGGCTTCACCGATAGTCTTTGTTCGTTACCGCAAAAACGGTGACACGGACGTGCAAGTCCGGTACATATCGCCGCACAATCGCCAAACCGAACATCGAGCGTTTTCATGCTCGCTGTAAATGCTTTATGGCGGCTGTGCGTGGGAGGTCCCTTTGGGGTCTGCCGGGGTCCGATATGCCCGGTCTTGCACACCTGCGCACGGCTGCCACCCTTATTCGAATGCAAGCGAAGAGGAGACAGCCACATCCAAAACACATATCGGGACATACCAATGATCAAGCCAACACCCAATCCTCCAGAACACGAAGACACATCCCCCTACGAATCCTTCGATTCCAAAAAGCTCCACGAAGCCGCCGAACGCGCCCTCGACCATCACTTCGCGCCACCTCCCGACGAAAAACAAAAACGTCGCAAAGGCTACCTCTTCATCGTCGCTCCCGACCTCCACACCGAAACCCTCCTGGCCAACGCCTCGGAAGACCTGCTATCTATCAGCGCCATCGCCGCTGACCTGGCCGACGGTGTGGAAGGCTCACGCCGATCAGTCGCCCTAGCACTCAGCAGGATGGCGGACGGTGTACATCTGTTAGTGGAACGAGCGCTGGATCACATTGATTCGCCGAATCCGGCGGAGCATCGGGCGAAGGCATAAAGGAACCACAGAAAGAAAAAGGGGACGTTGAGTCCCCTTTCTCGATGATCTCGACTCACCACTGACAGCCTGTCTCTGGTGACGCCTCCATGCTGATATCTTGATCGAACGAATACTTCTTACCGGATTTGTAATTCGAGTAGTACATCGAGTTTACCCGAGCCCCCTGAGTCGCCCTTTCATAATCCCCCGTCACCACACCGTCAGAAACCTCCACCCAAGTCGTCGTGAACTGATAAGGCCCGCCCTCCGTCATGACCTCTTCCTCAGTGTTCCGATAGACAAGAGGAATGGCCTTCTTCGACTTGCTATACCTAACCCCCGCGCCGCTCCATTTGGTGGCCGAGTCGTAATAGGTTCTGAATTCGAAATTGTTTTTGCCTTCCAGCGAACGGAAACAAGAAACCTGTGTTGTGATCTCACTGCGGGCCGTCAGCGGCAATACCAACAACAGCATTAAAAATAACCTCTTCACAAATCCCTCTGATCTCATTTTTTTGAGAACGTTGACGTGCTCTCAGTAGCGCTTACCGCATGTCTAAAGTGAAAAATCCGAGACCTCTGCAAGCCGCCAACATTGCCCACGAACAAACTGATACTCGAAGACATAATCGGTATCCGGCTTCTGCAAGATCGCCGTGGCGTTGTTGCCCTGCTCTTCCTTGACGGTCAACGTAAGACCGCCGGCCTCTCGTTTCACGCGATCCGGGATGATTGGAAACTTGATCTGATCGCCGCTGACGTTGCGCTTTTCCATCTCAGGCTCGGGATCTCCCGCCACGGTCGTGACTAATTGAAGTGGCTGTTGAACGAACGTTTTTTGCACGTCTACGCGCTCGGAAAAGGCTGCGAGGAACGCTGAAAACTCGTTCGAGGGACAAGCAACATTGGCCGCGTCACCACCGGTTTTGCGCGTCTCCTGGCTGATGCTATGTTCCAGTTTTGAATCCGCAATAATCTTTGCATCCAAGTCTGCCAGACGCTTTTTAATACTCGCCGCATCCTTGTAAGCACATTCAACATCTACGCCCGCTTCCAGATTTCGCCCATCGCGGCAGTTCTGCATCTCAGGATCTGGCAGGTCACCGCGAAAGAACCCCAAAGACAACTGATCGCCGTCCTTGATGAGCGGCAACTCAAGCGTCGAATAGGAATAGCCTTCGAAGCCACTGTTCGACTCTTTGTTTTTCGTCAGCACATACAAGGACTTCCCCGCTCGTTCAGGGAATTTTCGCTCGAAGAAGAACACCGAAGCTATCTGTTCGCCATTGACGGGCGCCACATAAGTGAGTTTTGGCTTCGTAGCACTCATCGTCGCGTAGAAAACCTCACCATCGGGCACGTACGCGCCTTTCGTCTGGCCTTTAAGTGTGTTCTTCAAGAACAATACCGTGATCTTCTGCTCACCCACTGAAGCCACCACCGGCGGGTGCATCTGCTCGATGGTTTGCAGGTCTTTGGCTAACGCTGGTTGTGACGAAAAACCGATGATTGATACAACTACGCACACACAACTAAAAAATCTGGCCACTTCCATTTACTTCCCTGTTGATCCACGAACGGATCATTCTTAAAAGACTTGCGCCTGCAATTTTTTCAGTTTGATTCAGGTGTGCCGCATTTCCAGAAACAAAGGCCACAGACTTATTTTATCCCCAACTACAAAAACAAATTTACCCCTCTGTCTAACTGTTATTTATTACCAGGTTCAACGTAATAAGTCTCAGCGTGTTTAAGCAACGACAGAAAGCTTCTCCTCACCTCATTCGTGTCCTTTTCCTCGCCACATGTCTCTATAAAAAAAACATGATTCTTGCCCGCCTCAAATGATGTGGTAAAACAGACGGCACCTAAAAAATATACGCCCTCTACTCCAGACCAATTGCTACCAGAGTACAGTCTTGCTTTTGATAGCGGATGCGATCCAGTTCCAACTTTCAATCCAACTTTCTCTTGCACATAATCGCCAGCTATTGCATCCGCCAGAGTCATATCTTCGCAGCCGACCTTGATATCCCGCACCCTACCGTCTTTATATTTGTATTTAACAAGGGTCTCGCCTTCACTAGTTTTCCCAGATGAGAAACCAGCGAAATCTTTTACCTTCATCACACAACCATTGCTTTCAACAATTAGATCCTCTCCAGCGTACGCCAGCAAAAACGAGGGCAACAAATACAAAGCCGCGACCTTAATCACTGTTTCTGCCTCTTAATTGCAAAAAGGAGGCGCATTTGTTTACTGATGAACGCCCCACAAAACGGTGAAGTCAATTAAATAAACCCGTCCCCTTTTGTCCTAATTCGCCAACTTCAAAAGCCGGTGCACCAACGTCTCGCCGGGACTCCAATCACGCAGGGTCGGCAACAACCCCTTGTTCCGACTTTTTTCGTAATCATCCGCGCCCTCCGGAACGTAACCGATCCACGAACTACACCTACCTCAAGATGAGGCAGTCGTTTACCGTGGCATCTCTGGCGAGCAGTTCCATGGCAGCAAGGCTTCGTAGTCCCCAACCGATTGTGCCTGCGGTAGTCTTTCCAGTACGTGGCGCAGCCACGTATAAGGCTCCTGGCCGTTGACCTTGGCGGTCTCGACCAAACTGTAGATCTGCGCACTGGCGGTGGCACCCTTGGGCGTGTCGCTGAACAGCCATGCCTTGCGCCCGATTACAAACGGCTTTATCGCGCGCTCCGCCGCGTTGTTGTCGA